>CALHCB010000063.1 GCA_937930695.1 uncultured Acidimicrobiales bacterium | reverse complement strand
CCGATGCGAATCTCGCCACCGATCACCTCGACACGCTCTCGCATGCCCATCAGCCCATGGCCGGGGTCAGAGGCTGGGGCGGCCGCTCCCCGCCCATTGTCGGTGATCGAGAGTTCGAGCTGATCAGATGAGAACTCGAGCGCAACGGCGGCCGCTGCCCGTGGTCCGGCGTGCTTCAAGACATTAGTGAGGGCTTCCTCGACAATGCGATAGACGCTCGTTTCGATCGTGGAGGGCACCGAACGTTCGTCGCCATTGATCTCGAGCGCGGTCACGATGCCGTGGTCTTCGTAGCTCTTGACGAGCTCCGCCAAGGATTGAATGCCGGGCGTCGGGCGGCGATTGTGAGCATCCTCGGTCCGCAGAACGCCGAGCACATGACGCATCTCCGTGAGCGAGCTGCGGGCGGCACCCTCGATTTCACCCAACGCGTGCTTCGTGCCGTCGAGGTCTTTGTCGATAATTCGTTGGGCCGCCCCAGCCTGCACGACGATGACCGAGAGGCCATGAGCCACGACGTCGTGGAGCTCCCTGGCAATGCGAGTTCGTTCTTCGGTGACGACGTTGCGAGCCTCGGCCGCTTGGGTGCGTTCGGCCTGCTCCACGCGGCGCTCGGCTTCGTCGAGATAGTTGCGATGGTTGACCGCATTGCTGGCCAGTGCGATCGCTCCGGCCATCGTCAGCGCGACGAGGGCGACCACGAACGTGGGTGCCTGACCGACCGAGGCCCCGAGCACGGTGAAGCCGGTGAGGAAAATCCCAGCCCCGATCGCAACGTTCCGTCCGAACGGCTCTCGACCATGGACGTATGCCGAATACAGAAGCGCGGCGGTTGCGAACGTGTAGTCGGGGAGACCGACAAGCCAGATCACTGTCGTGCCGAGGGTGCCGAGCAAGACGGCGGTAATCGGCAAGGAACGACGGAATATCAGGAGCAGCGAGGGAAGGAGAAGGATCGCCCATTCGAGGGCGCCTTCAGGATCCTGGAGACCGGCTTCGCCCACATCGGCGGCGGGCAGCCCGATGATGATCGACACGATGATGAACGGAACCGCTCCCAGGATGTCGGCGATGCGAGGGTGAGCTCGCATCCATTCCGCGAGTGGGGTGTGCATACGACTGACGGTAATCGCCTTGATCTCAGCCGTCGTCACTCGAAAGGTGGATCGCTATCGCTGTTGGTCAGACGAAATGATGACCAGTCGGCGCTGACGGAACGAAAGCAGAACTGCTCCAGCTGCGATGAGCACGCTGCCCAATGCAGCCAACCAGCCGCTTTCGCCGCCAGTGAATGCCAGCGTTCCCGGTGTGTTCGTCGTGGTACTTGTAGTTGGTGCGGTGGTCGACGTCGTGGGTGCAGTGGTCGACGTCGTGAGCTGCGCAGCAGCAGCAACCTCGGCCGAAATCGTCGCTGGTGCGGATAACAGGCCACCATCGTCGGTCACGGTGTAGTCGATGCTCGCCACACCGGAGAATCCAGCTTCGGGCGTGAAGGTCACGGCGCCGGTCACAGGATTGACGGTCCAGGTGCCCACACCAGCAACCGTGATCGAACCATCAGTGTTCACAACTGCTCCGGTTGGGACAACAAGGGTGACCGAGGTGGGGTCAACGGTTCCGTCGACGTCACTGTCGGCACCGTTGCCAGCCAGCGGGTCGATGATCACGGGGGTTCCGGCAGGCGTGGTGACGGTGTCGTTCGCAGCAACTGGGGGATCGTTCACGATGCTGACGGTGCACGACACGGTTGCCGTCGACGTCCGCAGATAGGGAGCGTTGTGGCCGAGGTCTCCACCGACCGAAAGATCACCGTCATCGGGCACGAACGCGCCGAGTGCAGTCCACGCCCCGGTGACCGGGTCGAGTTCGCCGATGTTTCCTCGTCCGTGCGTTCCGAAGACTCGCCCGTTGTTCGCGATCAGGCCGATGCTGGCGTCGCGGAAGTCATTGCGGCTCGTTGGGTTGTTCGTTGACGTCACGTAGTCGTAGGCGTAGTTGAGGTCCTCGATGATCATGTTCCAGGTCCCCGACGCCAGGTCATAGCTATAGAAGAACGAGCTTCGTTGGCTGTTGGTCTGGTCGTTGAGATCGCTTCGGCCGTAGAGGATCCCTGTGGTGGGATCGATGGCGATGTCGTCGTTGTTGTTCCAACCAACGGTGTTGCCACTCATGTCGGCGACCTTCACGACGTCGTCGATTGTGGCCGGGTCGATGAAGTCGACCCGGTACAGCACATCGTCAACCGTCGGAGCTGGACGTGCGGTCGGGACCAAGTAGAGCGAGCCGTTGTAGAAGCTTGCAGTCTGGTGGCTGTATGCCGTGGGAACTGCGTCGGTCCAGTTCGACGCGTTCTCGATGTTGCCGACAAGTGCGGCGGTCGCAACGGGGGTGTGCGGGTCATAGGAGTACAGGTCGCCGTTGGCCCGAATGAAGTACAGAAGACCGCTTGCCGAGTCATAGGCCATGGCGGTCGTGGAGCCAATGGTCAGCTGCCCGATCACGGTCTTGGCGCCGGAGGTCAGGTCGATCATGAAGACAACGGGGCCATTGTCAGTGGTCGACTCGAGGTGATAGCTGACCCCGGCCGGACCGGTTGCGACCATTTCGGCAACGGTGTAGGTGAATGAGGTGCTGCCGGAGAACTCAGCAGCGGGAGTGAAGGTCACCGAGCCGGAGGGATCGAGGGTCGCAGTGCCGTTGGAGACCCCGGCAGTACCGCCAGGTGCGATCGGTGTGCCGTCGATCTCCACGATTGTGAGGGTGGAGTCGGGGTCGACATCGTTGTCCAAAACGGGCAAGTCGACGGCGGTGTCTTCCGCTGTGCTGCAAAGGTCGTCGGTGGCTTGCGGCGCAGCGTTGTCTGGTGCGAGCGCTGCGCTCGCAGGGCTGGCGAGAGCCAGCGAGAGCATGCCTGCGGTCAGCAGCCCAGCTGTCGTTCGTTTGGTGCTCGGATTGGGTTTGCTCACAGATCGCCCTGACGTCATGACGGCCGACCTCGAAGTCAGCTCGCTGGTAGAGAGATGTCATCGACGTTTCGACAAGCAAGCTGAAGGGCCTGATGGCTCATGGTCGGCCCTTGATGGGCCGGCCTTGGCTGGCAAACACTGTCCGCTGTTTCGGCCACCCAGGGAGAGGAGCGGAAATGATGATCATTTGCGACCAGGATCCGCCATACAATCGCCCGTTGTGACCTGCTCCTCATGCGGATCAGATGTCCCAGCGGGCGGGCGTTTCTGTCCCAACTGCGGCACCTCCCAAGCCAGTGGTGACGAAGAGCGACGCGTTGTCACTGCCCTTTTCGCTGATCTGGTGGGCTTTACGACCCTCTCTGAGCACCTCGATCCCGAAGAAGTGAAGCACCTCGTCGACCGTTGCTTTGAGCGTTTGGCTCGCGACATCACCACCTTTGGCGGGGTCGTCGACAAGATTCTTGGTGATGGGGTTGTCGCCCTCTTCGGTGCTCCAGTCGCGCATGAGGACGATGCAGAACGTGCGGTTCGCGCCGGATTGCGAATGCAGCAGTCACTCGTGGCGCTCAGCCGAGATCTCGACGTCGAGATTCAGATGCGGATCGGCATCAACACCGGCGAGGTACTTGTAGGACTGTCGTCGGCCGGTGGTGACTACACGGCCATGGGTGATGTGATGAACGCGGCTTCGCGTCTGGAGACATCGGCCGATCCTGGGCAGGTGCTCGTCGGACCAGCAACGCATGCCGCGACGAGCGAGGCCATCAGCTACCGGCACATCGGGCCAGTCCAGGTTCGGGGTCGGGACGAGATCGACACGTGGGCCGCTCTCAGCGCCGTCCGCCCACCGGGGCTGCGAACGCGTCGTTCGTCTGCCTTCATCGGTCGAAGCCACGAACTCGACTTGCTTGTGTCACAAGCCCGGCTCGCCTTCGAGACCGAGCGCGCCCAAGCATCCGTCATCGTCGGTGAGGCCGGCATTGGCAAAACCCGACTGGTTGAAGAAGTGGCGGGTGTCCTCTCCAGCAAATGGGGGGCCCGCGTTCTCGAAGGTCGCACCGTTCCCTACGGCGAGGCCAACGTTTGGTGGCCAATAGCGGAACTCGTCCGGCGGGCATTCAACCTCACGCACGATTCACCTCAAGACGAGGCCGAGATCACGATCACCCATTCGCTCGAGGTTCACTTCAGCGTCGGTCCTGACTCTCCCCCCAAGGTGAGCGACGCAGACATCGCCCGCTACACGACGGCCTTGCTGCATGCGCTTGGTTATGAGACACCGCTTCGTGGCGGCGACCGGCTGCGCAATCGCGGCGAGGTCACGCTGGCCATGACCCGCCTGCTCGAGCAAGAGCTGATCGCTCGACCCGTCGTGCTCATCCTGTCGGACATCCATTGGGCCGCCGAAGCCGTCCTCGGGCTCATCAATCGACTCTTCGTTGATCTCAATCGCAAGCCCTTGATCGTGCTCATGACGGCCCGGCCTGGCGATCTGCCCGACGTGATCGAAGGTCGACACGGGAGCTTGGTGCTGCCGCTCGGGCCGTTGGATGCTGCTGCGGGCCGAGACCTGGTCGCCCAACTCGCAGCCGATCTTCCACAAGACGAGATTGACGAACTGGTCGAACGAAGCGGCGGCAACCCGTTCTTCCTCGAAGAGTTGTCCAACCTTGTCGCCTCGGACTCGTTCGACTCACAGAGCCGGACGGTCGCCGAACTGGCCTCAGGCCGACTCGATCTGCTCCCCGACACACTGCGCGGAATTGTCTCTGCCCGGCTCGACGCGCTCGACCCCAAGACCCGAACCACGCTCGAAGCGGCATCGGTGCTTGGCCGCAGTGGCCCGGTCGATGCGTTGCGAATCTTGATTCGAGAAGTCAACGGCTGGGACTCGATCGCCGACGAACTCGTGGCCCTCAACGATGCTGAATTGTTGACAGTTGTCGACTCTCGGTTCGAGTTCCCGTCCAACATGATCAGAGACGTCGCCTATGGGACGCTCACCAAGACGGTGCGGGCCAACATGCACGCAGGTATCGCTGGCTACCTCGAAGGCCAAGTCGGCAGTGGGCGAGTGCGGAACTCCACCGCAGTTGCCATCGCGACCCAAGCACATGCTGCCGCCCTGCTCGTCAATGAACTGAACGATGTCGACGGTGTCGACCGGGCGGATATCAACGCCCGCGCCCTGAAGTGGATCGGCGAGGCAGGCAAACGAGCGCTCGACGCAGGCGAGCCAAGTGAGGCGGAACGGTGGTTTTCCCACGGCCTCACACTTGCCACCGATGGCGAACTTCGATCAACGTTCCGATACGGCCGGGCGAAGGCTCGCTCCGAAGTTCGGGACCTCACCGGCGCTCGCTCTGATCTTGATCGTCTCGAACCTCACCTCGCACACAACGAACACTTGGCTGCGAAGGCGTTGCTGGTCCGAGGAGACGTGGACTCCAAAGCGGGCGACCTCGATCTTGCCGCTGCTCGTCTGCGTGAGGCCGCGGATCGCCTCGAAGTCTTGGGCGACTCCTCAGAGCAGTCGCTTGCGCTTCGCCTTCTCGGAGTCGCCGAGGCGTATCGAGACAGTCACCTCGCCCATCAGGCGCTCGAATCCGCTCGAGCGGTCGCAGCTGCAGCGGGTGACCGACGCGGTGAGGCGTGGGCGGTTCAAACACTTGCGTGGTTCTGGCTGCGGTCCGGCCATCTGAACGACGCCGACCTATTAACCAAGGAAGCAGACCAGATCTTCTCTGAGCTGGAAGACCGCGGCGGCATGGCGCTCACCCGCGGTGTCGAAGCCTGGGTCGCCTTCCACCGTGGCGACCGTGATCGAGCGCGAGCCCTGATGACTGAAGTGCTTCCGGAGGTCCGCCGTCGCGGCGATCCTTGGACCGAAGCGGTCGCCTTGAACCTTCTTGGTTCCGTCGAACTTTGGGCTGGCCGAGCAGGCTTGGCTCTGGATCTCGCCGTGGAATCTGGCGCCGTCGCCGAAGACGCAGAAGACCTCAGTCTCGTTGTCGATGCGAAGTTGCTCGCTGGCCGAGCCATGGTGTCTCGGGGCAATGTGGTCGACGGATCTGCTGCCCTCGAAGAGGCCTTTGCCGATGCCGACGATGCGGGAGATGCGGCTGCCCGGCGCCGTGCGATCATTGTCAACGCATCATCCGCGGCCAGACTCGGCGAGTCGGAGCGAGCCATCCGTTGGGCGGCTCGCTATGACGGAAACCACGAAGACATTGCGGTGGTCGGCGAGCGAGATCTCTTGGTCTCGGTGGCGTTGGCGCTCTTGCAACGAGGCGCCGTGGACGAGGCTGCGAGCCAGTTGGCGTGGTTGGATGAGGCGCCAGAAATTGGCGCCCCTTCACTCGCAACATCTGGCGACAGCAACTCGGGTTTTGCCATGGCTGTCAAGGCTGTCGTTGCGGCCGCGCAAGGCCGGGGATCCGATGGCTTGGAACTGGTCGAGAAGTTGTTGGTGGGAACGAGCACCTATTTGGATCGAGTGCTGGGTCACCTCGCCGCGGTTGCCATCCATCAACAGGCTGGTCGGACTGATCAGGTCACCGAAGAACTCGGTCGGGCGCGTGCTCTGGTTGCGTCGACTGATGATCGGTTGACGCCGTTGTTGATTGAATTGGTGGCAGCTCTGTGCGATCGAGGCGACCTGCGAGCAGCAGAATCGGTCTTGGCCAGCCGGGGCGTCGACCCGTCAGGCTGGACAACGCTGTGGCGCCGAGCGATTGATCCGACGTTTGTGAGCTAGGGCCGAGAGCGTCAGCCGGTTGTTGTTGATGCGGCTGCGGTGGAAGCGGTTGTCGCCGGTGCCACGGTTGAAGGCGGAATCGTGAGTTCCTGGCCGACCTTGATGAGTGCCGCATCGGCAATCGCATTGAAGTTCGCGAGCTCGTCAGTTGTAAGACCGAACCGTTGCGCAATGACGGAAAGAGAGTCTCCTGATTGCACGACGTAGGTGAGCTGGGTCGGCGGCGGAGTCGATGTTGCGACGGTTTCGCTTTGCGGCGCGGCAGCAACCGTCGTGGTGACTCGAATCGTGCTCGTTCCGGCAACGGCAATATCGCCGTCGTCAGAACGGCCACAACTCGAACCGAGTAGTGCCAGAACGGCGAGGATCGCAATGCCCGAACGCCTTGCTCCAGTGGATTTCGCCCGCATGTGCAACCTCGTTTTCCTCACAACCACGGTCGGAGGTATCCGAACGCTCTGAGAATTATGACAGGTCAGCGACGCTTACCGCGTCCCTTCCCCTTCTTTGACTTTCTGCGACGCTCGCCATCGACGCGTCTGTCGGCATCAGCTTTGTCTCGCGACTCCGCTCGCTTGGCGAAGTCTGACAGCTGTTCGTCCTGCAAATCCAGCTCAGCTTGGAGTTCTTTGTAGTGAGCCAGACGGCGTTCGGAGATGAGGCCATCCATTCGGGCCCCTTGCACAGCGCATCCGGGTTCGGCGCTGTGGTCGCAGTTTGCGAACTTGCAGTGAGGGACCGCAACGTCGATTTCAGGGAAGGTCTTCGCCAAACCTGAGTGGGCCTGCCACAGCCCGACCTCCCGGATTCCTGGAGTGTCGATGACGATGCCACCGGTCGGCAGCGGGATGAGATCGCGGGTGACGGTGGTGTGGCGGCCTCGACGGTCGGACGCTCGCACTTCACCTGTTCGTTGCACGACGCCGTCGGACAATTCGTTGACCAGCGTCGACTTTCCGATGCCCGACAGACCAATCAATGCAATGGTTCGGGATCCCGTGAACCGGTCACGGATGCGCTCGAGATTCTGACCGGTGACCGTTGAAATCGCGAGCGTCTCAACACCGGGGGCGATCCGTTCGATGGTTTCCTCGGCCTCTTCGTGGTGTCGAACTTCATCGGCCTTGGTCAAGAGCACGAACGGTGTGGCACCGCTTTCCCATGCAATGACGAGTTGGCGCTCGAGCCTGCGCAGGTTGAGCGGACGGTCCAGTCCGTGCATGACGAAGACATCGTCGACGTTGGCCGCGAGAACCTGAGGGCTGGGTACTCGACCAGGCGCTCGACGAGCGAGCGAGGTTTGCCGTTCCGCGATCTGCCCGATCATCGGGCCGTTCTCTTCGTCTTGGATGACTGTGACGAAGTCGCCAGTGCTCGGCGCGATGTCGGTGCCGGTACGGACAAAGCTCGACGCAGCCAAGATCGCTTCGCCGCCGGTGAAGACAAGGCAGTAGCCGCGGGTGGTTCGAGCGATGCGACCCTTGGTGGGCGCGTCGCCAGACCACTGGTCCAGTTTGCTGGACCAGCCGAGAGAACTCAGATCAGGAGTGAGGAGGGAAAGATCGTCGGGCATGTGAAGCTGTGGACTCGCGAATCCGCGTTGAACCTACGGCGACTCGAGTGACTTGAGACTCGCCGCCAAAAAGTCTCGCTGCAAGTGCAAGAGATTCTCAGCGACCACTTCTTGTGGAGTCATGTGTGTCACCCCGGAGAGGGGAAGCACGTTATGAGACCGGCCCGCGGCCAACAACGCAGAGGAGAACCGCAGCGTGTGGGCCGCCACGACGTTGTCGTCGGCAAGACCATGAATGAGTAGCAGCGGGCGATCGAGTTTCTCGGCGTCGAGGAGCAGATCGGTGGCGTTGTAGTGCGCCGGGTAGTCGTCGGGGTGCCCGAGATAGCGCTCGGTGTAGTGCGTGTCATAGAGATGCCAGGTCGTCACGGGGGCGCCAGCAATCGCGGCGTGGATCCGATCGGGTCGGCGCATGACTCCCAATGCCGAGAGGTAGCCGCCGAAGGACCAACCCCGGATTCCCACCCGTTCGAGGTCGAGGAACGCGAAGCGCTCCGCCGCAGCATCGAGTCCAGCAATCTGATCGTCGAGCACTGGTTGTGCCAGGTCGCCCCAGACCGCTCGTTCGAACGCGGGACCTCGGCCAGGCGTGCCTCTGCCGTCGATGACAAGGACGGCGAAGCCCTGATCAGCGAACCATTGGGAAACGAGATGGCTGTTGTGAGCCTTGAGCACTCGTTGCGCGTGTGGCCCGCCGTAGGGGTCGAGCAAGACCGGAAGCGGTTCGGTTCCGTCGTGGTCAGCGGGAAGGAACAGCACGCTGCTCAGCGACGCTTCGCCCAGCTCCAAGAACAGGGGCTGGCACGCGATCACGGGATCGTCCGCAAAGGACTCGATCACGGTTCGGGCCATGTCGTCATCAGCAAGAGCGTCGAGGGAGGCGATGGTTGCCGTGGAGCCCGGTCGCTCCGCTTCGGCTGAGATCATGACGACTCGACCGCCGCCCGCCACTGCTGCGTGCACCCCGGGAACCTCGGTCAAACTCTCCGTCTCGCTCGAGACTGGATCGATCGACAGAACGTGCACCTCGGTGGGGTCAGTCCATGCGGTGACGAGCAGTTGGCCGTCATGGGTCCCGACGAAGCTCTTGATGTGGAGAGCCGGTGCTCCACTCGGAGGAGCCACATTGAGCACCTGCCCATCGATGCAGATCACTCGGCGATCGATGTCGATTCGATCTTCGATGGTGAGAAGCGAGTTGTCTCCGAACCAAGAAGGGGAGCCGGGCATCAACTCGACCCAGGTTGCCTCCTCGATCGTTTGACGAACCGACATGGAGAGGTCGGTCAGATCGAGTTCGACCAGGTCGACCTCACGTTGATCTCGAGATTGGCGAACGATGAGAGGGTTCCGTCCGGCGCTCCACACGACATCGGCGAGGTATTCGCGCCCATTTGACCAATCGATCTCGCGACGTTGGTCGTCGGCTTCGAGATCGATGGCGAAGAGCCTGACATCAGGGTTGTCGGTTCCGGCTGCCGGGTATCGAATCTCGTTTGGTGTCTGGCCTGGGTTGGCCGGATCAGCGATCCACCACTGCTCCACAGGTGCATCGTCAACCCGCGTGGCGAGCAACACGTTGGCGACATCACTCCACCAGAATCCTCGTGACCGGCCCATCTCTTCGGCTGCGACGAAGTCGGCGCGCCCCCACGACACGAGCGTGTCGTCCTCGCCCGCAATCTGACGATCCGCCGTCGTGCTCTCCGCCGATCCGGAACCCGAACCCACGACTCGCAACGCACGGTCTGATACGTACGCGACGAGGCTTCCGTCAGCGTTGAGGCGGGGATCGAAGACAGCGCCACCCGTGTCGATATGGCGCGCCGACCCTCCGGCAATATCGACCACGAAGAGCTCTCCAGCGAGGGCGAACGCCACGAGGTCACCGGTCGGAGCCATCGAGTAGGAGACGATTCCGTCTGCGCTTTCACGAGCCCGCTCTCGCCGTGCTCGTTCGGCGGCAGGGAGGTCGGCATCGTCGGCTCCGAGGGTTCCCGGATCGGCGAGTAGCCGCTCTTGGCCAGATTCAGCATCGATGGCCCAGAGCCGAAGTACGGCGTCGTCCGCTCCCGTCGATCGAAGGAACAGCACACTCGCACCGTCCGGGGTGATCGAAAAGGTGCGCGGTTGCCCGAGGGTGAGCCGCCGGGAGCGCGCGTATTGCCGAGGGAACGTCATCTCGCTTGACGATGGAGCCATGCCGTGACGCTATCGAGCTTCAGATCGTTGCTTTGACGCCAACCTCGGCAAAGACCTCGATCAAGACCGATCGCAGAAGCTCGGGATCGGTCACGGCTTCCGGATCAATGTGGAGCCCGAGCTCCGCTCGATCGGCATACGACAAGAGGGTGAGATTGAATGCCGTGCCCCCCACGGGTCCGAGCGGAACCATGCGTCGAATCTTTGTTCCCGCGATCCAGAGCGGGATCGGTGAGCCGGGAAGATTGCTTGTCGCGAAATCGATACGCGCTGCCTGCTCGGCTGCGACGGTTGCCACCAGCGCCGAAGGTGCGAGACCTGCCATCGTGCCAACAATTCCCAACAGATCAGGTTGGTCACGAAGCTGATCCCGCTTCGCCCGAACCTGGTGGCCGACAGCAAGAGCTTGCTCCTCGATCGACGCATCACCGCCAGGGATGGTGAGCGTGATCGGCATGAAGGCGTTCGGTCGTTCGTCGTCGTCGGCCCGACGAGTGCTCACAATCGCCGTGGCTTTCAGCACATCGACGCTGGTGTCGAGCTCTTCGTGGTAGCGGACAACCGCCTGTCCGGCCAGACCCACAAACAGGTCGTTGAGGGAGAGTTCCCGCTGATGAGCAGCATCTTTGAGCGCGCCCAGGGGGGCTTCCAGAGCGAAAAAGCGGCGATTTCGAGATCGAGATATCAGGAGCGGCGACGACGAGCTGTCGGTGCCGGGAACCTGTTCGAACAGCGATCGCGCGGCGGCCATCGTCTCTGAGCCTGCGGTCGCCAGCCGTGATGCGTCGTTCAACGATCCAGCTGCATCGTTGAGGATGCCGATCACCCGTTCAGCGCCGAGTCGGATGGTGTCTGCAACGGTTCGAGACTTCGGGTCGGCCTGATCGGTTCGCCATTCCGCTCGGAGTTCGTCGAGATCGGTCGGCTCAGCGGGCGCCGCATCGGGTCCGAAATCGACCACGTGCTCGGCCATCTTCAATGCTGCCTTGCCGTCTGCGATCGAGTGGTGCAGCTTGATCAGCATTGCTGAGCGTCGGCTCTTGAGACCACCGATCACCGTGATTTGCCAGAGCGGTCGAGTCCGATCGAAGGGATCGTTCAACAGTCGGGCGGCAAGTTTCTCGACGTCTCCGTTCGTCGAGCCGGTGGCAAGGCGAACAAATCGGAGGTGATGCTCGAGTTCGAAGTCGGTGTCGGGAGTCCATACCGGAGGATCGAGAGGGAGGCCGGACTCCTTCACCCGTTCGTGTAGTGCCGGGACCGCAGCGACGGCCCGAGCCGCCGTGGCCCACAATCGCTCTGGATCCGGGTTGCCATCGAGATAGACAAGCGTGCCCATGGCCGATCCGAGGTGCGGATTCTGTTCGAGACTCCACAGAAGTGACTCTGTGTCGTTGAGGCGACGGGACATGTCCTCATGATGCCCGATCCATCTCGAGGATGGCCGGCGCTTCATGTGAGTCGTTGGTTTGGTTGCTGGGCGGGAGCGGCCGGTTGTGCCCGGTAGACTGAGAAGGCTTATGGTTCGCCCACGAGCTCAACGGTCCGCAAGGGGCCGCTGCACAAGCATTTCAGCAAATGACTCTCATAGCTCCCGGCACAGTGCCGATGGGCACTGTGACAATCTTGCGAGAAGAGGTAAAAAACGATGGTAAAGGTCTGGATCGATCAGGATCTGTGTACCGGAGATGGCCTGTGTGCGGAGATCGCGCCCGACATCTTCTTTGGCAAGGACGATGGCCTCTACTACGTCAAAGAATCGGCCGATAACTTCGGCTCCGAGAAGCTCTTTGACGGTGAAGCCCACCCGGCCGGTGCCGAGGGCATGGCCCGCATTCCCGATGATGGCCTCGAGCGGACAATTGAGTCCGCTGAAGAGTGCCCCGGCGAGTGCATCTTCATCGACGTCGACGAGTAGTCGGCCGACTGGCCATGGGTCCAACAGACCCGGTGGTGAGTCAGCAAAACACTCTCATCTAGCTGGGTAGGCGGCCGCGAGGTCGTTTCCAGTTCTTTCGAAACTGGGCCGTATGGCTCAGTTTCGTCGCGTTGGGGCCGACGCGAGGACCGTGCGTCTGCTCAAGCTCATCCTGGGGATTGCCATGATCGCCAGTTTGGCGATGATGTGGGCTGAGCGAGATCGCGTTGTCAGCGCCTATGTCGATGATGCCCCACCGGTTGACCTGCGCTTGGACGGCATCGACCTTGCGACATCACTGACCGAGATCGAGCCGTCTCCCTACACCATCGCTGTGCGCCCCGATCTCCGCCGCGAACCGGTCGTGGTTCTCGACTCGACGGCCAGGGCCGTGCCACCCACCGAGCTGAGCGGCGGTTCAACGACGATGACCGGCTTCGTCCTCGGGCCTGAAGGGCCCGTTGTGGGAGCAACAGTGCGTCTCGAACGACATACCGCAGCAGGGATCGCCGCAATCGATACGACGACCGATGACCTTGGCAACTGGAGCGCGACCGGGATGGCTGGCGGCCGATGGCGTGTTCGCTCGTTCGTGCCGAACCTGTGGACCTCGGGTGCAGCGGTGGTTCAGTTCGTCGCCGACGGCGACCAAGTCCGCGTTGACTCTGTGGTTTCTGCAGCGCCTCTCGCTCCGTTGATCGAGCTTGTCGGACCCGAGGAGACGATCACGGGCTTCGCCTACACCTACGCCGTCACGGTTGGAATCAGGAGAGTCGACGAGCAAGGTCGCATTCTCGTTGTACCGGCAACAGGAGCGGAGGTTCGAGCAGTTGCGACGACCTCTGCGTTGACCTCCAACGACGTCGTCGCTGCCGACGCAGGTGGAGCCGCTCGGTTCCTCCTGACGTGTGGTCCGCTCGGGACACCGACGCTCAATCTGGCAGTTACGACGACGGGGGTCACGCACTCCACGGCGGTCGCGCTCGCACCATGTGTTCCCGAGCCTCCGCCAGAGCCAACCGAAGACGAGATCACAGACGACCAAACCACGAATGAAGCGGAGTCCACAGGATGAGGCTGGTCTCGCGCGTTCTTCGAGTGATCCTCGCGCTGGTGCTCACCGCGTTCGTTCTTCCGCCGGTTGCCGCTGCGGTTGCCGGTGTCACGCTGCTTCGTGCGCCTCTGCCTGGCGAATTGCCCGACCGACGCCCGAACCTCACCGCGGTTCCCTCCGTCGTCCTGGATCGAGACGGAAACGAGATCGGTTTGTTCCGAGGCTTCGATCGATCGATCACGATCGAACGATCGGACATCCCACCGCAATTGATCAATGCGGTCGTGGCCATTGAGGATCGACGCTTCTGGGAGCACCGTGGTGTGGACCTCGAGGGCATTGCCCGAGCGGCCCGAATCAATCTTGAAGTCGGCGAGATCGCCCAGGGCGGCTCAACCATTACCCAGCAATACATCAAGAACGCTTATCTCTCGGGCGAGAGAACGTTTGAACGCAAGTTTCGCGAAGCCTTGCTGGCAACCGAACTAGAGCAGAACCTCTCCAAGGACGAGATCCTCTTCCGCTACCTCGAATCGAGCTACTTCGGGTCCGGTGCGTACGGGGTCGGTGCTGCTGCGGAGGTGTACTTCGCCAAACCGGTCAGCGAATTGAACGTCTCGGAGGCTGCGACGCTGGCTGGTGTCATCCAGGCCCCCACTCGACTTTCTCCGAGGGTCGACATGCAGGCCGCAGAGGATCGTCGCCAGCTCGTGCTCGAGGCGATGTTGGACGAGGAGTATCTCACCCTCGATGAGTTCGACCGTGAGGTCGCCCGTGAACTCTGGTCAGCAGAGGCCTCGAGCATCCCGTCCGGCCCTGTCACGGTTGTGGCACCGCCGCCTCCCAAAGGTGCAACCGATCACCCGTTCTTCGTCGACTGGGTTGAGCAGCTATTGCTCGAAGAACTCGGCCCCGATGCGTTGTATCGAGAGGGTCTGGTCATCGAGACCTCGATTGACTCAGACCTTCAGGCAGCAGCGGAGACCGCCGTCGCCGCTCGCCTCGAGAACACCGAATATCCCGTCGACATGAGTCTTGTGTCGCTCAATCCACAAACGGGCGAAGTGCTCGCCATGGTGGGCGGGCGTGACTATGCGGCGAGCAAAGTCAATCTCGCCATCGGTGGTTCGACAGGCTTCCAACCGGGAAGTTCGTTCAAGCCGATCGTGCTCGCGGTGGCCTTCTCCACGGGCATCGGCCCGGAGACGTTGTATCCCGCGCCTGCGACCTGGTCGGTCCCCGGTTGTTCCGGCAGCCAGTGCACGATCAGCAACTACGACAACGCCGACCGGGGCGAGTTGTCGCTCCGCGACGCCACCCATGCATCAGTGAACACCGTGTTTGCCGAGCTGGTCACCGATGTTTCGGTGACCGATACCGTCGAGATGGCTCGGGCGTTGGGCCTGAGTCGGCTCGATCCGGACGCCACCTACGGTGCCAGCCTTGCGCTTGGAGCGGGCGAGACGTCGCCGCTCGAAATGGCCTCGGCCTACGGCACGTTCGCGAACTCGGGAGTGCGGGTTGACCCGGTGCCGATCCTGCGAGTGATGGATGCTGACGGAAACGTGATCATCGACAACCGCGCCGCGCTGGGAAGCTCGGTGCTCAGCAGTGCTGCCGCCGACAACATCTCGGACATTCTCCAGGGCGTGGTCACCGAGGGAACTGGTCGTCGAGCTGCCGTGAGTGGGCATCCGATTGCTGGGAAGACCGGAACCTCGCAGGCGTATCGAGCCGCCTGGTTCGTGGGGTATACCCCCAGTGTTTCCACAGCGGTATGGATGGGTCACGCTGACGGATTGGCCTCGCTCTACAACGTGAACGGTGTTGGCCGGGTCACCGGTGGAAGCCATCCCGCAATTGCGTTCTCTGAATACATGGCTGCCGCGCTCGACGGAAGCGAGCCCGAGTCGTTCCCCGAACCCGTCGAGATCCTGGCGGTGGAGTCGAATGATGAGGTCGTCGCAAGCCGTCAAGAAGAGACCGTTGCGGGAACCCGATCTCAACCCGGGGTGCTTGCCGCAGATTGCGGAGGGCCCTGCGAGTTCAACGGCGTCCCTGCCCCCGCATTGACGCCACCCCAGCTCACGACAACAACCAGTCCGCCCACTTCGCCAACGACGGTCCCGACTGTCCCTCCCACTACCGCACCGTCCTCAACGAGTACGCCGCCCGCGTCCTCCACGACGACAGAGGAGCCCTGATGCAGACCAATTCGCCCGACGTCGAATTTGATCCGGAAGATGAGCTCCGCGCTGACGATGTCGAGGGCGACCTCGAAGAAACGCTGTCGATGACCGTTCCGATCACCGAAGATCCAGTGGTCGCCGATCCGGATGCGTCTGATTCGGTCGGGGCGCCCTCTGTGGTTGCCCCAACGGTCCCGAAGAAGCGAGGTCGTCAAGGTGGCGTTGCCCCGATGGTCAAGCCGCCAGGACGAATCGCTCGGATGCGGGCTTCTCGTCGCTGGAGCCGTCGTGGCTTCGTGCCACTCGGTCCGCGTCAACAGAAGCGCAGACACCGGATCCTGCCCCGCACTGTGATCGGAATCGCCACCATGTTGACCGCTCTTGGAATCGGAGCTGCGTTCGCAGGTGCCGGATTTTATGCCTACTACGACAACCGGCTGGCGGAGAATGAGCAGGAAGTTGCTCGCTTCGTCGAGGGCTTCGATGAACAGTTCACGGATGCCACGGGCGCCCTCGATCAGCTGCGGACGGACTCTGTTGAAGAGGTCCGAGCAGAGTTGGCTCCGCTCGGCGAGTTCGTGAGTGAGCAAAACGGAATTGTGGAACTGCCTGCGACGGCCGGGCCATCGGTGTGGTCGCTGCAATCGCTGGATGAGGCGGGCCGCCCTGTCATTGGCTCGGCGTTCGCTGTGACCGGTCATGAAGGCGGCACAGCACTCGTCACCAGCCTTTCGTTGGTCCAAGCATCAACCACATCTCCCGGACCTGAGATTGCTCTGGTCAAGGGCAGCGAGCGCATCACGGCAACGCTTTGGGCGTGGGACGCTGAGCGCGATCTTGCCGTCGTCGTCACGGGCGCTGAGATCCCGACGCTTGAGCTGGCGAGTGATGCTGCACAAACCGAAGCTCTTGGATCACGAGTCTTCGCCATGAGTGGCATCGGAGGTCAGGGCGCAACCGCTTCGCCGGGTGTGTTGATCGACCAGTCAGGAGTGGGAATCCAGCACACCGCGGTGCTCGGCACGGCGTTTGTAGGCGGACCCCTTCTCGACTCGACCGGAGCGATCGTTGGGGTGGCGACGCTTGGCTATGAGCCGCTGGGATTCGAACCAGGCCTGATCGCCTTTGCTCCCGATGTTTCGGGTCTCTGCGTCCGAGTGTTGCGCTGCGCCGATGGCATCGTGCCTGCAGTTGGGGAATCCGGAACGGGTTGATGCTCATTGTCCAGAGGTTCGTGCCGATTGGACGAGATGGAATCGGACGAACTCCTTGGGCGTTCTGGCCGCACGGCCGGATCACGAAGCCCTCTTCGGCCGATGTCCGATGCAGAGCTGACGCCTGAGCGGATCACCTACCGCCTCTCCAAGAGCGACGAAGAACTCGAAGAAGAGCGCCTTCTTGATCAGGACGAGGACTGGACGCCGTTCGTTCTCGGCGCAGCCAATGCCGCGTTGCTGCTCTTTGCGGTCCAGGCCTTGGCGGCGTTGATCGTCGGGCACAACATGGGCGCCGTTATCGAGATTCGGTTTTGGTACAAGGTCATTCCGTACATCGCGTTCGTGACAGATCGTATGACCTTCGTCGGGATCGTTACCTGGTCAACCGCCATCGCGACCGCCGCGGTTTGTGTCGGCGTGCTCGTGGCCCTGGCCCGTCACCGGGCGACTCGTGTCGCCCAGCTTCGCCTCCTTGGTTGGAGCGCCGGACTCTTCATGGCTGGCGGCCTCGTCGTCTTTCAGTTCATTCGCCATATCCAGAATCCACCGGTCATCGATGGATGGGTCAGTGCGCAAGCGACGGCCTTCATCATCGTCACCGCCCTGATCTTTGTCGGCTTCAAACCAGCCCCTGAGCTGCCCGAGCCGACGAATCCAAGTCGCGACGGGTTCCGCCCTCGTGAAGTTCCAGAGCCCGCAAAGGGACGAACTCGTCCTACGTCAACGACTCCGTCGTTGCGCAACCCCGTACTTCCCAGGAGTGATCGATCATGATCGGAAGAATTTCGCGTCGCATGGCGCTGGTCGTCGTTGGCTTGATGGTGTTCGCTACACCAGCATTCGCCTCGCTTGTCGTCCAGAACTACATGCAGGCAGACATCCAGGTTGGCGAGGCATGTTTCGTCAAGATCGGCGGCCAGGACTCCGTTTCTTACGTCGGTACCGATGCTGATGATCCGCTGCTGAACTTCTCGAACGACCCGACGAAGCCCGTCGATCCGGACATCATCGCAGTCGATGGTGTCAACCTGCTGGAAGAGCGTCTGACGGTTCGAGGAATGAAGGGCGACCGGGTGACGTACACCGACGTCGTTCGCTATCAGAACAACTGTGAGATCCCGTTGGAGATCCAGCTGGTCGCAACCGCTGGCAACGCCACCGGCGACTGGATCGATCGCTCAGCGTTCATCTACATCTCCTCCGCTCCGACCGCTATCGGCACAGCACCCGTTCTCGGGTTCCCGGGAACCGCTGGGAGCGGTTGGGACCTGACGCCCATCGCCGTCGCCTCGAATTCAGGCGCTATCAGCCCCGGCAACAACCAGACCGGTTCCGTGCTTGTCGCCCCCGGGCAGGAAGTTCGGGGCGCAATCACCGTGTCAGCTGGCGTGAATGCCTCGACAACCAACATCGGCACCGTCAACTGGGTCGCCCAGGCGGTCAACCAGAACTGATCTCAATGAAAGCGCTGAGCGCCCGGCACATCTACTGACCGGGCGCGACAGTCTCATCGGGTAGGGAAAGAGGGACCGGCGCCTGCGGGCGTCGGTTCTTCTCTTTTCAGTCGTCGCCCTTGCCAAGAACAAACAGAGCAGCCAGACCAGCAATGGCCTTTCCGAGCGGCATGGGTTCGGCCGGCTTGTAATCGGTCGGTCCTGATCCACCGGCAGCCGAGCTGCCAGCGACAGTGGCGATGCCCTGTCCACTTGCAACTGCTCGGGACTCTTCGACGGCGGCGTTGACTTCGGCGCCGAGAAGAATCGCGATGGTGATCAGCTGCAAGAAGATGATCAACGCGGCGATGGTGCCAAGGATCCCGTAGGAGGCGGGCATCGAGCCTGCGAGGCGGAAGTAGAGGTTGAACAGCATCACGAAGAGGAGGAACGCGATGGTCGCAACGATCGCTCCCGGATTCTTCCACGGCGTCTTGTTTTGGCGATCCGGGCCATATCGATACAGCACCGTGAAGCCGAAGATCATGGCGCCAAAGGCGGCCACCGCAGATGCGATGGTGACGGCAACCTGTCCCGCCTGGCCGAGATCGAAGACGCTGTTGGCCAGCACCGGCATTGCGCCCAGGAGCGTTCCGAGAATGACGACACCGACGATGGCTCCTGCGGTGAACAAGAACGCCAGACCGCGGACCTTCCAACCCTTGCGGGTTTCCACAGCTTCGTATGCCGCGCTGACAGTGGCCATGAGTTTGGCAACGGCGCCAGAGGCGGAGAACAACGCAAGAAGGATGCCGATGGTGAGGGCCGTGATGCCGCTCGATCCCTTGGCCTCTTCGGCCGCGGTGGAAACCTGTGTCGAGAGGAGTTCGGCCGTGTTGCGGTCTTCGAGATTCTTGGTGAGGTCGGTGATTTGCCGAGCGATCTCGTCGGCATCGGTCACCAGCGCATAGATCGAGATCAGAGCGATCAGTGTTGGGACGAGGGCCAGCAATCCGTAGAAGGCAATGCCCGCCGCGATCACCACCGAGTTGTGCTTTTTGATGCGTTTTGGAACGACTTTGAGCGCGGCCATCGTCGTTGGTTTCGCGGGTGTTGTCACTGCTGCCATCGTGGTGTTGCCCCTAGTTGGTCGATGGTTGATCGGGATTTTGATTCGGCTTCGGGTCGAAATCGACGATGTGCGCGCCGGTTCGATCGCGACGTGAACCGCGTTCGTCTGCCTCGATTTCGACCGTCTTCGCTTGGAACTTCCGCTGGGGGAAGTTCAGACGGTCAATGACGACGGCAATCAGACCAAGGAGAAGGCCGCCGGCACACAGAAGCAGAACAGTTTGCTGTGTCATGTTGCTCCATCATGCCAGGCCTTTTCTCCCGTGTGGTGCTCAGGAAATGAGTGCGGACCCGACTTCGCGCCATGCGTCCATCGGAAGATCCCGCCCAGCCTCGAGAACCTGCACGCAGACGTGGTCCGCTCCAGCGTCGTGATGAGCAGCGACTCGAGCCAGGCAATCGTCGAGCGATCCCCAAGCCACGACCGCATCGACCACGCGGTCATCGGCGTTTGTGAGCTCTTCCTCGGTGTAGCCGAGGCGCATGAGGTTCTTCGCGTAGTTCGGAAGTCCGAGGTACACCGACATGTGCTTGCGGGCGATTTCGCGTGCAATCGCGGGGTCCGATTCCAGAACGATCATCTGCTCGACCGCGAGCAACTTGTCCGGTCCGATCGCCTCGCGGGCGATCACGGTGTGCTCAACCGGAACGAAATACGGGTGGGCGCCATCGGCGCTCTCGGCGGACAGTTCGAGCATCTTCGGGCCGAGCGCAGCGAGGACACGATTCGGCTTCACCGCGGGCTCGACACCCTTGAACATCGAGGCATCCATGCGTTCGAGATAGGTACGCATTGTCGAGAGTGGCTTGGAGTAATCGTGCTTGCGAACCCACTCGGTGAGTGTGTGGTGGCTGACGCCAAGTCCAAGCAGGAAGCGTCCTTCGTACGCCTCGTTCAGCGTGAGGTGTGCGTTGTTGGTGGTCATGGCATCGCGGGCCCAGATCGAGGCAATGCCGGTGGCAACCTTCATCGAGGATGACGCTTCGAGCAACACTGCTGCGGCAACGAAGGGATCGCGAGAGACCGTTTCGGGAATCCAAAGACAGGGCCATCCCATTTCGTCCAACTCAGCGGCGGCCTCGCGAACCTTGTTGGCTGGCTGGCCGTCCAGCACCCCGGTCCAGATTCCGACTCGGCCGATATCGATCACGTCTTCACTCTTGTCTGCCACGGCTCGCGAACTTAGGCGTCATCTGCGGTCGACAACAAGAATCAGTGAGTCTTCTGGACGGTCGGCCCAACGAACCTTGTACTCCATGTCCATACCCAGGTCGTAGGTCGCGATGCGTTGGCGGCCGAGTTCTTGGAGCTGTTCCCACTGCAGCAGATGGCTGACGGACAACGAGGCGACGTCTTCAGCGAAGGACAACTGGAGGCCGCGATAGGTCGATCCTCGAACTCCACCAATGATGAAGCCGACGTCGACGCCGTCGAGAATGGCCACGAAGGCCCTGAGGCGACCTCGAGCGGCCAAACGTCGAATCATCTGG
Organism: uncultured Acidimicrobiales bacterium; assembly: GCA_937930695.1. GTDB lineage: Bacteria > Actinomycetota > Acidimicrobiia > Acidimicrobiales > SZUA-35 > CALEWY01. The sequence continues at coordinate 5,086 of CALHCB010000063.1, read as the reverse complement.
TCATAGAACATCGCCATCGGAGGGCTGGTGATTCCCGACTCGTCCTTTCCCTTCCAACCCCGCTGCTCGATGTCGAGAATTCGACCGAACAGCGTCTCGTCGAAGGGAAGCGGTTGGATGACGAGCCCCGCGTCGTCTGCTCGTCGCATCGCGTTTCGAAGGTTGCGTCGGAACGAACGACTTCGGCGAGCAAACCAGTTGTCGATCGCATCGCCGTCAGTTCCGAGATCGGCGATCTGTCGGGTGATCCCTGGGGCGAAGCCGACATCGCCGAGGTGGAAGAGCGACATGGCGACCTGCCGGAGCATCGCGCCATCGGCAGCGAAGCCGGGCAGGGTGAGTCGGTCCCAATCTGAGCGTTTGGACAGCGTGTCGGCCACTTGTCGGGCAAGATCAACAGGGTCAGGACCGATGAGCGGGCAGCCGAAGCCCCAGAGCGGTTCAAGTCCGCTGATGACGCCGGGCCCGTCAAGATCTGGATATCGAGCAAGCAGCGCGGTTCCACCGTCAGCATCAATCGTGACGATCTCGCTCTCCGGTCCGAACGCCTCGTTGACGGGGAGGCACCAGTCCGGTCCGGAACACCAACGATCAATGCCTGCGGTTTGGTCGGCCAAGTCCTCGAGCTCGAGCCACCGTGCATCAAGTTCGGCGAGGGCGATGCGTCCCGGAGCGTTGACGCCGCACTCAATCAATTGCGGTTCGATTTCCGATTCGGAAACCGGCTCGTGCTCCATTCGACAAGTCTGACACCGGTAGGGGATCGTGCCACACTCGCAATTCATGAACGCCTCCAGCACTCACGTCCTGCTCGAGAATCGGGCCTTTCTGGAAGGGCCCCGTTGGCGAGATGGGCGTCTCTTCTTCTCCGACATGCACCGCAACGTCGTGGAGGCGGTCGATCTCGACGGCAACGTCGAGGTCATCTGTGAGGTCCCGAACAACCCTTCGGGTCTCGGCTGGCTGCCTGATGGCCGCCTGCTGATTTCTTCGATGCTTGATCGATGTGTGATGCGGCTCGAGGCAGGCGGCGAGCTCGTCGTGCATGCCGATCTCTCGGAGATGGCTTCTTGGTACCTGAACGACATGGTGGTTGACAGCACCGGTCGGGCCTATGTGGGCAACTTCGGTTTCGACCTCCACAGTCGGCCTCCCGCAGAATTCGCTCCGGCTGAACTGATCATCGTCGAACCTGATGGCTCGGCTCGGCTCGGCGCGGACGGCATGGCCTTCCCCAACGGTTCGGTGATCAGCCCTGATGGATCGACGCTGATCGTTGGCCAATCGTTCGGGGGAGACCTCGTGGCCTTCGACATCGATGCCAAGGGCGATCTCTCGAATCGTCGACAGTGGGCGGATCTTGCCGGCGGGATTCCCGACGGCATCTGTCTCGACGCGGAAGGTGCCGTTTGGTACGCCGACCCGGTCAAGGGAGATTGCGTTCGAGTGGCCGAGGGTGGCGAAGAACTCGACCGTGTTGAGACAACTGACAAGGCCTTCGCTTGCATGTTGGGCGGCCCCGAGCGGCGCCATCTGTTCATGTGCGTTGCTGCAGATTCAGCTCCTCACAAAACGCTTGATGCGCTGTCGGCCAGGCTCGTTGTCGCCGAAGTGTCCGTTCCCGGAGCCGGTCTGCCCTAGCCCGCCCCTCCCAACCCGCGCGAGTCACTGGGACCCTTTGGCGGCAACTCGTACAGGTTCGGCCGAGCTGCGAAGTTGCGCGGGTTGCTGGCACCCTTTGGCGGTAACTCGTACAGGTTCGGCGGAGGGGGTGTCGCTAGGCGTTGTCGGTGGGGTCATCCAACCGAGCGAGCGCCTGGGGGTTCAGGGCAAAGACTGCGCCGATGAGCAGTAAGCAAATGCCCGCGCCGACCACGACGGGGCGCGGTCCGAACTCTCCGGCAAGCGCCGTTTGAACCAAGGACCCCACCGGGAACGCTCCAGTGAACGCCATGATCCGAATGGCGAGGACGCGACCTCGGATGCGATCGGCCACGATCGTCTGCACGGCAATATTGCTGGTGGAGACCAGCGTCAGGAACATGAACCCGATGAGGACGATGGCAATGGACCCGCGAACTGGTTCGGTCGATGATCCGAAGAGCATTACCGAGGCGCCGTAGAACGGCAATGCCCAGCGGATGAGCGTGGCTCGCGGAATGTCGCCGAGCACGCCAGTCACGAGCGGGGCGGCGAGAATGCTGCCGATGCCGAGGAGACCGCTGAGGAGGCCGACTGCGACCGGCCCGACGTCGTAGACCTGTTTGGCAAAGATCACGACGAAGCTGATGATCGGGTAGCCGAATCCGGCGACGGCAATCGCCACGGAGATCCCGACCATGATGCCCGGTTGGCCGCGGATGTATCGGAGGGCTTCGGTGAAGCCAGCAAAGATCGGGCGCGGATCTGTTTGTTGCTTGACGTCGCCAGGGTCGATGAACAACAAGGCGATGAACACGCCGAGGAAGCTGACGCCGTTGATGAGAAAGGCCCAGCTGACTCCGAAGGCGGCGATGAAGATGCCGCCCACGACCGGTCCGATCGCTCGGGCGATGTTGAATTGAAGGCTGTTCAGCGAGATCGCTGACGGAAGATCTTCGGTCGGCACCAGAAGAGGGATGAAGGACTGCCACGCCGCGATCGAGAACCCGTTGATGACACCGCCGAGTGCGGCTATTGCGATGATGCCCCCTGGGCTGCGGAGACCGGCGAGCCAAGCGGCCCAAAGGGCCATGGCGACGATGGCGGCGAGACAGCTACTGATGATGAGGATCGTGCGACGAGGGAAACGATCGGCCACATTGCCGGAGACGGGCCCGAGCAGCATGGTCGGAATGAGGGCGGAGAAGGCGGCGATCCCGACCCACACCGGTTCGTTCGTGATTTCCAGAAGGACGAAGGGGATCGCGAGATTCTGAAGCCAGGTCCCCGAGTTCGAAACGACTGCGCCCAGCCAGAACCGACGGAAGTTCTGGTGGCGCATGGCTCGTAGCCCGTGCCGAAACCCTGATGGGGGTGGCACGTCGGAGCTGTCGGAGCGAGAGGCGCTGTCGGGGGAGCGGGACATGGAAACGACTCATCACCTTACGCGTCCAAGGCCTCCCGACGAGATTCGTTGGCTTGGCAGACGGGTCAGCTGCCACCTGTGACCATCACGGCAGGATGCGGTCCGACAGAAGAGCTAGCTGCCCTCGGGCAGTGCGTAAGCGAAGATTGCTCCGAAGGACATCACGATCGCAGAGGAAAGAAACACCAGCGTGAACGAGCCCCGCCAGTCGGCCAACAAGCCGCCGATCTGCGGCGAGGCGACCTGAGCGACTCCAAAGGCGAACGTTGCGGCGGCATACGACGGGCCGTAGCTCGTTGAGTCTGTCCGATCGATCAGGTACGCAGCGATGACCGACGGGATCCCACCGAAGAGGAAGCCGATGATGATGGCCCCGATGATCACGGGAGCGAGCTGTCCGGTCAGGATGAGCAGAACGGCAGCGGACCAAAGAGGAAACCCAAAGAGCAAGGTGAGGCGCCGCCCGATGCGGTCAGAGACCCGACCGAGGGCGATACCTCCGAGCACGGTGCAACCGCCGGCCACCGAAAAGATGGCGCTGGCTCGTTCCGGAGCAAAGCCGCTGTCGTCCTGAAGCCTCGCGACGAGAAACGCCATAATCAGCAGGTAGCCGAATCCGTAGATGAAATAACAGATCGTGAGGGGCTTCCAGCCCTCGACTTTGGTCAACACGGCGAACCCGCCGAAGCCCCCACTGCCCTGCGAACCTCCGCGATTTCGGAGAAGGGCGAAGACCAAGATGATGGCGAGAACGCCGAGCGTCGAATGGACGGTGTAGACGTCGCGCCAGTTGCCGCCGCTGGCGATGAGACGCTGGTTGAGCTGGCCGCTGAAGACAATGCCGATGCCGACACCAGATCCGGTCAGGCCAACGGCGAGCCCCCGAAAACGATCAGGCACGACGGTGGTGGCGATGCCGGGGCTGGGGATCCAGATGGCGGCACCGCCGAGTCCCATCGAGATGAGTGCAATCGTGAGAACGAACGGGTTGGGGGCCAGAACGGCGGTGATCAAACCGCCGACCGAGAAGCCGAGTCCGATACGGACCGAGGCGACCGGCGTGATGCGGGCCGACAGTGAACCGACGAGCAGGGCACCAACGAGGTATGCAGCCGTGTTCGCAGTGGCGATGAAGCCAGCAAGGGTGTTTGATCCACCGAGTACGTCCTCGCGAACGTCGGGGAGTACCACGCCGAACGTGAAGCGGCCGAATCCCTGCGCGACGGCCGCTGCCAGCATGACCGTGGCCATGGTCGTGAGCATCACCGTGCGCGAAACCGGGCCGCTGTCCGGCCGGGTGACGGGGGTTATCTCCTCCGTTGTGGTGACGCTTCGCATGCGGGCTCGAAGCTACTGGGGATGACGCAGATGCCGTTAGGAAGATGTCCCGGCGTCTCACCAAGACCGAGAACACGCCGGTGACCAGAAGGAACACGATGAACGCCCTGGCTTTCAGACCACTGATGCGCCCGTCACGTCTCGCTGACGTCGGTTGACGAGGTGCTGACGGTTGTTTTCAAGAGCCCATCCGTCATGGTCAGGATCGCCGCGAAGTCACTATCGAGGATTCCGGGCGCCAGAGGTCGCAGCTCTACGACTTGCGAAAACTGGCTCTCGGTAACGTCTCCGTCGGATTGATCGATCAGACCGAGAACAGCAGTCGCCTTATCTTCGTCGCCCAGGCGTTGGTAGCAATCAGCCAAGATTTCAAGGGCGCGCTCTCGGTAGAGGTCCGATTCGGTTAGCCGGCTTATGGTGAGCACTCGGTCGAGGAAAGCAACTGCGCCGTCGTAACGTTCGGAACGATTCATCAACAATGCAATCGCCGTGAGAGAACCTGCTGCGGTTGAAAGGTCGCCCATCTCCAGCAGCGTGCGGGTCGCTTCTTTCAGGAGCGGCGCAGCCCGTTCAGGTTCGTCGTCTTCGAGGAGGATGTAGGCGCTGTTTCCGCGCGCCAGTGCAGCCATTCGCCGGTATCCGATTCGAAATGCCTCATCGCCCACTTTCGTAAGCTGCTCA
>CALHCB010000062.1 GCA_937930695.1 uncultured Acidimicrobiales bacterium | reverse complement strand
TCCGTCAATGGGTTTCGACGCTATTCGAGCATTCGCCCTCAGGGCGGGATGTTTGTTGGTCAGCCTTGTTCAGCCAGGGTCATCAGCGGTACGATTGGGAGTTCGTGGACGCAGCGGACAACACTTCTCCCGTCGGCACCGAACCCGTTGTGATCATGGGCATCGATGCTGGACGACATCGGCTGTTTTTGTCGACCAACGTAGGTGGGCGTCCAACGCTTCGGCCTCTATCAGACACCCACGATGGGCTGCTGACCCGCTGGGTCAGCGACCAGGGACCTCGTCGGTTCTCCGAGCGGATCAGAGAGTTTGCCGGCATCGACGATCGAGCAGAGGCCACGGCGGCCGACGTCGGTCAGACCATTGCGCTCAATCTGTTGGATTTTGCGCCTCACGGCACGCTCCAGGCCAAAATCGCGATTTCCCCGTCGTTTGGCCCTCGATGCCGACAGGCGGTGCTCGACGGACTCGCTCGGGGTGGAATCACCGCCTCGTATCACGATCTGGTCGAGCGGCCCATTGCTGCCGCCGCAGGCTGGCTCACGCATCGCTTGGCGGTCAATGGAGCGATTCCCGATAGTCCTGTGATACTCATCGACAACGATGCCGGAGAGCTCTCGGCGGTCGCTCTTGACCCACAAGAAAAGCGGCTTCTCGCCGTCGCTCCGCTAAACGTTACGAGCGATGAGCCCATGGAGGTCATCGCTGCTCGGCTCGCAGACTTCGTTGCCCAAACGGCCCGCTTGACCCATCCGAGCAGCGAGATCCTGCGAGAGACCGATCGGGCAGCATCTGCCTCACGCATCGCTGAAGTTGCCGTCACCGGCTCCGGGGCGTTGGCACCCGAGCTCGCTCTACTGATCAGTTCTGTGCTCCCGGCCTCTGCCCTTGGTCCTGACCCGGTCGCACCTGTGGAGAGCTGCGTTGCGATCGGACTCGGACACCTCGACATCTTCAACGATTGGACGGCGTGCTGGCCGACGGTGTCGTTGCGCGCCGACGACGATCGAATGCTCGTACCTGGAGGCTCTCATTTGAGCGGCGCTCCGGGCGTCGAAATCTCCCTTACTCCGGCCGCCCGCCATCTCGGCCTCTCCAGCAGCTACACCGCCGACGAGGTACTACCCGTCGTGGCCGGATCGTGCGTGGCGACGGGGATTGCGATTCCCCGAGAGCTCGGCACAGAGCAACGACTCAAGATTCTGGATGATGGACGGCTCCTGGTCTTGGGACCACATGGGGCAACGCCCCTCGCAGTTCGGATCAACTGGCCGTGCCCTGGATCGACACCTGATCATGTGGCGGTGAGAGCCATCGGACGCCGGGCCATCACCATGTCCGATCAGCTCGCGATCACACAACCACCCGACTGACACCGGGTGCGATCAATACCGATGAAGCCTCAATCCCAGAGGCCGTTGACCACATCGAGCCAGAGCTGAGTGGTCAGCCGAAGTGAATCGACGTCGATTCGTTCGTTGTGCCCGTGGAAGCGGCGGAAGAACTCGCCGACATCGACACGGGTGCTCAAGAGTCCAGCGCCATAGGCGACTGCGCCCTGCTCACGGAAGAATCGTGCGTCCGTCCCTCCGGTGACCAAGCTCGGGATGATCGCAGCCTCGGGATACGCCACATGCATCGCGTCGGTCAGCGCACCCCAAAGCGGACCGCCAGTGGGCGATGCCGTCGAGATGTTCTCCTGCAAGATCTCCACCTCGACATGGTTGAACAGATCACCCAGCGCCGCCTGCAGGTGCGCCATGACATCTTCGTGTGTCTCCCCTGGCACGGTACGAATGTCGACCTCGACATCAACGATGTCGGGGATCACATTGGTCTTCACCCCGCCGTGAATCACGTTTGGGCTGAACGTTGTATGCGAGCACGAATGCACGTTGGCCTGGATGCCGCGAGGAAGTTCTGCGATGGCATCCATGACCGCCGCTGGATCGAGCAGGCGGCGATGCAGATCTTCAGGAAGACCCAAGGCAGCAATCTTCGCACCCCAAAGCTCATCAAGCCTGGCTGCTGGGCGGTATTCGGACAATCGCCGGACGACTTCGGCCGCCTTGATCAACGCATTGTCCGCGTTCAGAGGTGCGGAGCCATGGCCCGGTTTGCCCTTCACCCGCAGGCGCCGCCAGCCCAGCCCCTTTTCTGCGGTCGTGACGAGCAGGGTTTGTCCGGCAGCATTGTTGTAGGCCATCCCACCGAACTCGGTGAGCACGTAGTCGCACTTGAGGGCGTCCCACTCGTCGCGGACCAGCACCTCGGCTCCGTGAGTTCCTCCGGCCTCCTCATCAGCAACTGCAAAATAAATGATGTCGCCCGCATACCGCGTTCCCGAGGTCGCGAGATGACGAAAAGCCACGGCCATCGAGGCAGTCAAGTTCAACATGTCGACCGCGCCACGGCCCCAGATCTCCGCCGCGCCCGAATTCGGGTCGCCGACGAGTTCGCCGCCGAACGGATCACGATCCCAGCCGTCGGGCGACACCGGAACGACATCGGTGTGTCCCATCAGACAAAGGTTGGGAGCGTCGGGATCGGTCCCGGGAAGTCGAGCGATCAAGGAGGTACGCCCCGGCATTGGTTCGTACATCTCCATGTCGACGCCGGTGCCCTCGAGCTCGTCACGAAGAAGTCGGGCAGACCGATCCTCTTCGCCCGACTCGGGGCGACCGTCGTTGACACATTGGTTTTGGATGAGCGCCGAAAGGAGCTCAACCGTTTCGCCGGTGAGCCTGTCGATCGTGGTCGGGTCCGTCATGACCCGACCTTACAGGCCCACCGAAGCGCAAATCGGCTCAGCGGCTGGCGAGCGCCTCAATGAGGAGCGGCATCACCTTGTGTACGTCGCCCACAATGCCCAGGTCGGCGACGCCGAAGATCGGCGCCTCCGGGTCCTTGTTGATGGCAATGATGTTCTTGGAGCCCTTCATGCCAACGAGGTGTTGGGTGGCGCCGGAGATGCCGCACGCGATGTACACGTTCGGCTTGACGACCTTGCCGGTCTGCCCGACCTGTTGGGAGTACGGGACCCATCCAGCATCGACGATCGCACGAGAGGCACCAGCGGCACCTCCAAGTGATTTCGCCAGGTCGGCGACGAGAGCGAACTTGTCGGCCTCCCCTAGTCCGCGGCCACCAGAGACGACGAGGTCGGCCTCATCGAGCTTTGGCCCTTCAGATTCTTCGACGAAGCGGTCTGAGACAATCGCGCCGGCTGAGGATCCGAGATCAGGAACATCGAGATCTTCGACATCAGCTTCGCCGCCGTCGCTGGATTCAGCGGCAAACGACTTCGGGCGGATGAGCACGATGTAGGGACCCTCACCCGTGAGCTTGGTCTTGATGTCTGTCGCTCCGCCGAAGATCGGCTCGGTTCCGACCAATGTGTCGTCATCGACCTCGACGTCGACGCAGTTGGTGATCACGGTGCGATCGAGCTTCACGGCAAGGCGTGCGGCAACGTCGCGGCCGTCATAGGTCGTTGCAGCAAGCACTGCATCCGGGCCGTCGCCAGCTTCGACTGCAGCAGCAATCGCCGCGGCAACCGGGACGCCGACAAGGGCACCCTCAAGATCGCCAGTGGCATAGACGGTCTCGGCTCCGTAGGAACCGAGGGTTTCAGCGACATCGTCGGCATCATCACCGGCGTACACGCAAGCGACGGTGTCGGCAAGATCTCGTGCTTTGGTCAGCAACTCGAGCGTCGTGGAAGAAACCTCTCCATCGACGACCTCGGCGTAGACCCAAATTGTGTCCAGAGTCATGTTCAGATCACCTTCAGATTCTCGAGGAACTCAACGATCTTGAGGTGCGATTCGCCATCATCTTCGATGACCTCGCCAGCCTCACGTTGTGGCGCAACAGCCACATCAACAATTTCCTGGCCGGAACCGGCCCAGCCAACCTGGTCCGCAGAGAAACCAAGATCAGCGCTGGTCTTCTCGTCGAGAGGCTTGGACTTGGCGGCCATGATTCCCTTGAATGAGGGGTAGCGGGGCTCGACAACGCCTGCGGTCACCGAAATGACGGCGGGCATCGGGCAATCGACCACGTCGTAGCCAGCATCGGTCTGACGCTTCACCGTGATGGCTCCCGCGTTGACTTCGATGCTCTTCGCCGCGGTAACCGACGGGAGATCGAGCAGGGCAGCGATCATTTCCGGCACGGTTCCGGTGTAGCCATCGGAACTTTCCGAGCCAGCGATCACGAGATCGGGAGCCTGATCCTTGATGGCGGCGGCGAGAACTTTCGCCGTGGTGAGCGCATCGGAACCGATGAGCTCGGTGTCACTCACGAGCGTGGCCGATGCAGCACCCATGGCGAGCGCGGTACGAAGACCGGATTGCTCGTTGTTGGGAGCCATCGAGACGAGGGTGACCTCGCCTTCGCCAGCATCGTCGACGAGCTGGAGGCCCATCTCGACGCCGTAGCTGTCGGACTCATCGAGGATCAGCTTCACGTCCCTTTTGAGGGTGCGAGTCTCGGGATCGAGCGCACCGGGATCAGCTGGATCTGGGATCTGTTTTACACAAACGACGACCTTCATGGGGCTGCATGGTAGAGGAATACTTGACCGTCCGGTCAATCCCAGGAGCACCCAAGGAGACAAACGGATCAAAAGAACCAGACGTGCACTGGGGGCCCTGCGTCGTGCTCGAGAAACCCGGATGGCGGAGCTGACCCGCACCACAGTGCAACGGCCCAATGAAACCCAGATGGCGGAGCTGACCTGCGAAGCAGGTCACAATGTAGTTGTGAAGCTCACGCTCATCGTCAACCCCATGGCGTCGTCGGTGAAACGACGTGGTCTGGTGGTCACCCAGAAGCGCCTTGCCGAAGAGCATGAGCTCACGGTGCACGAGACGACCCGTCGTAACCATGCCACCCGTCTCGCACACCGAGCGATGCAAGAAGGCGCAGATGTCGTCGCGACGGTTGGTGGCGACGGGACGGTCAATGAGGCTGCGAACGGCTTGATCGATACAACCTGCTGGCTCGCTCCCCTCCCAGGCGGCTCGACGAACGTCTTTGCTCGATCGATTGGCTATCCGAATGACCTCGAGGCAGCCACAGAAGTTCTGCTGCAGGCGTTGGCGAACCCGGAAGAGAACGTTGTGCGCGGCAGTGTTGGCCTCGCCAACGATCGCGTCTTTGTCTTTCATGTTGGCGCTGGTTTCGATGCTGCCGTCGTCCATCGAGTCGAAGCGCGGAGCCCTCTGAAGCGGCTTGCGGGGCACCCTTGGTTCATCGCCAGCGCGATCCGCACCTGGTCTTCCACCGAACGCAAGGCACTGGCTCTTCGAGTCGTCGCCGACGATGGCCGGACGATCGACCAGGCGCAGATGGCGGTTGGCATGAACGTCAACCCCTACACATTCCTGGGAAACCGGCCGCTGGATCTCGCTCCTGAGGTAACGCTTTCCACACCGCTGTCTGTCGTTGCGCTGGATTCGATGTCGTTGCCGAATCTTGCGTCAGCCGTTCGTTCGGCGTTCGGCTCTGAGGGGCTAGCGAACAACGGCGCCCAGCATCATTGGACCAATGTGGATGCTGTCACGATCACGAGCGAGCACCCCTTCCCATTCCAGCTTGATGGCGAGCCTTGTGAACCGGTGACCACGCTGCGGCTCCAACATCGGCCAGATGCGGTCAACTTCGTGGTGCCGAAAGCCAAAAACAGCTGACGGATTCGCCGGTCAGGCGAGCGCCTGACGTGCGATGTCGGGAACATTCGTGATCAGGGAGTCGACCCCGAATGATGCGAGCTCGCGAAGCCGGTCCGGTTCATCGACCGTCCAAACGTTGACGGTGAGGCCGGCTTCATGGGCAGCTTGAACAACGGCAGCGTCGACGAGCGGATCATGCGGGTTGACCGAATCGACGCCGTGGGCGACGGCTCGCTCGATTTCTCGGTTCGCGTTCGCCCCACCACGGTCAGGGTCGTCCCAGAACAACCAGCCCGTTTTGATCTCTGGGCCCGCCGAACGCACCGCCTGGATCGTCGCGAAGTCAAAGGAAGAGACCAAGACACGCTCACCGGCTGCACGTTGCACGAGGAAATCGACAACCGCAATCGCTACCTCTTGGTCGGCGTCGAAATCAGGCTCATGATCGTGATTCTTGATTTCGACGTTCAAGAAGTGGCCATCGACGGCGTCGAAGACCTCCTCGAGCGTCGGCACAAAGCCCGGAAGCTCTTCTCGTGCCAGCGAACGAATGAGACGCCCATCAGCCAGATGGGCGTCGTGATGCACGACCAGCACGCCGTCACCCGTTCGCCGCACGTCAAGCTCGCTCCCATCTGCACCCAGAGTCCGGGCCCCGACGAAGGCCTGAACGGTGTTCTCTGGAAAGGCGACCGAAGCCCCCCGATGAGCGATGATTTTTGGAATTGCGTCAGAAACTCGAAATTCAGGCACACAAACTCTTTACGGGCTTCAAACTAAAAGCTACGTTCTCTCGGGGGCTGGCGAAATCATTCGTCGGCCCAAGTCGACTGTTGGGGAGGACAGTAGATGACGATTGCAGAGGGTCACACCTCACGCTCGTTGGATGACCATGGCGCTCTAGGGCCATCGATGTTCGATCGGGTTGCACGACGAGTGGCCGCAAGGCCCGACGATCCGATTGATACAAGTTGGCGAGCAACCGCTGCGTGCCGGGACACTGATCCTGACTTGTTCTTTCCGATTGGCACCACAGGGTTGGCCATCACCCAGATCGATGAGGCCAAGGCTGTTTGCATGAGCTGCCCGGCTCAGATCGAGTGTCTGGAGTTTGCGCTTCGAGCCAACCAAGACACCGGCGTATGGGGCGGCACATCCGAAGAGGAACGCCGCGACCTTCGCCGAACGTACCTCGCACGGCGCCGCAGCCAGCTTTAAGAGGAGCGTGTTCATCACTCGGCTTTGGCCGAGTGATGAACCACCTCAATCAAATTTGACTTGAATCTCTGCCACCGCGCCTGGCGCCCCAGGTTCTGGAGATGCCGGCCGGAGCGAAATTTGGCCCCGCAGGTCGCCGGAGGCCAACGTTCTTGCGATGGTCAACCCCAGATCCTTCGACTCGTTCAGATCAAAGTCTGCCGGAAGTCCAGCGCCGTCATCGTGCACGCGCACGGCAAGCCCTTCGGGATCAGTCACCATCTCGATCGTGATGTTGCCGCCGCTACTTCCTGGCGGATATCCGTGTTCCACCGCGTTCTGCAGTAATTCGGTCAATACGACAGCCAGTGAGCTTGCCGTTGATGCTGGCATGATCGGGCCATCGCCGATGACCCGAAAGATGATCGGCCGATCCGGGGCGACCAGCCCCTCTTCGACCATGGCCACGATGGGTCGCAAGATCTCCTCGAACTCAACATCGTCGCCTCCCTCCTGGGCCAGGATTTCGTGGACGAGCGCAATGGATCGGATCCTGCGAACGGATTCTTCGATGGCCTGTTTCGCCTCAGGAACCTCGACTCGACGACCTTGAAGCCGCAGCAACGACGAAACTGTTTGCAAATTGTTCTTCACCCGATGGTGGATCTCTCGAATCGTGGCGTCCATCGACACCAGCAATCGCTCTTGTCGACGCAGATCAGACACGTCTCGCAACAGCACTACCGCTCCGGTGATTTCGCCCGCGTCGAGCAGCGGCAAGAGCCGCATCATGATGGCGATCGAGGTCCCGCGCTCGATCTCGTCGGTTATCGGCACTCGCAGGCGGAAGGCTGTCCTCAAGGCATCATGTTGAAAACCAAGATCATCGAGTTCGCGACCAACCGCGTTCGCGTGAAACCCCATCCGATGCAGCGCAGACACGGCGTTCGGCGATGAATACGTCACCTTCGCCTTCCCATTGACGATGATCACGCCGTCCCCGACACGAGGAGCGAGTTCGGATTCCGCCTCCTCATAGGCGAACGGAAAGTCACCAACGGAGATCATCGTGATGATTCGATCCGAAACCCCGTCGTACGCCATCTCCAGGTCGCTGTTTGCCCGATCGGGCGACACCCGGGCCTCGTAACTCAGCACCGCAATCGTCTCGTTGCCGTGGCGAACGGGCACGGCGATGACGTTGACTTCTTCCTGAACCCCGTCACGGTGGACTTGCGCCCGCACCGCAGCTCGGCTTGTGAGTGCCTCGACGAGCACGGGGCGATCTTCAAAGGACGAGAAGCGCCCAACCTGGTCTTCTCGGTAGAGCGTGTGGGCGGTAGCGGGACGAACTTGCCCGACCGTCACGAAGCGCTGTGGCTGACCTCCCTGGCCCTTTGTTACGGGCACCAAGAGGAGCAAGTCTGCAAATGACAGGTCGGACAGCAGACTCCACGATCCGATGAGGCGTCGCAGATGCAGCCGTTGCTCCGAACTCAGTTCAGAATGTCGGCTGGCAAGATCGTTCAGGCTGGCCACGGATGCAGGCTACTGAGTGCGAACCCCGTGAGGGGATGCTCGCTCAGCGGAGTATCAGCGATTTCGGTTGGCGTAGGGCGCTTCTGTCTCGACGGTCCATGCGGTCGGACATGACGGACAATGCAGGGAAGCGACGCCCCGAACCAAGTCGAAGAAGTCGACGGCTCCGCTGGTCTGGCAACGCGGACATGGGTGCACCATCCGGGACTCGTCTCGCACGATCTCGTCGGCCCAGGTGTCAAGCGACATGTTGGACATCACATCCTCCTCAGGAAGCTCCTGAGGAGAGCATCGCCCCGAATCCCCTCGGCCATCAACGGCGGGGTCACTCACCACGCAGTCCTCCTGGCCCAGCACCTGTATAGGTCGTTCTCCCCGCGCCAGATCAGCCGTCGAGAAGCTCGATCAGTCCGTCCAGATCACCGACGGCCTCACCATGCCACGAGACAGATTGCACGGGCTGGTCGTTGTCGTTGCCATCATCAGCGCTACTGACGAGATCGAGCTGGCGGATCGCTTGCTCTCGAACGGATCGTACGGCTGCTCGAAGCTCGACCCCAGCGACCGTTTGGATGGCTGCGTCATCAACTGTTCTGATGGCAGCCGGAAGCACTCGGTTCACCAACCGAAGCGCGACCTTGTGGCCTCGATCGCCCAACTCTGCGGAAAGTTCGCGTGCTTGTTGCGCCGGACCGTCCTCAGCAGTGTGCACAACCACATAGCGGGTGCCCGCATCGTCGAGTCGGTTCCGAACCTCGGTCGACCGAGTGACGAACTCGGGCTGCAGACTCGAGAACAACCAAAAGAAGTCGGCGATTTCAGCGAGAAACGGCCCTCCGAGCACTCGCTCGGCCACTGCCAGAAATGGCTTGGCCGCGGTCATCACCAAGCGGCTCCGATAGGGCGCCGTCAGCCACCGGAGGAGCCGACTCCCAAAGAAGTCCAACATGCGCTCTGGCGCATCCAACACGTCGAGTGCGTGAACCGATGGCGGGGTATCGATAACCACCAGGTCGTATCGATCGTCATCAGCCAGCTCAACGAGTTGGTCCAGGGCGATGTAGTCGTGACTCTGCACGAAGCGTTGCGTCAGGGTTCGATACAAGCGGTTCGCCAGGAGTTGGTCAGCGGTCGAGTTGTCGGGGGCAACTCGTTTCACGAGCGAATCCCAGCTCCGCTCCATATCGACCATTTGGGCCCAGAACCGGCCCTTGCCCGAACCGACGGGGACAAGAACTGCCTCGTCGTCAAATCCTTCGAGACCGAGCGCATCTGCGAGGCGTCGGGCGGGGTCGACGGTGACCACGAGCGTTCGCCTGTGGTGTGTACGGGCGGCACGAGCAGCGAGCGCAGCGGACAACGTCGTCTTCCCCACTCCCCCCGGTCCAACAACGATGATGACCTGCGCAGTGCGGATCAGTTCGTCTGCTGCTGTCATCGAGTCAGCTGGGGTCTTCATGCGAATCCGTCGAGCGCGTTGAGAGCGCTCGCTATGGGCGCGGCATCGACCGGCACCAACGTCGTGGGGAGTTGGAGCAACGCGAGCTGCTCGAGCTGCTCGTGGGCAGTGTTGGAGTTGGTGAGTGCGATGTGGGCGGCCCATCCCATCCCGTCGTCGCCCGTTGCGAGCCGTTTTGCCTCCGCGATGTCAGCCTGATCGAGCAACGTCGGAACTCGGTTCACCACGAGGCCGGCGACGTCGACTGCCGTCTCCGCTGCGAGACGGGCAACGAGATCGACGGTTTCAAGAACAGGAAGCTCTTCGGGCTGGGCAACCACCAAGATGCCGGTGAGCGTCGGGTCTCCAAGAATGTCCGCGACCCAAGTTGTCTGCTCAACCAAGGGGCCGATGCCAATGAGGTCTCGAAGGTTGTCCGCCGCAGCAAGCAGCTCGACGCAATGACCAGTTGCTGGCCCATCGACGACGACGAGATCCCAATTCGCTTCACGCACCTCATAGGCGATCTTGCCGATCGTCAGAATCTCCCGCACGCCGGGGGCCGCAGTCGCGACGTAGTCGAAGATGGACGCGATCGGGCCAATACGACTGGGGGAAACCGGAAGCCGCAGGTAGATGTCGAGATACTCCCGAAGCGCCTCCTCGGTACTCAAAGCGAGCACCTCGATGGAACCCGGCGAGTTATGGCTCGCCGAGTCACGCTGTGATGACAGAGCAGCAGAAAGCCCGCCGTCTGCGACGACGTCGACCGCGAGCACTCTGGCCCCTGCATCGGCAGCTCGGATTGCGAGCGCGGCGGCGACCGTCGAGCGGCCCACCCCTCCTTTTCCGGCGACGATCAGCAGCCGGCGGTCGAGGAGACCACGTGGAGCCAGATCAGGCCCCGAAGCCGATGCGGCGACTGTCGTCGTCGTCGCTCCCGAGCTGAACGAAGGAAACCCGATCCGCAGGCACTGCGACCTCGGCCCCGCGCTTGTCGGTGACCCACAGCACGGCCCCGTTGTCAACGGACCCGAGCGCCGCCTCGATCCTGCTCTTGAGCTCTGCCCGGTCGACGTCGTCGGGGAGTTCGACGTCAACAACCTGCGCGGAGTGGGCGATACCGATCTTCAGATCCATTTGTGCAACCTATCCAGGACGTCAGTTGATTTTGAGTTCGGAGTGATAGCGACGCTTCGGCGCCAGCGTGACGTCGAGCAATTCCGCCAGATCAGCGAAGATCTTTCCGGCTTCGGTCTCGGTCTGGGTAGCGATCGGAGAGCCGGTATCGCCCCCTTCTCGGAGTTCGGTGACCAACGGAACGGTTGCGAGCAGTGGCACGTCAAGCTGTTTCGCCAGCTCGTCGCCGCCGCCAGCGCCGAACAGCTCGTAGCGCTTGCCATCGTCGCCGGTGAACCAGCTCATGTTTTCGATGACGCCGGTGACCGCGATGTTGACCTTGTGGGCCATGTATGCCGCACGCTGCGCCACTCGCTGCGCCGCAGGCTGGGGCGTGGTGACGACGATCAGCTCGCCACGAGGCAGGAACTGCGAGATCGACAGCGAAATATCGCCGGTGCCCGGTGGGAGATCAACCACGAGGTAGTCGGGGTCATCCCAAAAGACGTCGGTGAGGAACTGCTCGAGTGCCTTGTGGAGCATCGGACCACGCCAGATGACGGGTTGATCCTCTTCGACGAAGAATCCCATCGAAATGCACCGAACGCCGTTGGCCTCTGGCGGCACGATCATCTCGTCGATGATCGTCGGCTCCCGGTCGACACCGAGCATCTTTGGGATGGAAAAGCCCCACACGTCGGCATCAACGACAGCGACCTTCTTGCCTCGAGCAGCAAGAGCGACCGAAAGGTTGGTCGTGACCGAGCTCTTTCCGACGCCACCCTTGCCAGAGGCAATGAGGAGCACACGCGTGTTCGATCCCGGATCGGCGAACGGAATGGCTCGCCCCTCGGCATGACCGTGAGCCTGCTGTGATCCAGCGGTTGCTCCAGGATCGCCGTGCAGGTCTCGACGGATCTTCTCTCGTTGTTCGTCGTTCATGACGCCGAACTCGACCGTCACGTTGTCTGCGCCATCAAGGGCGACGACCGCGTTGACAACGCTGTTGTTGATCTCGGCTCGGAGCGGACAGCCTGCGATCGTCAGATCGATGGCGACCGTGACGTCGGGAGATGCGATGTCGATCCGATTGACCATGCCGAGATCCACGATGCTGCGATGCAGCTCGGGGTCCTGGACAGGCCGAAGGGCCTCGATGACTGCTTCTTGTGTAAGCGACACGAACATCTCCTCTGGGGATTACTGAGACCCCGACTGGTGAGTCTAGGACCCGCCCGCCGGACCCCCGACGCTGAATCATGGTTGTCGTTAGACTCGCCGGATGGCGGATCGGGCCCGCGCAACTGATCCAGGCAACCCTGTGGCGTTGACGCGTTCACTCAACCCGACGGAGTTCGCCAACCTCGTCAATGCCGTCACCTCAGCATTCGGCGACCCCACTCGCCGCGACATCTACCTGTTGGTGCACAAAGTCGCTGATGGCATGACGGCGAACGACGTGGCGGAGTCCACTGGGCTGCATCCAAACGTTGCTCGACATCATCTCGACAAGCTGGTTGCCGGGGGCTATCTCGAGGTTGGTCAGCGGGCTGCCAGTGGCGCAGGACGACCGGCGAAGGCATATCGGCCGACGAGCCCGAAGCTCGAACTGGAATTCGACCTCGGTCACGACGACATCTTGGTCACACTCCTCGGCAAGGCACTGTCGAGACTCGGGAACGATGTTGCTGCCGAACTCGCAGAAGAGGTCGGTGAGGAATTCGGAAGAAAAATGGCCGGTTCGATGCGGCCAGGATCAGCCTCTGTCGACGATCAGAAGTCGTTTCGATCAGCCCTGCATGTCGTTGCCGATGCTCTGTCAGCCCATGGTTTTGCGGCCCACGCAGAAGGTGAGGACGGCGACCTACGGATCGTTTCCGGTCACTGCCCCTTCGGCGATGTGGCAATCGAGCATCCGGTCATCTGCGCGGTAGATCGCGGGATGGTTCGGGGGCTCCTCGAGAACCTCTACGGCGAGACAGCCGTCGCGATCGAGGGCTCCGTTGCTCGCGGTGACGATTCTTGCACCGTGGGTGTGGACGCCTGACGATCTGGGTGAAAACACCTAGAGCGACAATGTTTCACACTCGGTGGTGAGAGGCAGAAACGCTGACTAGGGTCGCGTTCCATGCGACGCGTGCTCATCGGATTCCTCCTCGCCGCCCTCCTTT
The DNA here is from genome assembly GCA_937930695.1 of uncultured Acidimicrobiales bacterium. GTDB lineage: Bacteria > Actinomycetota > Acidimicrobiia > Acidimicrobiales > SZUA-35 > CALEWY01. The sequence goes on along the minus strand of CALHCB010000062.1, from coordinate 57,070 downwards.
CGACCCTGGCTCCACCTCTTGCCACGGCCCAGGACGGAGCGACCGGAACCTCACCGCTCGATGTCGCCCCCGAAGACTTCGTGGGTCAGCAATACCAGGACTTCCTCGCCCGCAGGCCAGACGCCGCGGGATTGGCGTTCTGGGCCGCTCGTCTTCGGGATGGCGAAGATCCGGGCGCGCTCATCGAGACGATGGTTGCAAGCCCCGAGTTCATCAATGCGGTCGCTCCAATCGTGAGGCTCTACTACGCCCACCTGCAGCGTTCTCCCGATCTCGATGGCCTCACCTTCTGGGCTGGCCGGATCGGCGCTGGCTGGACGGTCAACGACGTCTCCAACTTCTTCGCCAAGTCGCCCGAGTTTGAAGCTCGGTACGGCGCGCTGAGCAACGCCGACTACGTCGATCGCGTGTACCAGAACGTGTTGGGTCGGGGTCCGGATGCATCGGGACGCGCCTACTGGATCGAACAACTCGAGGCCGGTGTTGAGCGCGGCGTCGTCATGGCTCGCTTCTCCGAGGGCCCAGAGTTCAAGGGTCAGACCGATGGCCTCGTCCGAGCCACCATGCTGTATGTGGGCATGTTGCGTCGAACGCCCGAGGCGGAAGGCCTGGCCTTCTGGGCAAGCCGAATTGATGCGGGCGTGCCCTACCGAGAGGTCATGGCTGGCTTCCTCTATGGCCCTGAGTACGCGGGCCGGATGGCACGGCTGTTCCCCGCAGTTCATCCGCTCACCGGCGAAGCAACTGCAGCCGTCCGCAATGTCCCGGTTCTCGCAGCCAAGGTCGACAACGTCGACAAAGCTCGTCCGCAATCCGGAGTAAACGATGCCGACGTGGTCTACGAGGTAGTCGTCGAAGGAAACTTCACCCGACTCATCGCCATGTTCCAGAGCCACGAGCCCGCAATCATCGGTCCGATTCGCTCGGTACGAACGAGCGATTTCGATGTTCTGGCGCCACTCAATGGGCCGCTTCTCGCTGCTTCGGGTGCCAACAGCAACGTGCTCGACGGCCTTGGCGCCCGCCAGATCACCAACGTGAACGCCAACGAGGCCCCGAACGCCTACTACCGGGCATCGGGACGAACGGCGCCGAACAACCTCTTCGCTCGGACTGCAGACCTTCGGGCGGCAGCGGGCGCCCAGGGATCTGTTCCACCCATGCTGTTCAACTTCCGATCCTCTGCCGAGGCATCCGTGGGCGCCGCGAGTGCGGGAATTGATGTGGACTTCGGCAACGCACAGGTCAGTTATCGGTGGAACGGCACGGGCTGGACCCGTTCGATGAACGGTCGGGTCCACGTGGACGACGCAGGCCGCGCCATCACCCCCGAGAACGTCGTGATCATGATGACGCCGTACACGCAGAGCCCGGCGGACAGCCGCTCACCTCACGCCATCACGGTGGGAGAGGCACAGGCCTTCATCCTCACCGACGGCAAAGTGATCGAGGGTGTCTGGAGCCGTCCCGGACCCGAGGTTCCGATCGGACTCTTCGACGCCGAGCTCAATCCTGTGGCTCTCACCCCAGGCAACACGTGGGTCGGCTTGGCGCCGCCCGGCTCAGCCGCACTCCGCTAATTGGGTCTGGGATGTGGGTCCCGCTCCCTCAGCGTTCGCCGCGGCCGACTAGTTCGGGTTGATCGGGCTCGGCTCGAATTCGAGCCGGCCGTGGTTGATCTCTGGCAAGACATAACGAGCGAACAGATCGCATTCCGCGGCGTGCGGATAGCCGGACAGAATGAACGCATCGATGCCCGCATCGGTGAGTTCGTTGATCTTGGCCAACACCTGATCCGGGTCGCCGACGATGGCGGCGCCTGCGCCAGACCTCGCCTGTCCAACGCCAGTCCAGAGATGACGCTCTGCGTATCCCTCGTCGTCGGAGCCGTCACGTAGTGCTGCTTGAGCCGCTACCCCGGCGGAGCCCGAATCAAGCGACTTCTTGCGGATGACCTCGCCGGTCTCGGGATCAAGACGCGACAGAAGGCGTCGAGCAGCAGCTCGGGCTTCAGCTTCGCTCTCGCGAACAATCACATGGCTACGCCATCCGTAGCGGAGTTCTCGACCCTTTTCGGCCGCCCGAGCATCCATGTCCGCCTTGACCTCGAGCACCTTGTCGGTTGTGTTCGGCCACATCAGAAAGACATCCGCGGCTGCGGCCGCGCAATCCCGCGCGGCCGGCGACAGTCCCCCAAAGTAGAACAGGGGCGATCGGCCCGAGACAGTGCCAAGCCGTGGCGGATCGACGGTGATGTTGAGATGATCACCCTGAAAGTCGACTCCGCGGCGGTCCAGAAGCTCTCGGAGCACGTACATCGTCTCGGTCGATCGGCGGTAGCGAGGCTCAGAGTCAAGGGTTTCCCCCGGGATGTCACTGGAGATGATGTTGATGGTGAGACGACCACCCAGCATCTGATCGAGCGTCGCCATTTGCCTTGCGACCTGCGGCACGACGAGCTCGCCCATGCGCACGGCCAACAACATTCGAATGTTGTGGGTGAGCGGCGCCATACCTGCGGCAAACGCCGTGTTGTCGATCCCGAGTTGGTACCCCGAAGGCAACAAGACATTGTCGAAGCCGTAGCGATCCGCCGTCAGCACAATATTCCGGCAGTGCTCAAACGAGCTCAGCAGGTTGTCATCCGGAACACCCAGAAATTCATAGTCATCGTCGCAAAGCGCGGAGAACCACGCCATCTCCACCGGGCCGCGCGAAGTGCTCATCAAATCATCTCACTCATAAGTACGGGACGTCCTTCTTCGATACTTCGGTGCGCAGCCGCGCCAACCGCGACCGACCACAGACCATCTTCCAACGTCACCTCGACAGGACGCTCTCCACGAATTGCGGAGCAGAAAAGCTCGTGCTCGACGTAGCTCGATCCGTGGTGCAATCCCTCGAACGCGATCGACTCATCAACCACGGTTTCAATCTCGACGTCACCGATTCGGTGTTCGCCTCGCCGCCCCGTCACCAATGTGCTCGACGGCAGGCGAGCCTCGAGCTTTCCGGTTGGGCCGATGACGGAGACGATTTCTTGCTCCTCGGTGGCCTCAGCAAACATGCACAGATCGAGCATGGCCCGGCGGCCGTTCGCGAAGTCCACGATCACATAGGCGTTGTCGAAGATGTCCGATGTTTGGCCCCCGTACACCTCATCGAGGTGATTGACGTTCTGCCCGCCCGAGGCAAACACGCGAACGGGTCGTTCCCCCATCACGATCATCATGAGGTCGAAGAAGTGGCAACACTTCTCGACCAACGTGCCGCCGGTGTTCTCACTGAACCGATTCCAGTCGTCGACCTTCTTCAAGAAGGGGAATCGGTGTTCGGTGATCGAGACCATCTGAGGCTGACCAACAGCACCGTTGCGAGCCTCCTCGACAAGTCGGGCGACCGCCGGCATGTAGCGATACTCCAAGCCAACCCAGACAACTCGCTCTGGCCGGTTTGCCTTGGCCGCCAAATCGATGAGCTTCTGACAGTCTTCGATCGTGGTGCACAGCGGCTTTTCGATGAGCAAATGAAGGTCCGAGTCCAGGAGATCAGCGACGACGTCGGTGTGGGTGAAGTTCGGGCTTGCGACGACCACCGCGTCACACAGACCGCTCGCCATGAGGTCCAGGTGGTTGGCGAAGACCTCGACGGGTCCGGCAGCGGCTGCCGCAGCTGTCTCGAGCGATGCGGGGGTCGGGTCAGAAAGTGCCGTCACCTCGGCTCCTTCGAGCGCATTGATGTTCTCGATGTGTTCGACACCCATCATTCCGGTACCGACAACTCCGTAGCGAATCATGTGGAAATTCTACGAGTTGACTTCCGGCCTGGTGCTTCGTTGTCACCGGTACCGTCGAGATGTGCCTGATTCGCTACCGCTTGTCATCGTGGGCAGCCGTCTTCAGGCAATCTCGATCCTCGCGATCTCGCTTGCCCTCGTTGTTGGCTTGGCAGCCGATCAACCTTGGGTGATCGCCCCAGCTTTGGCAGGCGCAGTTTTCGCCATCACCCGGTTGATCTTTCGGGTCGAGCTGGGCGAACGCGACGTCTCGGTCCGGCAGTGGCGTGGCACGACGATCATCGAACGCACCGCCGTCAACGCCGAACTCGGTCACCGCTATCTCGCCTTGAGCGGAGGAACCCTCAAGCGGATGCGCATTGAGGTGCCGGTCGAAATCCGTCCTCAGGTCCGCCGGTGGGTGGGCGCTGAGTCGGACGCCTGACCGGTCAGTTCGATCACTTGATCGGCCAACTCGAACGCAACGGCTCGGTGGGACACAGCAAGAACAGTCAGCCCGTCAGCTCGAAGGTTCCTCCAGAGCTCCAACTCAGTCTCGATGTCCAGGGCGCTCGACAGATCATCCAACACCACGACTTCCGGCCTGCGCACCAGGGCCCTGGCAGTCGCAACACGTTGTCGCTGTCCTCCCGAGAGGCGAAGCCCACGAGGGCCAACCATCGTGTCGGTTCCCTCGGGCATCTCCTCCAGATCACTTCTGAGCGCAGCAAGCCGCAGCGCATCTCGCAATCGATCAGCGCCTCGCTCTGAGTTTGCGTCGAAGGATCCAAGGAGGACGTTGTCAGCCAAGGTGTCCGAAAGCAACTGCGGCACCTGGGGAAGAAACGACGCATGGGGCGGCGAGAGGAACTCCCCGCGATCTTCGATCTCCGCTCCGTTCCAGCAAACCGACCCCGTGACCTCTCCTTGCCAAACCAGTCCGAGAATGGCACGAAGCAGCGTGGACTTTCCTGAACCAACGGGGCCGGTGATCACCGTAAAACTGCCACGGTCCAATGTCAGCGAGACATCATCAACAGCCACAACATCGCCGAACCGAACCGAAAGACGCTCCACGGTCAGCCGCTCCAACGGCACAAGGGTCTGGGTGGTAATCGTCGGCGTATGCAGCTCAGATAGCCGTTCAGGGAGCGGGCGGGGACGTGTGGTGTTCGAGGGAACACCACCAGCGACGAGCGAGGCCATGTTCTCGAACGACACCTGGCTCTGCTTGCGTCGAGCCAACATTCGACCAATCATGCGCGGCAGGAAATTGAGTCGGGCGACGAATGCTGCGAACAGTGCGATCTCGCTCGCTCCCAGATCGCCAACGCGAATGGCGCTCACGCTGAATACGAGCATGAGACCGAGTGCAACATCACCTGACCCCATGGCGAAGCTGAGAAGGCCGTCTTCCAAGACACGGTCTCGAACGGCGGTGACGCGTCGGCGATCGGCGAGCCGCCCGACCTCTTCGACGACAGGGCCCCCCGCATCGTTGACGTCGATCGTGGTCGCTGCGGCCAACACGTCGCCAAGGGTGCTCGTGAAGGCTGCGGTCGCATCTCGGTCAGCTCGCCGAGCGCGCTTGATCTTGTCGTCGAGCATTTTGGTCACGGCCGCCACCGCGACCATCGGGATCAACACAATCAGTGTTGCCCGCCAGTCGGTTGCCCCGAGGATCAAGATCGCGATCACGGAGAACACCAAGCCGCCCGTGATGTCGAGCCAGGAATCCACGAAGTCAGCGACATCTTCAGGATCGTCACGGAAGTAGCTGAGCGCGTGCCCAGCCGAGGCCACGGGGTGACCGGCGTGAGGTCCTCCGCTGGCGACCTGCGCGGCCAACATGTTCGACTGAAGCAACGATTGCATCAATGTCCAAGACGCGATGAAGTGCAGCCCGCCGAAGTGAATCGACGTCATCCGAATGACTTCGGAGCCAAGAACCGCAGCAGCAAGCCAATAGAGCGTGCGTGTCTGACCGCCGCTCAGCGCGTCGAAGACTTCGCCTATCAGCCAGCCGGTGAGGGCGGGGACGGTGAAGAAGACGACGAAGAGGAACGTGCCCCACCAAAACGGCCGGGGCGCGTTCTGGCTGAGTCGCCAGCCAAGCCTCCACACCGAGGAAGTCGGAGCGACCGGCCTCATGACGTCGTCTCCAAGGCCAAATCCAAGAGTCGTCGAAACTGGCTGGTCTCGTCGCCCGCCAGCTGCGCTCGGTCGCCCTCTTCGATGATCTCACCATCGGCCACGACGACGATGCGATCAACGGCTCGAAGCGTCGAGAGCCGGTGCGCTATCACGAGCGAAGTGCGCCCCTTCAACAATGCGGCGATCGCGATTTGCAGTCGGTGTTCGGTCTCTGGATCGACCCTCGAGGTCGCCTCATCCAGCACGATCAAATCAGGCTTGCGAAGCCAGACTCGAGCGAGCGCGAGGAGTTGCGCCTCGCCAGCGGAGAGTCCCACGCCACCTTCGCCGATGAGTTCGTGCAACTCGGACTCGAGATGACCGAGTCCGACGTGGGTGAGCGCATCAACGACCGCTGTATCTGTGGGCGCAGCGTCGAACAGTGTCACGTTGTCGCGTACCGATCCGCCGAGGAGCTGCACATCCTGGGGAATGATCGCAACTCGGTGGCGGAGTTCAGAACGAGAGATGTCCTCGATCGGGATACCACCCAATTTCAGCGAGCCCGACGTCGCTTCGGTCAGCCGAACCACCAACCGCGACATCGTGGTCTTGCCACTCCCGCTCCGCCCGACGATGCCGACGGAGTCGCCTGCAGCGACCGAAAGACTGATGCCAGCCAGAACTGGCTCATCATCGCCGTAGTCGAACATCACATCGGTGAACTCCACGCTGAGCGGTCCGGGGGCAGGACGCTGCGTGCCCATGTCGGCAACGTCAGGTTCAAGAGCCAGGAGGCCGACAACTCGGACCATCGCTCCGTTTGCCTTCTGCACCACATCAAAGTGATCGACGATTTCTTCGAGGGGTCGGCGCAGCACCAGGGTGTACTGGAACAACACGAAGGCTGTTCCGATCGAGATGATGTCCCGCTCCAGCAGTGCGGCCGATCCCAGAAGCGCCAGCACCATTCCGATCGTCAGCATTCCCTGCATGGTCCACCACAGAATCAGGAATGCCCGCTCCATCTTCTTGGTCGCGAGGAGGGCCGTCGTGGCGTCTTGAACGAATCGCCACATCGCGTGGGAGCCCGCGCCATTCGCCCGCAAGTCCTCGGCGGCGGTCAGTCGTTCTTCGATCCCGCCGAAGAGCGCTGCCTGTGCCCCCATCTGGTCAACGCTCTCGGAGATGGACCGATCTCGGCGCCGCAGGACGACCTTGGCGGCAACGAGCATATACACCAAGAAAAACAGTCCGAGACGCCAGTCCAGCACAAACAACACACCGATCATTCCCACAGTGATGAACAACGCACCGCCAGTCTTCAGCAGAACACGCCCAAGAAAATCCGACACCGCGGTCACATCACCATCAACGCGCTGAATCAGTTCGCCCGGACTGTGCTGGCGGTGAAAACTGTGCCCGAGTCCCAGAACATGGTCGGTCAGCTGGATCCTCAGACCATTCGCCGTGTGCCACGCCGTCTGCGTTGCGAAGTACGACACAGCAACCGTCACGAACTGCGCCCCGACTGCCAAGACCAAATAGCCAATGGCAGGGAGGAGAATCGACGTCGTGCCCGTGCCGTCTACAAGGGCACGATCGATCACCGCGCGAATCAGGAGCGGACCGGTGAGAGGAAGAAGCGATGCTCCGGCAAGCATTGCCGCCAAGAGGACGTAGCGTCGCCGATGGGGCCGGATGAGCCGTAGCAGTGCCTGCCAATGTGTGATGCTCGGCTCGGTCACCAGCCCAGTGTCGCCGAAGCAGGCGATCGAGGCTCAGGAATTAGCGCCGTCACCAAAGGCGGCGATCCCTATGCGTCCCCGTAGCTGGCCGCTTGCTCACGCAGTTTGTCGGCGATACTCGGGATCTCGCCAAGGTTCTGGTTGAGATCGCGCTGTGAAACGGTGTCGACTCGGACTTCACTGTCGGCCCGCACCCGAGCGGTGCGCCGTCCAGAAGCGCTCGGATTCGAGAGCACCGCCAGTTCGCCAAAACAGTCTCCGGCGACGAGATCCGCGATGTGGGCATCGTCGAGCCACACGCTGGCTCGACCCTCGAGGAGAACCCCGATGGTCGAACCGAAGTCACCCTGGCCAACCACGTCTTCGCCCGCAGCGACCCGCATCGGTATGGCGAGCGACGCCAAGACCTGACGCTCAGCCAACGGACACGAAGCGAAGAGTCCGGCATCCCCCACAGTTTTCACATTGTCAGACATGGGGAACATGCTGGCACGGGCCGAGACATCGCACCATCTGCTCGGTGGCGTTTGCCAAACCGATCGCCGACTGTCAGGAGCGAGGCTCGTCTGCGTCATGACGAGCCGGTAGCTCCGCGGGGTTTGGCGCCTTGCCCTCGCCAGACTCTGCAGAGGCAGCGACCTTCAGAAGCGCATAGCTATCGCATCGCAACCTCACTTCGACACGAGCACATGCGTCGTCTTCTTTGCCGGCATCGCCGGTATCGAACCCGCTGCCACCGATGAGGCGGTCACGTCCGCTTTCTCCGTGCAGGAAGTCGTCACCCGCACCTCCACGAATGGTGTCGTTGTCCTCGCCGCCTCGAACAACATCTGCACCCGGTCCACCGCTCACGGCATCGTCGCCGTTCCAGCCGTACACGCGGTCATCGCCGGGTCCGCCGGCGACCTGATCGTTGGCCAAGCCGCCGTGGAGTTCATCGTCACCCGAACCGCCGAGGACGATGTCGGCATCTTTCTCACCGTTCGCAAGATCGTCGCCTGCCCCACCATCGAGGAAGTCAGATCCTGCCGATCCGCGAAGCAGGTCGTTTCCTGGACCCCCGATGATCAGGTCGTTGCCCCCGCCGCCGACAACCGCATCAGCGCCTCCTCCGGCGAAGATGATGTCATTGCCTCCGGCCGCTTCGATCACATCGTCGCCCCCAAGAGCGCAGATGACGTCCGGCCCGTTCGTCCCGGCCAAGTGCTCAGATCTATCCGTACCCAACACCGTGCAGTCAGAGATCGACATGACGGTGATCAGCATGGTGCCGGAATCGCATTGGCCGAAGTCGTCGCAGACCAGATAGTCAAAGGAATCCGGACCCGGTGCTTCGGCGATGTATCGAACGATGGAGCTCTCAGCCCCGTCGATGACCTCTGCAGAACCCAACAGCGGTTGAGTAACGAGCAGCAGCGAAGTCTCGTCGAGATCGCCATCCGGATCGACGTCGTTCGCCAACACATCAAGCTCGGCCGGGCCGTCTTGGATCAAGACGATCGATCGGTCATCGAAGACGACCGGGGCGGGGTGTTCCAGATCGAGTGAGAATGATGACGACATCGATGTTGCGTTTCCGGCCCGATCAGACGCCGATGCCGTGAGCGTAATGTCGGTTCCCTCATCCGTCGGCGTCTCGTCGAACTCCAGGACGCATCGGCCGTCGAGACGCCTATTGTCGCTGGCGATGCACTGCGGCTCGACATAGCCGTCGAGTTCGACGAGCTGACCATCTTCCGGACCGAGGATCGTCACAAGCGGAGGCGTTTCGTCCACGCGGCGTCGGGTCGCGTCGTCAGCAGAAACTGGCGTAGCGGCAACCGACGAAGCGACGACGATTGCGGAGATGAAAGCAGTGAATGAGGGCGCCATCTTCGAGCGGTCTCCAGAATTCAGGGGACGCCAAGTATCGGGCCGCCAAAAACACCTGTGTTGGATACTCGAGCTAGCGGTAGGCGCGCCGCCAGAAAAGGAAGCCGCCCGCAATCATGAACAGTCCGGCGAGCAACGCAACGAATGCCGCAACCGACCCGAAGCCGTTCTCCTCAGGAATGACGACCTTCCTGCGCTCACCGTCGGCGAAATCTCGTTGCAGAGCCAGCACGGGATTGTCACCTTCTGCGAGAGTTCCGTATGTCAGCACGACTGCCGGATCCAAGCGGTCATCTTCCGGCCCAGCAACGGATACGTGGGCAAAGAACGCCGTCTCGTCGCATCGGCCATCTCCGCCGGCCAACGAGCCAGCAGCAAGTGCGGCTACGAGACGGTCAGCAAGAGGCTCGCCCGCGCTGGCGACAAAGGCGGCGAGACTGTCGTCGAGCACTTCACCATTTGCGAGCAGGTTTCCTTGCACTGCAACGTTGCTTGCCTGAAGGTCGCCAGAGAACGGCTCGGTCAACGGACCGGTGTAGCTGGCCTCATCGCTGCCGAGAACGACGATCCCATGCTGGCGAACGTCGAATTGGCTGTCGAACTCCTCACTCGAGATGTCAGCGATGGCCTCTTCAGCCTTCTTGCCGACTTCCAGCAATGTTTCGATTCGTGCGGGCGCACCAGTGTTCACCTGCGCCTGCGTCACTCCCGCCCCGACTCCCGGCACCAAGGTGAGCAGAAAGAGCGGCCGATCAAGTTCGCCGAGCTGGCTCACGGGAACACACGAGGCGATCGCCACCCCGACTTCGCCTGTCTCCGGGTCGACTCCAACGATCGACCACGTGGCCGAGGCAGGTCCGGCGAGCAGCCCGATGGCACTCAAACTGACAACAAGTCCGGCCAGAAAGCGACGCACGCCGAAAGCGTAGGCCGACGCGCCCTTCGGGAGGCCAGCAGCCATGATGAAGCAATCAAGACAGCCCGACCAGGCAGACGCAGAACGCGGCTCATGGTCAATACCCGAGTCGTCGACCGCTCCTGTTGACCTCAGTCAGTGGCGATGACGGCAACTTCCATCTTCCAGGCTGGCTGTGCCAACTCAGGAACAACGACCAGTGTCGACGCGCAGAGGTGGCCGTCCAAGAAGCGATCACGTGCTTGCATCACGGGTGCGAGTGGCTGACCGGTCACCACGTACGTTGTGACCGATACAACGTTCTGTGGCCCCATATTGGCTTCGTGAAGCAACGCACGGATCGTCGACCACACCTCGTCGGCCTGTGCACCGACATCGTCGGCAACCGTGCCGTCTGGCGCCGTCGGAACAACGCCGGAGGTGTGCACCATGCGCGAAACACCTTCGGACAGCACCGCGTGTGCGTAGTTCGCCGCTGGCGCGGCGATGCCTGTCGGATCGAGTTTGGTTCGTCGAGACGTGCTGACCACGCCCTGATGGTGGCACGATTCAGACAATGAAGGAACAAAGCGCATGACCGAACGAACACCCTCGAAACCCAACGACCTCTTCTCCCTTGAGGGCAAGGTCGCAATTCTCACCGGAGCGAGCTCCGGGCTCGGCAATCGATTCGCCCGTCTGCTCAGCGACTCCGGTGCAAGCGTGATCGTCGCCGCACGTCGAGCCGAACGTCTGGAGGAGCTTGCCGCAAACGTCGACTCCATCCATCCTGTTCCCTGCGACATCACCGGTGCGGGAGTACCCGCGATGCTCGTCGAGGCCGCGCTCGACATCGGCGGTCAGATCGACATCGTGGTAAACAACGCAGGCATTTCGCGAGTCCTGCCCGCAATCGACGACGACATCGATGATTTCCGATTTGAGATGGAAATCAATCTTGTTGCTCCGTACGAACTGGCTCGGCATGCCGGTCGTTGGATGATTCAGAACGATCGACCAGGATCGATCGTCAATATCGGCTCGGTACTTGGTGTCGCTGGCGGGGGAAGGCTGAAGGCTGCCGGCTACGCGGCGGCGAAGGGTGGACTCCACAATCTCACCCGAGAGCTTGCCAGCCAATGGGCGAGAAAAAATGTCCGGGTAAATGCAATCGCTCCCGGTTGGTTTGCGACGGAGATGAACGAAGAAATGTTCGATACCAGCGGCGGGATGAACTACATCAACCAGAATACGCCGATGGGACGGCCTGGCTCTGAGTCTGAGCTCGACGGCGCGATGCTCTTCCTTGCCTCGGATGCCTCGACGTTCGTGACTGGGCAGGTCCTCGCGGTCGACGGTGGGTGGACGGCCATCTAAGGCTGACTGCAGCTCGTGCCGAGTGCGGGAGGCACCGAACTCACCGGCAAATCGCCGGGACCGACAACAAACGGGCACGATCCGGGGCAACCCATTACCTTCTCGTCCATGGCCACAACCTCGCCGTCAGCAAACTCTGTGTGGAAACCAGTTGGTGAGGGACAATGGGTGGGCACCGACGCATCGAGCCGGTTCCCCGTTTACACGCGCGGCAACGCCGGTGAGGTCTACCCCGAAGTCTTCACCCCACTCAGCTTCTCGATCGCCGCTGCGACAGGTGAGCGGGCAATGCGGAGCGCCATTCTCTTCAGCGGCCTGATTCGTCCAGAAGAACTCGATGGAGTTCCGGTCACAACGGCTGTCGGCAGCGGTGTGTTCGGCGGGTACGCCTACCTCAACCTCAGCATCCAACGGGTGGCTGCGGGACGCGTTCCTGGCGGTGACCCCACTGATGCTGACATCGCTTTTCTCGGCACGGGCGACCCACCAACCCATATCGCCCGCAAAGAAGACAAGAATCTCCGGGCCGGCCTCGCCGGCCTCCGCTTCGTGTGGCGAACCATCAACGACCCTGGGACAACGATGGCGGAGACTCTGCGGCAGGATCAGCGTCGTGTCGATACGTACCTTGCTGGGCTGAAGCCAGCAGCGGATGCAACGAACGACGAGCTTCGAGTCTCGTCCACCGATGGTTTGATCGAAATGTTCGGTGAGCTGTTCGAGAATCACCTGAAGGTTTCGTTCGTCGCCGGATTGACGTTGAACGTCCTCACCAACCTCTGCGAAAAACAATTGAAGGATCCGAACCTCGCCGTTCAGTTGCTCGCTGGCCTCGGAGAAATCGATTCGGCCGCTCCGTCTGTGGCGCTGTGGGATCTGGGTCGATTGGTTCGAGCCGACCCCGCGCTCACCTCGAGATTCCAGAGCGGTATCGACGACTCGTTGCTTGGAGAACTGCGCAACGATCCAACTCCCGCAACCGTCGACTTTTTGATCGCCTTCGACACGTTCATCGCGGACTTCGGGTCCAGGGGCCCCAACGAGTGGGACACTGCTTTTGACACATGGGAAACCGATCCCAAACTCGCTCTGACGCTCGTTGACCGCATGCGGGGAGCCGAGGATTCTCACGATCCCACAGCCCAACGAGAGCGCCTTCTCGCCGATCGCCAAACGCTCGAGGCTGAAGTGTTGGCCAAGCTCAAATGGCCGGTCAAGAAGATCTTCCTCCGGACCCTCACCGCAGCGAGGGCGTACTCCCAGCATCGAGAACGTGCGAAGACCACCGTCGTTCGTGCCATTCACGGCGCTCGACTCCAAGCAATGGAACTCGATCGACGTTTGGTCGACCAGGCCACCGAAGGCGGGAACGCCGCCGCACAACGCGGCGACCTGTGGTTCTTGACCAACGATGAGGTCGACGCCTACGTCGAACAACCCGCTGCGTTCGCTGACACGATCGCTGATCGGCGAGCCCAACACGCACAACTTGATGAGCGCATCCCTCCGTTCTTCTTCGAATCCGCCCAACCACCACTCGAGGAGTGGGAACTCCGGACTGCAACGAAGAAGACCGTCTCAACCGGAGAAGTATTGACCGGGCTGCCGGGATGTCTCGGAGTAGCGCGAGGGCGAGCTCGCATCGTCACCAATCCCGGCGACCCACGAGGGTTGGAACCGGGCGACGTTCTCGTCGCCCCGCTCACCGACCCGAGTTGGACACCACTTTTCGTTCCTGCCGAGGCGGTCGTCGTCGACGTTGGTGCGGTAATGAGTCACGCGGTCATCGTCAGCCGAGAGCTCGGAATCCCGTGCGCGGTCTCGGTGACCGACGCAACGCGGCGCATTCCGGACGGCGCACTTATCGAGGTCGACGGAAGTACCGGCACCGTCACGGTCATCGAGTTGCCAGACTAGGATTAGACCTCAAATGTCGACACTTCGCCCTCCAGGAAGCGGCCGGGAATCCCAAGCCGTCCCGTTCCTTCGTGCCACCGCAACTCCCAAGGCCGCACTCGTCATCAGTACCGAGAGTGTGTTGCCGTCAGACTGGTCACAAGTTGATGGCGTGGACGCCACCAACGCGAACCTGGGGCACGCTCCAGGCTGGGCTTGCGAGGTCCGCGAAGGCGATGTTGTTGTGGTCAACCCGCTCGGTGAGGGCTTCTCGAAATCTCCACTCCCAGCGCTCGATCAAGCATGGCTCCACGATGTCCGAACGAACTCGAGCGTTGCGGTGTACTTGCTGCCACCAGGCGACGACGAACTCTCCGAGGCGTCGGTCAGCGAAGCCGGTGCCCGCGGCCCCGTCGTCGCTGCGAGCATTCGTGCCGCAGTCTCCGATGGCTTCGGCGGTGGCCCTGAAGTGGGCCGAAATGACCCGTGCCCATGCGGCTCTGAACGCAAGTACAAGCACTGCCACGGCAGCTAGATGACGATTTACCTGATCCGCCATGCTCATGCCGGCGGCCGAACGTCGGACCGAAACGACAAGTGGCGCCCGCTCTCTGAAAAGGGACACAAGCGAGCATCAGCACTTGTCGAGGTCTTCGCGGAGTGGCCAGTTGACGCCATCTACTCCAGCCCGGCAACGAGATGTGTCCAGACCGTGGAACCTCTGGCGACAGCGGCCGATCTGAGCATCACCGAAACCGACGCGCTGTGGGAAGACAGCTACGTCGATTTGGTCCTCGACTTGATCAACGACTCAGCCGGTCAGACCATTGCGATCTGCTCGCATGGAAACCTGATCCCCGAAGTCATCGAACGTCTTGCCCAACAGGGCGTGCCCATCAGCGGCCGCGGATGCGAAAAGGGATCGGTGTGGGTCGTCCACCGAGACGGATCAGACTTCGTATCCGCTCAGTATCTGTCCAAGAAGGAAACCCTGCTCTAGACCTCGCTGATCGAGCCAAGCGCTGGCTCAGTCAGTCAGATCAAGGTGATCGAAGGCTGCATCGACAGCAAGCGCCATCTGAACCAGATCGAGCATGTCCCGGAACTCTTCTGCGGTCACGAGATTCACGTGCGCAATGCGGGTCAGCACGTCGGCGACAACCTCTTTCACCGTGACGCGGACTGCAGCGTTCATGCAGTCGAGGAGCACATCAACGCAGTGAGCCTGCGACAAGTTGGTCTCGGTTGCGGCCTTGCTACGCCCAGCGGCCAAGTGGCTGGCGACAGTCTCGATCACCGGTGGGGTGAATGCGGTTTGGTCAAGTGCGGTCATGGTCCTGGTCCCTCCTCGGAATACTTCTGCTGATTGCATGGTCAACGCAACGGGACCTACAGCCAACGGGGATTTCCCCGGGACTCATGGGTGATCTAGGGGGCGCCTCGCTAGCAGCCGAGGCCGTCGTTCAGAGGAGCAACGAGATTCAGCATCAGCGGAGAAGCATTCAGCCCGTCCAGCGTCCGAAGCTCTCCGCAAGCCGCGTCGACGTCGCCGAGTCGATCAAAGACAACTGCTCGAAATGCCCGAGCATCCGGGTAACTGGGATCGATCTCGACCGCTCGATCCAGGTTTGCCTGCGCCCTCGTCAACAATTCAGCAGCGCCTTGATCGTCTCCCTCAGCTTGTGCGGAGCCGGTAGTCAGCACAAGGAACCACCCTCGGTAGGTCAGCGCCTCAACGTTCTGTGGGTCCTCAGCAAGCAGTTCGTCGTAGCACCTCAACGCTGCGACCAAGTCCTGAGCACCAAGTGACTGGCAACGTAGAAGCTGTTGTCGGGGTGTTTCTTCGATCTCGCCAGAGATTTCGTCCTGTGCGCCGCGCTCCCCCGATGCTTGTGCGAGCAGCCATCCCGCCCCAACCGCGAACAGGAGCACGAGACCAACGATTCCGAGCGACCTCCCGAACGGCTGACGAGCTCGGGTGCCGGTTTCTGCCCTGAAGTCATCAATCGAACGAATCGCATCCGCAGTTCGGACGGTGTAATCGTCCCTGAGTTCTCGGTAGTCGTTCTCATCAAGATCACCCGCCTCGTGTTCCTGCTCGAGATCATCGAGCGACGCCAGCAGGAAATCGCGCTCCTCTTCGAGCGAACGCAAACGATCGGGGTCTAGACGGCGAGTCACGCCGAAGAGTCACTCTCGCTCGCCGGCGGACGGGATGCATCAGAATCAGTGCTGGTCGAATCAGTGCGCGCTTCGGCGACGAGGGCAACGTCAGCGGCAGAAGCAGTCCGCGACCCTTCACCATCTCGCCGAATCGAGACCACGAGCCCCGCGACGCCAAACACCGCGACAACGACCGGCAAGATCCAGACCAACGCCGAGATGCCCTCTGACGGTGGATTCAGCAGCACATCACTCGAATAGGAACGAATGAGCTCGTCACGAATCTCGGTGTCAGTTGCCCCTTCGGTCACCCGGTCACGGATGAACGTTCGGATGTTCGCCGCTACCGCGGCGTTGGACTCCGAGACAGCTTGTCCATCGCACTCAGGGCAAGCAAACGAATCGGACAGTCGTTGAATTCTCTCTTCGCTCGTCTCTGGCCCACGATCGTCGAACGTCGCGATCGAGAGCAAGGCAACCGAGGCGATCAGCAAGCCGAGCCAGACGGCTCGCATGGATGCGAGCTTGTTGGAGACACCAGAACTCACGAGAGCGTCTCGATATCGCCAAGGATCTGTTCTGCGGTGATTCCACCGGTGTAGTGAGCCCGGACGACTCCGAACGGATCAACCAGAAAGCTCTCGGGAACGCGTCGAATTTGAAAGTCGATTGGAGTTGATGGGTCGCCCAGGACTGGCCACGAGCCACCGTTGTCAACAAAGAAGTCAGCGACGTTCTCGGGCGTATCGTTGAAGACCGTCGCCACGATGTCGAGCTCACCATTGTCCTGGCCCCACTGCTCCAAACGAACAAGCTCGGGGTGCTCGACAATGCATGGTGGGCACCACGTCGCAAAGAAGTTCACGACGACCCACCGGCCTCTCGATGCATCAATGTCGTAGCTTTCCCCCGCCAGAGTCTCACCTTTGATGAGAGGAACCCGTTGGCCGAGCAAGGCCGATGAGGGCGCATCGGACGAGGCGCCAGCGAATGCCAGCAGCGCAACCAACGATGCCACGACGACGCCAACGGTCAATGCGATCCGTCGAATCGTCATCAGGCGCCCGCCCCGACGACGTCGCCACGCGGCGGAACAGCGGCGGAAACGGGCTCGGTTCCACGGCGGCGACGGCCGGGGAAGATCGCCAAGAGCGAGCCGAGACCCATCAGGACACCACCGGCCCAAAGCCACGTGATCATCGGGCGAACCACGACGCGAAGACGAATCGGAGCGTCGGGATCTCCGTTGCGAGGGGCATCGTCGAGAACCAGGAAGAGGTCCTCGGAGAAGCCAGGCCGCACTGAGGGGGTCGGCACGATCATGCCGCGCTCGGTGTATCGAGTTTGTGCAGGCGTGTAGATCTCGTCGCCATCGAT
Source organism: uncultured Acidimicrobiales bacterium (assembly GCA_937930695.1). GTDB lineage: Bacteria > Actinomycetota > Acidimicrobiia > Acidimicrobiales > SZUA-35 > CALEWY01. The sequence goes on along the minus strand of CALHCB010000062.1, from coordinate 39,834 downwards.
CTCAACGTTGGCCCAGATCCGAACTCGTTGAGATGTCTCGTCTCCTTCGAAGCTGACATACCTGAACGTGTGTCCCGCGACTTCGACTGACTGGCCAGGGAGCAGCGTGGCGGTGCGGTCGGTCTTGTAGGCCTCGCTTGAAGCGACACCGACTGCCAAGAGCACGATGCCGAGATGCACGATCATGCCGCCGTTCGTGCGGCCAACAAAGCCCCTCCACCCCTGTCGGCGGGTAGCCAGAGTGACCTGACGGAGCGCAGCACCGGCGGCAAAACCCCCGAGGCCGAACGTCAGCATCGGGTAGAAGCCCCGAGCACCCAGAACAACAGCAACGAACATCGCCCCGACGCCCATGACTGCAGGCCAGAAAAGTCGTTCAGCGAGGAGCTCTCCAGAGGCTTTCCGCCAAGGCAGGACGGGAGCGGCCGCCATGAGGAAGAGCATGACGAACGCGATCGGGCGCGCCATCGAGTCGAAGTAAGGCCGACCGATCGTCAGCCGTGTGCCGTCATACGCTTCCGCGAGCAGTGGGAATACCGTGCCCAAGAGCACGACGAATGCCAGCGCACCGAAGATCACGTTGTTGGCCAAGAACGATGCCTCACGAGACAACGCCGAGTCGATGGCCCCTGGCGATCGAAGTCGGTCACCTCGCCACGCGATCAGTCCGATGCTGACTCCTGAGACCACGGTGAAGAACACCAGAAGCCACGGGCCAACCGAACCTTCGGAGAATGCGTGGACTGAATCGACCACACCAGAACGGCTCAGAAAGGTTCCGAGAATCGTGAGGGCAAAGGTGGAGCACAACAGCGAGAGGTTCCACACCCGCAGCATGCCTCGACGCTCCTGCACCATGACCGAGTGCAGGTACGCCGTGCCGGTCAGCCACGGAAGAAGCGAGGCATTCTCGACTGGATCCCAGGCCCAGTAGCCGCCCCATCCAAGCACTTCGTAGCTCCACCAGGCACCGAGCACGATCCCGAGCGTGAGGAATCCCCAGGCCGCCACAGTCCAACGACGGGTCTCGACAAGCCACCCCTCGCCCACCCTGCCGGTGATGAGTGCCGCGATCGCAAAGGCGAAGGGCACCGAGAATCCGACGTAGCCGAGATAGAGCATCGGCGGATGGAAGGCAACAAGAACGTGATTCTGAAGGAGCGGATTCGGCCCTGGACCAGAGAAGTTTGCCGGAACCGCGACCTCGGTGAACGGATTCGCAGGGCCGACCATGAGTCCGAAGAAGAAGGCGCTGATCACGAGAAGAACAACAAGGGTCCAGCCATGCAACGGGTCGAGAACCCGGGCTCGAAACTTCCACAGATAGGCCGCGATGTAGCCCGCAAGAATGAGGGCCCACAGAATGATTGAACCTTCGAGCGCCGACCAGAGCGCAGCGAAGTTGAAGAGCGGTGGCGTGCTGTCGCTCCCGACGAGCTGCACGAACTTGACCGAATAGTCACGCTGGAAAAGCGCGACCTCCATCACAACAAAGGCGCCGACCGCTGCCAGCAGAACCAGCCAAGCCCATTGTCGGACCGTGACGAGAAGCCGCGGCGTGTTACGCACCAGGGCATAGATCCCTCCGAGCGCGCCGAACACCGAGGCCGAGAGCCCAAGAACTGAAAATGCGAACCCAAGCGCCGAATTCACCCGTTCAGCCTCGGGTCAGCGGTCATCGGAGGCCGAAACCTCGTCATCATTGGTTTCCGCATCATCGAGCGGCACGCCGGAGTCAGCATCGGTGCCTTCGCCAACTCCCGGACGATCTTCGTTGTCGGCCACGTAGGACTCGGAGTGCTTCACAAGAATCTGTTGTGACACGAAGACGTCGTCTTCCCAGTGACCGTCGACAACCACTGGCATACCGAGCTCGAAGAGATCGGAGGGTTCTTCTCCGACGTGCAAGATTGTCGCATCCACGTCGTTGAAGGACACAGCGAATGTGATGGCTCCTCTGGCATCCTCGGCGGGCTCGGTGACGACGACGCCCTGCATCCGGAACGTTGTGTCGCCGAGCTCGGCACGCTCAGCAACGGCTTCGTCAACGTTGCGGAAGAATACGCGGGCGCTGGTGAGCGCTTGGAAGAGAACGAATCCCAGAATCGCAACCACTCCGCCCATGAGCAATCGGTTTCGCAACCGGTTGCGAGGCGGATTGATGTTTGGTTCGGCAGGTGTGAGATCGAGCTCAGTCAAGGAATCGGCGTTTCTCGGGAGGAAGCTGTTCGGACAGGCGACGGCCTCGCCGGATCAATGACACTGCATAGATCGCGAGCACCCCGAAAACAATCAGGTAGCCCGGAACCACATATTCCCATCCCATCTTCATGCACCTCCATGCGCAAGACCGGTCGGGCCCTGCGAGGTTCGTTCTGCAATCGCAAGTTCGAGCTGCTGCGCTTCGAGCTGATGCTCCAGCCATGCGATACGGAAGCGATGGATGACCAACCAAGCGAACGTCATGGTGAGGGCGAGCACCCCGAGGACGAACGAGAAGAGCATCGTGTTGTCGAGCTGTGTATCTCGCGGGTCCAAGGTTTGGCCCTGATGAAGGCTTCGCCACCAGGCCACCGAATAGCGAATGATGATGAGGTTGGCAAAGCTGATGATGCCGAGAATGGCAGCGCGCTTTGAGCGGGCGACCGGATCCATATCGAGGCGCCTGACGGCGAGATACCCCAGGTAGAGAACGAACGACACCGCGGTACTCGTCAACCGAGGGTCCCATGTCCAGTAGGTACCCCAGGTGGGCTTGCCCCAAAGCATCCCGGTCACGAGGGTGAACCCGAGGAACACCACACCGACCTCAGCGGCAGCTCCGGCCATGAGATCCCAGAACGTCGACTGGTTTCGCAGGTAGATGATGCTTCCGACCAACGTGATCGAAAAGGCGATGTAGAGACAAACGATGGCCGAGGGCACATGGATGTAGAACAGCCGAACCGAATCTCCCTGCGCGATCTCTGGCGGGGAGACCAGCAAACCGAAGGCCAGCAGCAGTGCGATCGAAACCAGCGACAGCGCACCGAGAACTCGGGTGACCTTCGAGCCCGTGCTGGTGACCGCATCGGTCATGGTGGTGGTCTTCGACGCCGGCTCCGGCGAGATCTCGGTAGTCACGATTCCTCCAGCAACGAGCCGAACGACAGGATTCCCGCTCCGAGGTAAAGCAGGGCGAAAGCTCCGAGGAACCCAACCCATGCCCATCCCTCCGAGGACGGCCCAAAAAGGGCGGACTCAGTTGCCCGCGTTGCCGCGAGCAGGACTGGAGCGAGGACTGGAAGAACGAGGAGAGGAACGAGCGTGTCCCGCAGCCGCAACCCGGCTCCCAGCGCTCCGTAGAGGGTACCGGCGAACGACATCGCCAAGGTCGTTGTGACCACGACCGCACAAAGCTGAAGTGCGTCGTGAAGTGGGGGCCCGTAGAGCAGGAAAGCACCCGTGCCGACGACGAGTTCGAGCACGAGCAATTCGCAAACAATGGCTCCGGACTTCCCGAGGAACACACCAGCGGGGTCAAACCCGGCCAGACGGAGCGCATCGAGGTTTCCGTCGGCGGCCTCGACAGCGAAGGATCTGTTGAGCGCCAACAGCAGCGAGAACAGCACAGCGAGCCAGAACAGACCCGGAGAGGCTTGTTCGAGGAGCGATCGACTGGCCCCGCCTTCGCTTGCCAACACCCTGCGGTCGGGCGGAATACCGAATCCGAACAGCACCAAGACCAGGACGCCAAAGGGAATCACTTGTGCGGTGAGGACGCGAGACGACCATTCGATCTTGAGGTCCTTGGCCGCGATCAGTCGTGCGTGCTCGATCACCCCGCACCCGCCTGGCCCGGGCCACGAACTTCCATGGCTTGTCCTCCGACAACGTGCACCGTGCGGGTCGCCAGACTGTCGACGCGATCGAGCTCATGGGATGCAACGATTGCTGTCGCTCCCTGCCCAACCGCCTGATGCACAAGCTCATCGATCAGATCGCGCCCCTCAGCATCGAGCCCAGCATGCGGCTCGTCGAGCAGCCACAACATCGGGCGACGAGCCACGAGCACGGCGAGTGAGGTGCGGCGCCGCTGCCCGGCTGACAATCCGGCGACCCGTATCGAACGAAGGCGTCCACCGACGCCGAGCCGATCCATTGCAGCATCAGCCGCACCAACGTCCGCGTTCGCAGCGGCGGCCCAAAATCGAACGTTGTCCTCAACGGTGAGCTCGTCATAGAGCGCTGTCGCGTGGCTGAGTAGGCCAACCCGGCGGCGAACCTCTCGCTGACCGGAGCGAGTCGTCAGGTCGAACCCGAAGACCTCGCCGGTTCCGTTATGCACCGAGGCGAGCCCAGCGCACACCCGAAGCAAGGTTGACTTCCCCGCACCGTTGGGGCCCTGGAGAAGCACGACCTCACCCTCGGAGACGGCGAAATCGGCTCCGGCGAGGGCCGGAAACCTTCCAATGAGGCTCACAACTCCTCGGAGACGCACGACCGGCTTGGACATCGTTCTGCACCCTAGGTGAGTGGCAACAGCTCACCCACGCCCAATGCGATCCTGCCGCTGAGTCAAATGGCCCCCAAAGATCGGGAAGTTCTCCAGGGGCGCGCTTGGCGTGACGATGTGTGGTGGAAGGATTGTTCTGCCAGCGCGGTTGTACCGTGCCTCGGCGCTACCCCCTCACACGAATTTTTCTCACTGATATGACTCATCGCACCGCAGCGATCATTGGCGGCATCGGCAGAACGCTCATCGGGCTTGGACTCGTTGTGCTCGCCTTCGCGGCCTTCCAACTCTGGGGCACCGGCCTCCAAGAGGCGCGCGCCCAGGGATCCCTGGAGTCAGAATTCGAAGAGCGCCGGGCCTTGCTGGAAGATCTCTCGACCTCCGGAGAGCTCGCAAGCGTGAGCGCCGCGGAGTCGCCTGACCCAGCTGACGCGGATGATCCCGTGCTCACCGACGGCAGTTCTTCCGGAGACGGACAGGTCATTGGCTACACCCGAGACGCAGTCGAAGTTGCTCCCGAATTAGCCGAAGCCTTGTTGCCTCGAGGCGGCGAGGCCATCGGCAGCATCGAGATTCCGTCCATTGGAGTAGAACGCCAGGTCATCGAAGGAATCACTCGTGGTGATCTTCGTGAGGGTCCCGGCCACTATCCCGACACGCCACTTCCGGGACAGGCAGGCAATGCGGCGATTGCCGGTCACCGAACCACCTACGGCTCACCGTTCCATGACCTCGATCAGTTGCAGCCTGGCGACGAGATCTTCGTCGAGACACTTCAGGGAACCTTCCGCTACGAAGTCATGTCGCAACAAAACCCTGCCGGCGGTCCTGCCATCGGACACTTCATCGTCGACCCGAGCCAGGTCGAGGTTCTCGAGGACTACGGCGACAATCGACTCACGCTGACGGCATGTCATCCGAAGTACTCGGCTCGTCAGCGGATCGTTGTCACCGCGGTTCTGGCCTCCGAACCCGTGCCGGTCATTCGAGCGCCAGAACCTGATCCGGACGCAACGCTCGTCGCTGCAGCCGACGAGCCTGTCGACGAACTCGCCCTCGACGAAGTCGGAATCGAAGCAGATCTGGACGAAGGCAATGTGGTTGGCATCAATGAGGATGCACTCACCGAGTCCCTTGGCTGGAACTATGAAGAACGGACCCCAACCATCATTTGGGGCTTCATCACGTCGTTCATCGTCATCGCCGGATTGATTGCCGCGAGGATGTGGCGGCGCTGGCCCGCCTACATTCTGACGGCGCCGTTCTTCTTTGGATCGTTGTTCGTTTGCTTCACACACCTCGACAAGCTGCTTCCCGCTCTCTGATCGGAGCCCTTTCCCGACCTGCACTTCTGTGCGCGCTGGTTGTTCTTGGTGCCTGCACGAGCCAGTCGGATCCAGAAGCTGAGGGCGACACCTCGACCACGGTCGACGAATCCACAACGACGACGACCGATCCACCAATCATTTTGGCGCTCAGCCCCAGTCTTGGGCTCACCATTGATCAGTGTTGGGCCGAGATTCCACCGGCGTCGACAACAACGACCACTGCCCCCTCCACCAGCATCGTCACGTTGCAACCGACCGAACCCACGGTGCCGGAGACACTCCCCGAGACAGTGCCGACGCTTCCTCGACCTCCCACCGTTGCCGTGGTTGCGTGTGAAGGCACCAATGCCGGTCAGGCCTTCGCCAGCTTCTGCCTCACCGAGGACGAAGAGTCTGAGAACGATCGTTTGACCGGCGGACCATGCGATCAGCCCTCGGAGCTTGAATGGCCAGGAGATCGCGCCGTCCGACGAGCGGCGACCAGGGTGTGCTTGCAGCGCTTTGAAGAACGATTTGATGAGTCCTACGCCGAGTCGCCGTTGGTGGCCCGAGAATTCACTCCGACCGAAGGCGTGTGGGAACAGGGCGACCGACGCGTGGTTTGCACCGTTGATAGCTAGAGCCCTTGCGAGCTCGTGCCCTTGCCCGAGGACCGGATCCACTCCTTCAGAGGGAATCCGGACGCCTAGGACCTCCAACCGCTAACCTCGGGCCTCGTGCTGTTGACACCATTCGCGGTCATTGCCGGGTTTGCGGTCGGGCTCTTGCGGGGCGGACGTTTCGAGAACGTGCTCGATACCAAGCTCTTCTGGATTCCAGCTGTGCTCGGTGGATTCGTCATCCAAACCACTGCAGAGCTCATTGATGTCCCTGCACGGCTGACCGTGTTCATCATCGGTGCCTTTCTCCTCGTCGTCGGGCTCAGCCAGAACCTTCATGTGCGAGGGGTCACCATCGTCGTTGTTGGACTCTCGTTGAATCTTGTCGCAGTCGTGGCCAACGGCCATGTGCCAACGAGACTCGAAGCCCTCATCGGAGCCGGAAAGGTCGATGCCTCGATCGACCCTGACACGATCGTCTCCATCGGCGCATTGGGGAAACTAGAAAGCGACACCACCCAGCTCGGTTTTCTCGGTGACATCGTGCCCATCGGCCTCGTGAACGACGTTGTTTCGTTCGGGGATCTCATTCTGTTAGGCGGCCTCTTCGTCGTCGCGATGCACCTCGTTGGTGGCCGTCGACGATCGGGCATCACGGTCGATGACCTGCTGTCCTCCGAGCCCCTCGAACCCACCCCCGAACCCGAAACCGCCCACGTCAACGAGTCGGCGGTAGGCATCGATCTACGTCAGTCACTCGACCTCGACGAGCAAAATGACGACTATCACCCCGACGATCTCTGGGCCGATGAGGGCGATCTTGAGTCCCAACGCTGAGGATCGGCCTCACCCTTGGTTGTGGCAAAGCACGACGAAGCGGGCAGGCTGGTCTCGTGAGTGATCCAGTGCTGGCGGAGCGAGCCCGTGTCGCCAATTTGGTATCCAAGGGCATCAGAGGTGGAACGGCGCTCTTCGTCGTGGCCAGTGTGGTGTTTTTCATCGGGTTCATGACCGGTTTCACCAACACGATGGTTTACATCATCGTCGGACTGATGATCATCGGTTCTGTCTTCCTCGCACCCGCGATGGTGTTCCATTACGGCGTCAAGGCGGCGAACCGAGCTGATCGAAACGACGATTGGTGACGAACGCACGGCTGCCGCGTCTCGAACGCCGCAGCCAGTTGCTCGCCGTTGCCAGGCGAGTTCTCGCTCGGTCAGGTTTTCACGAAACCTCGATGAACGAGATCGCCGAAGAGGCGGGAGTGACGAAACCGGTCCTTTACCAACACTTCGCATCGAAACGAGATCTCTACCAAGCGGTCGTACAAGACGTCGGCGATCGTCTCGGCTCTGCGGTCTTCGATGCGACTGCAGAGGCGAAATCATCCCGTGAACAGGTCGAGGCCGGGCTTGGCGCCTACCTCAACTTCGTCAGCGAAGACTACGACGGCTTCTCACTGCTCTTCAGCGGAGCGAGTCGCGAAGATACCGAGTGGGCTGAGATCGCGATGGAATTCGAGCGCAGCCTCGCCGCCCGCATTGCCGATCTCATCGCGGTGGAGGGTATGGATACTCGCCACCGTCTCGCCTTGGCCCATGGGGTCGTCGGATTGGCCGAGGGCATGGTTCGCTACTGGCAAGCCAACGAGACCGATCTCGATGCCAACGATGTACTACGTGACCTCACGACGCTCGCGTGGGGCGGCCTCCGGGGCCTCGAGGCCCCGTGATCATCGCCCCGCCGCTTCGTCGCTCATGAGCAGCGCCAAGCCGACGGAATCAGTGTGGGATTACCCCCGTCCTCCACGCCTCGAAGAAGTCGAATGGAGGATTCGTGTCGTGCATCGCGGCTGGACGATCGTGGACGCGCCGCGAGCCATTCGGATCCTGGAGACCAGCCAGCCTCCGGCCTACTACGTCGCTCCGGAGTTCGTCGCCTTCGATCGTCTTGGCGCAACGGCCCAACGTTCTTATTGCGAGTGGAAAGGACCGGCGGTGTATGCCGACATCGTGATCGATGATCGGGTCACCCAGGGAGCTGGCTGGTCCTACCCTGAGCCGACCGAGCGGTACCGTGCCCTCGCCAACTACTGGGCGTTCTACGCACAAGTCGCGGATGAATGCTGGGTCGACGACGAACAGGTTCAACCCAATCCAGGATCGTTCTATGGCGGTTGGATCACGTCGAATGTCAAGGGACCATTCAAAGGTGCCCCGGGGACGCTTCACTGGTGACATCATGACGACGATGATCGACCTCAGAAGCGACACGGTGACCAGGCCGACGGCCGACATGCGTCAGGCGATGGCCGATGCAGAGGTCGGCGACGACGTCTACGGCGATGACCCGACGGTCAACGCGTTCGAGGCAGCAACGGCGCAACTTCTCGGCAAGGAAGCGGCCATGTTCGTCGCGACCGGCACGCAGTCGAACTTGTGCGGGATCATGGCGCACTGCGAGCGAGGCGACGAATACCTGGTCGGGCAGGAGGCACACACCTTCAAGTACGAAGCCGGCGGCGCCGCTGTCTTGGGGAGCATTCAGCCCCAACCCATCGACATGGCGCCGGACGGCACCATGGATCTCGATCGCGTGGCTGCGGCAATCAAGACCCAGCCGAGCATGAACCACTTCGCCCACTCCAAGCTCCTCTGTTTGGAAAACACTCACAATGGGCGCATCTTGCCGTCGAGCTACGTTGCGGATGCCCAGGCCCTTGCCCGTGACCGCGGCCTCGGGCTGCATCTTGACGGTGCTCGGTTGTGGAACGCAGCTATCGGCGGAAACCAGTCTCCTGCAGAGGTAGCGGCCGGATTCGACACCGTCTCGGTCTGCCTTTCCAAAGGTCTCGGCGCGCCGATCGGATCCGTCCTCGTTGGTACTCCTGAACTGATCGAGCGAGCTCGCCGGTGGCGCAAGATGCTTGGCGGCGGCATGCGTCAGGTCGGCGTCCTGGCCGCAGCCGGCCAGCATTGCCTCGACCACCACATCGAACGGTTGGCTCAGGATCACGCGAATGCCGAGCGATTGGCGACTGGCTTGTCAGCGATTGACGGCCTGGAGATCGATGGCCCCCACACAAACATGGTGTTCGTGGATCTCGGTTCCGCTGATCCGATGGCGCTCGCACGACACCTGGCCGCAGACGGGATAACCGTCAGCCCCGCGCAAGTCGTTCGCATTGTTTGCCATCTCGACGTTTCGACAGACGACATCGATCGCATCGTGACCGCGTTCGGCTCCGCCTTGAGCTGATCGTCGAATTCGGGCCTTCATAGACCGCTTGCACAACTGCGCCTAGAGTCGCCGCTGTGCAACAACCAACACCGACCCTTGCCCCGATTGGACAGAACGGGCTCGAGCTCTGTTTCCAGACATTCGGCGAGCCGAACGGCGACCCGCTGCTTCTCGTCATGGGATACACGGCGCAGATGATTAGTTGGCCCGCTGGCTTCGTCGATGCTCTTGTCGACCGAGGCTTCTTCGTCACCATCTTCGACAATCGCGACTCCGGTCTTTCTGCGAAAACGAGTGGCGATCTTCCCGATGGCGCGTCGTTGATGGCACGCGTTGCAGCAGGCGAAGATGTCGCTGCCGATGTTCCGTACACGTTGGCCGACATGGCCGAGGATGCGCTTGGTGTTCTCGACCATTTGGGGATTGCGACGGCGCATGTGGTCGGCGCATCGATGGGCGGAATGATCGTGCAGGAGCTGGCAATGAACTATGCCGACCGACTCCGGTCGGCCGTCTCCATCATGTCCACAACCGGCAATTCCGAAGTTGGTCAAGCTGATCCCGAGGCCATGGCCGCGCTTCTGACGCCCCCGCCGACCGAGCGAGACGCTGCGATCGAACACATGATCAAAGTCAACCAGGTCATCGCTGGACCACTCTGGGACGAGCCCACAGCTCGTACTCGTTCGATCCAGAGCTACGAGCGGTCCTTCTATCCACCTGGTGGTGCGTTCCAACTCGCTGCGATCGCGGCGAGCGGTGACCGGACCGAGGGCCTCGGCCGTGTCGATGTGCCGTTTCTCGTGATTCACGGGCGCCAAGATCCGCTGCTCGGTGTGTCCGGCGGTTTTGCCACCGCCGAGGCTGTCCCCGGCGCTGATCTCGTCGTGCTCGACGCGATGGGCCACGACGTCCCGGAGAAGCTCTGGCCTCAGATGGCCGATGCAATCATGGGTATCGCCCAACGGCCACGGCTCGACGGGTCTCGCTAGGCGTCGAACTCCGATTCGACCGCGGCACTCTTTCGCCGCCGCAGGGCAACGCTGGCGAGGCTGGCAACAACCACAACCAGACCGACGACCATCGGGAGCTGCCAGTTCGGATCCTCGCCGCGATCGCGCCCTGTGTCCGTGTCGAGCTCCGACGATGAGGTGTCGGGAGCGGTTGGCTGCTCAGTGTCGGTGGAGTCGGACGATTCTGGCGGGGTTGTTTGGACCTCGACGACCTCATCGCCTTCTGGCGCGGGCTCTGGCCCATCGACGACGACAGGCGGGCGACGCTCGATGGGAGTCGCCAGTTCTTCCGCTCCAAGCGCAACAATCGCGTCGTCTCCGCCTGGGTCGAGAGCGAAGCAGGTAAACGTCACCGGGACCGCCGCTGCATCGAATCGGCAAGGTGATCCCCCGATGGTGAGCGCACGGTCTTCGGGCGGAGCAATGAGTGTCGCCAGTTCTCCGTCGCAGAACAGCCGATCGAGGCGGGCCTCACAGTTCAGCGACGAAACATCGGTGGTCACGCGAAGCGGACCGCCGAACTCGAAGCGACTGAGCACTCTTTCGACCCTGGCTCGATTCACGGTTCCGAACACCGGGATCTCGGTGTTCATCAGCGAGTCCATGCTCGGCCGATAGGCGGTGGCCTGTCCAAAGTTCCCGTAGCAGCCTCCCTGGGTCGCCGATGCGGCGACCAGATCAGCAAGGTCTCCACGATTCGGCGCAGGCTCGGGGTTCAAGCCCATCTCAGCTCGAATCGCCAGAACCTCGTCGACAAACGGGTCCACCTGTCCTTCGACATCACCCCACCACGCCGATGCGGTGGTGAGGTCTGGAGCACAGTTCGGATAGCCGTGAAGTACGGGGCGGCCGTCGAACCCGTAGTACTCGTCTCGCAATTCGAAAATCGAGTGTCCCCACTCATGTGCCAGGGTCTCCGAAGCACGAACTGGTGCATCAAGGTCGATGGCAAGGCGAGTGCCGCCGAACGCGAGGCCCGATCGGGGAGGAACCGTCTCGCGTCCGAAGTAGGAGGTCGATCGAGCATCGCTTGTCGTACTGAACTCGTCGTTGTAGAACGTCGTCACGGCCAGATTTGGCAAGCCAAAAGCATCGAGTTGTTCCGCACGGCCTGCGCCGAACAGCAGGCTCAGCTCGGTGCCAAGATCGGCAGGCAAGATCCAGAAGTTGAACTTGGCAGCGTTTGATCGCAGCGGCTCAATAGCCATGGGGCCAAAGTGCACATCAGTCACCGATCCTGCGACGTCCGTCGGTTGTCCAGTTGCGTCAACCGCAACGGGACCGCCGAGCCCCAAGGTGAGCGAGGCAATCTCGATGAGGTTCCGACGACCACCGATACCCGAACCTGAAAACAAGATGTTGATTCGGTCGGCACTTCGTCGGTTGTGACCGGGAATCAGCTCCTCAATCGAAGGATCGAGAATCTGCAGCGGGTAGCCGCCCGGCAACTCGTCACACGTCAGCGAGGTTGTCCCGACGCACGGCCACATCCGATAAAGGCCCGCCGGCAGGTCGAGTTCGAGCAGGTCCCTCCCCGTCTCGGTAGGCGAGCCTGCGTCAAGCGGAATCGACTCCACGATTCGCCTTGATCCCCGAACTCGAAGGTTCAGAAAGGCACCGTTGACCGGAACCGGCGAGTAGCTGATGACCTCAAGCGGCAAACCATCGAAGGTGACCGTTTCCTCGAGCGAGAGTGTGAGCGAAAGCTCGTCAGCTTGCGCTCCCACGGTGAGGATTCGTGCAGCATCCGGGATGACTTCGTCGTTCAGCGCCAGCTCGAGACCGAACTCCCCCGGCCGCGTGGGACCCGTGATCCCCCGACACAGAACCAACCCTGCGGTTACCGCACAGCGATGTTGCGTCGAGCCGTCGGACAATGACGGGAACGAAATCGTCTCTGGTTCCACGCCGGCTCGCACGACGAACTCGCAGTCGAGGCTGAGCCCGACCCTGAAGGGGGCGTTCTCAGACTCGCACCGGCCTGGCAGCTCCACGAATTCGGAGACCGGCCCATCACCGGGATCAGGTTCGACGACCGCCTCGTCGGCTGGGGCGATGTCGTCGTCAGTTTCGGGCTCTTGTGCGACCGCAATGCTGGATCCCAACATCACGATCGAAACGCCAACGATCACCGCAGCGCCGCGTTCCCTCCACTTCCGCCACGACATCGGCTTGACGGTACAACGGCGGACACTCGATCTACCGTCGGCAAGCAGCAAATGATGGCTGACCCAAGGTCGACGCGGCGATCGAAAATGCGGTGAAGGCACAGCCTTCTGGAATAGTGCTGTCGTGACCACATCGAATCCCCCGGCGGGTCAAGCCGAGTCTGTCAAACCGCCGGGCCCGATGTCGGTCCGCCCCTTTCGACTCCTTTGGTTCAACAACGTTGGGTTCTTCTTGGTCGCCAACGCCCAACGGTTCGTATTCGGCTGGCTGGTCTTGGACGGGCTGAATGAGGGTGAGTTCGAACAGGGTTTGGTTGTCTTCACCCTCGGACTTCCGGCCGCGTTCTTGGTGCTTCAGGCTGGCGTCTGGGCCGACCGGTGGGACCGTCGCAGGATCTTGATCGCGACGCAAGCCGGAGGTGCGGCGGTCATGGCGCTGGCGGCGGTGCTCGCCGGAGCCGACCAGTTGAATCTCAACGTCGTGATCCTGCTGACGCTTATGGCCGGCACCGCATCCGCCATCGGCCAACCCGTCCGCAGTTCGCTCGTGCCGGCCCTCGTTTCCAAAGATCAGCTCTTTGGAGCGATTGCCGTCAACGCCATTGCCATCACGGCCTCACTGATTCTTGGTCCGGTTCTGGCCAAGCTCGCAGGCGATGCATTCGGCTTCAGCGGAGCGTTCTGGTTCCAGTGCATATTGCTCGTGACGGGCATCGTATTCCTGCTCCGAATCGAGATCCCGCCCAACGAAAGCTCCGGTCCCAAGCGATCCATTCGGTCCGAGCTCGCCGAGGCAGGGCGTCACATCTGGCAGGACAGTGCCCTGCGAACGCTGTTCCTGTTGTTGTTCATGGCCAGCATGACGATCAACCCCGCCATCATGGTCACGCTGCAAGCCCACGTGAAGCAAGAACTCGATCGGGACTCTGGGGATGCCGCGGTCCCCTTCGCTCTGATGGGACTCGGCATTGCGTTGTCGTCGGCCTTCCTCATGAAGAAAGGCGACATGAACAACAAGGGTGCAGCGTTCCAACGAGCGATGATGACCGGCGCCACCATTACTTTCATCATGGGTCAGGTTTCGACGTTCGGTCAGGTGTTGATCCTTGCCCTGCTGATGGGACTCGCTGGCGGCTTCTACATCAATATGAACCAGGGCCTCATCCAGTCCTCAACACCACAGAAGCTGATGGGTCGAGTCATGGGGGTCTACGCAATGTCGCAGGCCGGGCTCATGCCAATCGGGGCGCTCGGTCTGGGTGCCATCGCAGACCGAATCGGGACGGGCGATACGATCAGCTTCGCTGCCGTCGTCGCCTTCGTCACCGTCGCCGTCACCTACATCCGCAGCGCCGAACTCCGCAAACTCGGCTAGCCCCTCCCGCCCCGCCTTCCGGATTGGTGGACCCACACGGCCGTTTTTGGCCTTCTCGCTCCACCAATACTGACGGTCGAGCACCTAAGGGCTGACGAAGTTCTCGATCCGGATGTAGTCGCCGTCGGCAGCATCGGCGATGAGTGTTCGATACTCGCCACCGCAAAGGGTCATCCGACCGGATCCATCAACCTCCACCAGCAAATGGTGCTCGATCCTGTCGAGGGACATCAGATGCTCTCGGCACGCGTCGTGGAGTTCGAGAATGGTGAGCGCTGGCGCTCCGTCATCATGAGTCCCGACGTCGGCGCCGGTTTCCGTCCATGCAACGTCGGTGCTTGGGTCAGAGTGGCTCGAGTACGAATAGGAGCGCTCGCTCACCGCGCCATCTGAGACAACGATCGTCGTACGCCAGTTGCCCACCAGGCTCGCTGTTGATCGCTCGTAGCGATAGTTCGGCTCTGATGCGTACTGCGCTTCTGACGAGTCGACCAAGGCCATGAGCCCCTCCAGCCCTGTCCCGGTCTTCACTCGGAACTCAGTGCTGTCCGCAAAGAAGACAATGAGGTCTTCGTTGGTGGCGCCGCCCGATTCGACAAGTTCGACCCAGAAATCCTTGCCCGCCTGCTCGGATGGACGCTCGAGCACCTCGACGTACATGAATTCGACCCACTGCTCAGTCGAGGCGTTGAGCTGGGTTCCAAACGTCTGCTGGAACTCGGGCGACGTACGAAAGAACGCAACCATGTCAGTGAGCGGCATACCCGCCCGCCGACGATCGACCCAGTACTCAAGGCCATCACTCTCCGGTTGACGGTCAAGCAGCGCTACATAGAGGCGGGTGATCTCGCCGTCAACGCCGGCAGGTCCTCGTTCGACCGGCGGAAGCAGCGGCGACTCTGCGCCAACGGGCAGCGGTTCGGCGAGCCCGATTGCTCCAGTGGCCCCCAGACCAAGAGCCACGACTCCGGTTGCGATCTTCTTTATCAGCGTGGTTCGCATCGCTGTTTCCCTCCAACGAGTCACACCCAGCGGGCCCGGGCGAGAGTTCGAAACCTAGAACGCGCCATCCAACGAGCCATCGGGGAAGCCACCAATCCGCGTAGGGGCCCACATTGGTGGAGGCAAACGGTCGTGTTTGGCCGTCGCACTCCACCAATCCTCACACCTGGCGCATTGGTGGAGGCAAACGGTCGTGTTTGGCGCTCTCACTCCACCAATCCGGGAAGCGGGTGAGAGGAGGAGAGTCAGTTGAGGAGGTTGAGGGTGGCGGCGTGGAGCTCGGGAGTTGCTGCAGCGATGGCCCAACCCCCATTGGTCGGCGGTCCACCGGCCCGATCGGTAATGACACCGCCGGCGGCCTCGATGATCGGCACGAGGGGAATGATGTCGTAGGGCTGCAACTGGTTCTCGACGACCAGGTCAGCATCGCCGGTGGCGACTAATCCGTAATTCACACAATCACCACTGAACCGAGTCAACCGACATGCTTCGGTCACCCGAGCGAACGCTGCGACTTCATCTTCGGTGACGAACATCGACGGGTGGGTACACAACATCGTGGCGTCGGCCAGATTCGTCACGTCCGACGTGCAGAGGGATCGCGAGCCTTCCCTGTCATGGAACTGCCCCTGGCCACCAACCGCGACGTACGTTTCGCCGACTACCGGCACGTGGAGCCATCCGGCGACGGGCTGACCCTCGACTTGGAGACCGAGCAGCGTCCCCCACATCGGCTGTCCGGACACGAATGCCCGGGTCCCATCGATCGGATCAATGACCCACCGACACGGCCCGTCGCCGGTCTCGCCATCTTCTTCGCCAAGAATCGCGTGGTCGGGAAACCACTTGGTCAGCGAGGCCCGAATCTCCCGTTCGACGGAGCGGTCAGCATCGGTTACCGGATCGAAGCCGGCCCCCGCCTTGTTCTGTACCGCGAGTTCTCCTTGCCGGAACCAGCGGAGCGATGCCCTACTGGCCTCCTGGACCATTGCGGTGATCTCGTCTCGGTGAGGAACCGGATCGAACGGGCTCACAAGGGGCCGAGGGTCTCAGAGATTCGACTCGCGGCCCGCACCAATTCGGTCTCGATCTTTCGCGGGTTGTTGCCGGGGAACCGGAAGGAAGGCCCGTGGACACTCACCGCGCAAACAATCTCGCCGTTGCCATTGAACACCGGCGCAGAGCAGGAGGTGATACCGAGCTCGAGTTCCTCGGCGGTCCACGCAACACCTTGCTCACGAATCCTGGCAAGGCGATCGCGAATCTTGGTCGGATCGGTGACGGATCGAGTCGTCGGGGCATAGAGATCGCGCTCGAGAAAGCTGTCGACTGCCTCGTCTGGCCAGTGAGCCATCACCACCAGACCAGCAGAGATCAGGTGAAGGGGAATTCTGATTCCGACCCAGTCCCGAACCTGGATCGGCTGGTCGCTATCGATCTGGTTGATGTAGTGCATGGTGTAGCCCGCCGCGACTGACAACCCGCAGGCTTCGCGAACGAGTCTGGCGAGCTGTTCGAGCTCAGGCTGCGCAATCGTCGACAAGCTGGCCGACGAGTCAATACTCGACGCCATTTTCACAATGGACGGCCCGATTCGGTACATCCCAACATCGTCGAGTCGCTCGATAGCACCGAGAGACTCCAAGGTTGCGAGCAGCCGGCTTGCGGTGCTGATCGGGAGGCCGACACGACGAGCGAGTTCGGTCAAACTTGCAGGCTCGCTTCCAACTGCCTCAAGGAGCGAAAAGGCGCGACCAACGCTTTGAACCCCACTCACCGGACACCTCGGGGTCCCACCGAGCAATGACCGTTCTCCGCTGGTTCTGGCGGGGTTGTTCTTGGACTCTCAGATTGGCCGCAGCTGGTAGCTGCGGCGATGCAGAAAAGCATGAAGGACTGCCATCTCTGTGAGTGTCGGAGGCGATTCGATACCGCTTCCGGCTAGTGGAAAAGGACAAGCTGGACTCTTGTCCAGTTTACAACTTCCATGATACGGTGCCTTCTCACATCATGGAAGTCAAGTAAGTCGGCAGATCAGCAATGCCTCAATGCCTCGCGGTGCCTACTGCGGGTCACGCACGAGAGTGGTGAAATGACAGAGCCTGAAGAAGAAATCGACCTCTCCAGCTTGAGCGATGACGATCTTGTCGCTCAAATGCATGATGATCTCTACGACGGACTCGCCGACGAAATCGCCGAGGGAACCAACATCCTCCTCAGTCGAGGCTGGGGTCCGGACAAGACCCTGAACGACGCACTCGTTGAGGGTATGCGCATCGTCGGTATCGACTTTCGCGACGGCATTCTTTTCGTTCCAGAGGTGCTGCTTGCCGCCAATGCAATGAAGGCCGGCATGACCATTCTGCGTCCGCTTCTCGCAGAAACAGGCGCAGAGCCAATCGGCACCGTCGTCATCGGCACCGTCAAGGGCGACATCCACGACATCGGGAAGAACCTCGTGGCCATGATGCTCGAAGGTGCGGGATTTGAAGTCTTCGACCTTGGCATCAACACCGACACCGACGAGTTCATCGCCGCACTCGAAGAGCACAAGCCAGACATCCTCGGCATGTCCGCACTTCTGACCACCACGATGCCCTACATGAAGGTCGTCATTGACACGCTCACCGAGCGCGGACTTCGTGATGACTTCATCGTGCTTGTCGGTGGTGCCCCGTTGAACGAAGAGTTCGGCGAGGCAGTCGGCGCCGATGCGTACTGTCGTGACGCCGCAGTTGCGGCAGAAACAGCGAAGACCCTCGTGGCGGAGCAGCGTGCAGCCCGAACAGGCTGAACGGCCTCTCGCATCCGCCAGCAGGACGCTCATGATCGCATGCGGCGCTCTCGTCCGAGAGATTCGTAGCCTCACCCCGTCATGGGACCCAACCGGTCGGCTTGACGTTCACTATCTGCCCGCACCGCTGCACAATCGACCGGAGCAGATTGTTCCTGCGCTCCGCGAGTCGATTGACGCACATCTCACCGAGGCCCACGATCGTGTGCTCATCGGGTACGCCGATTGTGGAACTGGCGGCCTTCTCGATGCCGCAATCAGCGACATGGTCGCAGACGGTCTCGATGTCGAGCGCATCCCGGGCGCGCACTGCTATGAGTTCTTCACCGGGTCGATCGACTTCGCAGAACTCCACGAGGCAGAGCTCGGAACCTTCTTCCTCACCGACTACCTGGCTCGTCACTTTGATCAGCTCATCTGGAAGACGTTCAAGCTGGACAAGCACCCGGAGCTGATCGGCATGATGTTCGCTCACTACAAACGCGTGGTCTACCTCGCCCAGACCTCAGACCCCGAGCAGTTGGCTGCGCTCACGGAGAAAGGGCGCGACGCAGCGTCCCAGCTCGGCCTCGAGTTCGAGGTCCGGCACACCGGGCTCGACCCCTTTCACGACGTGGTCGTCGAGATCGACCGCCACCGAACCACTGCAGAGAGAATCTGAACCATGGCTCGCGGCCCCCAGCTCATCACCATTTATTGGCGCGACATTCCAGCCCAGGTCAATGGTGTCCCGCCGCGAACTCGCGGCGAGGCACGAAGTGCAAAACATCAAGAACTGCTTCTGCCCCGGTTTCAGAAAGCCATCGATCGGGCCGCAATGGTCGCCGACATCACCACCTCGTCGGCCTACGTGGCCGAATGGCGCCAAGTCGCCACTCCCACCGAAGACGACAACTACGTCGCAGCCGCAAAAGCGGAAGCCGCCCGGCTCGATGCGGCCTTCCCGATCCAACAGCTCGATGCCTTCGTCGCGACCGGCGGCTGGGACCCAGCTCGACCCGAGTCCGAACGTGTCATCGCCGACGCCGCGACAGCCCTCGAGGCTGCGTCCACAAGCAACCCACCACCCACAGTCGAATTCCCTCACTCCGGAGACCCGTCATGACAGACACCATCATCAGTTCTGCCACAAAGGAAGTCGTGATCGGATTCGGTCGACCCTTCGTGATGATTGGCGAACGTATCAACCCGACCGGCCGCAAGCTGCTGGCGGCAGAAATGAAGGACGGCGACTTCAGCCGGGTCGAGGCCGACGCGTTGGCACAGGTTGCTGCAGGAGCACACATGCTCGATGTCAATGCCGGTATTCCTCTGGCCGATGAGCCCGCGATGCTGGCAAAAGCGATCAAGCTGGTCCAGAGCGTCACGGATGTTCCACTCTCGATCGATTCCTCGATCGTCGAAGCACTCGAGGCAGGAATTGCCGTCTACCAGGGAAAGCCCCTGATCAACTCGGTGACCGGTGAAGACGAAGTGCTCGAACGAGTTCTCCCTCTCGTCGCCAAGTACGGCGCCGCGGTGGTGGCCATCTCCAACGACGAGACCGGCATCTCCGAGGATCCAGATGTTCGCTTCGAGGTTGCGAAGAAAATCGTCAATCGCGCCGCCGATCACGGCATCCCGAAACAGGACGTTGTCGTCGATCCACTCGTGATGCCAATTGGCGCCATGGGCACTGCAGGACAGCAGGTCTTTTCCCTCGTTGGTCGGCTCCGCAACGAACTCGGAGTGAATACGACCTGCGGTGCGTCCAACGTCAGCTTCGGCCTGCCTGCTCGCCACACCATTACCGGCACGTTCCTCGCGATGTCCATGAGCCACGGCATGACCTCAGCGATCATGAACCCACTCCACGCCGAGGTCAAAGACACCATCATGGCGGCCGACGTTCTCGCCGGAGCCGACCTCAACTGCGCTGCGTGGATCGGCGCGAAGCGCGAAGGTGCCGATGCCACCCAAGCAACGGGCGGTCGTCGAGGTGGGCGCAAAGCCCGTCGCGCCGAAGGCTGAGGCACCAACATCGTGCCCCGAGTTGTCTTTACTCCATCCGGTCTCGACGGTGAAGTGGTCGACGGATCGTCGGTTCTCGACGCGGCACGGCAGCTCGGCGCCGACCTCGATTCGGTCTGCGGTGGGCGCGGCATCTGTGGACGATGTCAGATCGTTCCCTCCACGGGAAGCTTTCCCAAGTGGGGACTCACCGTCGATGAGGGAGCACTCACCGAGCCCAACTCGACAGAGACCGACTACGCAGGCAAGCGCCCCTTGATCGACGGGCAACGACTCGGGTGCGCAGTCGAGATTCGCTCGGACGTCGTCATTGACATCCCTCCGGCAAGCCAGATTCACAAACAGGTCATTCGCAAAGACGTCGACACCAGCGGCATCACGCTCGATCCCGTCTCTGAGCTGCGGTACCTCGAACTCGCCGAGGTACAGCTTGGCGATGACGCCACGGCGACGGATCTCATCCGGCTCGGGCTGAAGAAAGACTGGGGGGTGACAGACGCTGTTGTGGAACCGAGCGCACTCAGCCAGCTCCACCCTGCGATCGAGAGCGATGATCCAGGATTCACGGTGTGCCTGCGCGACGGGAACCGCGTCACGGCGGCTTGGCCCGGATTCGTCGATCGAGCCCTTGGCGTCGCTGTCGACATCGGCTCGACGACCATTGCCGGCCATCTCTGTGACCTCACGACCGGGGAGGTCCTCGGGACGGCCGGACGAATGAACCCCCAGATTCGATTTGGCGAAGACCTCATGAGCCGCGTGAGCTACGTGATGATGAATCCCGGGGGTGATGTCGAGCTCACAAACGCATTGCGGAGTGCGCTCGACGAACTCATCGCCGAACTCGCGCCTGAGGATCGGTCACACGTTCTCGAGATCGTGCTTGTCGGCAACCCCGTGATGCACCATCTACTTCTCGGCATCGACCCGACTCCCCTGGGTGCAGCGCCGTTCCTGCTCGCCACAAGCGATTCGATCACGCTGCCCGCCGGTGACCTCGACATCCACTGTCCAAACGCTCGGGTGTACGTGGCCCCCTGTATCGCTGGCCATGTTGGAGCAGACACCGCAGCAGCGATCATCGCCGAAGGTCCGCACCGAGGAGACGACATCCAGTTGTTGGTTGATGTCGGCACCAACGCAGAGATCGTGCTCGGAAACAATCAGTGGCTCTTCGCCGCTTCCTCGCCAACCGGACCGGCATTTGAGGGGGCGCAGATCTCCTGTGGTGTGCGAGCGGCAACCGGCGCAATCGAGCGTGTGCGTATCGATCCGGACACGCTCGAGCCACGATTCAAAGTCATCGGCTCTGATCTTTGGAGCAATGAGGATGGATTCGCCGACGCCATTGTCAGCACCGGCGTCATCGGCATATGCGGTTCAGGAATCATCGAGGTCTTGGCCGAGATGTCGCGAGTCGGGCTTCTGAATCGCAGCGGTGTCATCCAGGCGCTCGGCGACCGCACCGATCGGGTCATCGAAGACGGTCGAACGTTCTCCTACGTCCTGCATCGACCAACCGCAGACGAGCCAGGCCAAGAGCTCCTGATCGTCCAGAACGATGTGCGAGCGGTCCAACTCGCAAAGGGTGCCCTCAAGGCTGGAATCGAGCTCTTGATGGAGCATGCGGGCATCACCGAGGTCGACGACATTCGCCTCGCCGGGGCGTTCGGATCTCACATCGACACCAAAATGGCCATCGATATCGACCTCATTCCCGCATCACGGAAGACCATGGGCTCTCCTGGCAACTCCGCTGGGACGGGAGCCGTTCGGCTCCTACTGTCAGGCCGGGAACGAACTGAAGTCGAGTCCATCGTCCGGTCCGTCACCAAGATCGAAACTGCAACCGAACCACGGTTTCAGGAACTGTTTGTCGAGGCCATGGGATTCCCCTTGGCCCCAGCGGCTGAAGAACCCCCACCGGGTTCGGGAGGCCGACGAAGAAGGAGACCACGATGACGGATGCACCTGTGAGTGGCCGCAAGGGACGTCGAGGCGGCGGTCGTGCCGCCCGCCAGGCGGCGCGGACTGCGGGCAACGCCGAAGTCAACGCGTTTCTGGTCCGCACGCTCCCGCCCGTTTCTGTTCTGGACGAAGCGGGGCTCGCTCAGATCGAAGAAAACGCAGAAACGATCCTTTCTGAGATTGGCATCGCCTTTCAGGAATTCCCCAGTGCGTTGGATCTTCTCGAGGCAGCCGGCGCCAATGTCGATCGGGAAACCGAACTGGTGAGGTTCCCCCGCGGTCTGTGTCGCGAGATTGTGCAGGCAACCGCGCCAGCTGAATTCACTCAGCACGCTCGCAATCCGGAACGCAGCGTCCGCATCGGCGGTGACTCCACCGTGTTCGCTCCGAACTACGGCTCACCATTCGTCACCGATCTGGACAACGGTCGCCGCTATGCGACCCTCGAGGATTTCCAGAACGTGGTGAAGCTCACCTATCGACTCCCCCATCTGCACCACTCGGGGGGCACGGTCTGTGAGCCGGTCGATGTTGCGGTCAACAAGCGCCACCTCGACATGGTGTATTCCCACCTCAAGTACAGCGACAAACCGTTGATGGGTTCTGTCACTGCAGCCGAGCGGGCCGAAGACTCGATCGAACTGTGTCGCTTGGCCTTTGGCGGCGATCTCCAAGATCGGACGGTGCTGACGAGCTTGATCAATGCCTCGTCGCCGTTGCGATGGGATGCCACCATGCTCGGCGCCGCCACGGCCTATGCCAAAGAGAACCAGGCCTGCATCATGTCGCCGTTCATCCTTGCGGGAGCGATGAGTCCGGTCACGATCGCCGGTCTCGCAGCCCAGGCACTCGCCGAAGCGCTCAGTGGCATGGCCTACACCCAGCTCGTTCGACCCGGTGCGCCGGTGATCTTCGGGACGTTCGCCAGTTCGATGTCCATGGCCACGGGTGCACCAACGTTCGGCTCTCCCGAAGGTGGTTTGGCGATCTACGTCATGGCCGAGTTGGCCCGAAGGGTCGGCGTCCCCTTCCGCTCTGGCGGTCAGTTCACGAGCTCCAAGGCCCCCGATGCGCAGGCTGCCTATGAATCCGCATCGACCCTGCTTCCCACTATGCAGGCCGGCGTGAACTTCGTACTGCACGCTGCCGGTTGGATCGAAGGCGGCTTGGCGCTGAGCTACGAGAAGCTCATCATGGATGCGGACCAACTCGGGATGATGGAGATCTACGCCAAGGGCGTGGATATGAGTGAGAACGGTCAGGCGATGGAGGCGTTTCACACCAATCCACATGGCCAGCACTTCCTTGGCAACGCGCACACCTACGCCAATTTCGAGAGTGCGTTCTATATGTCGACAGTTGCGGACAACAACAGCTATGAGCAGTGGCACGAGGATGGTGGACTCACCGCTGCCCAGCGGGCGAACCAGCAATGGAAAGAGATGCTGGCCACCTACGAAGCGCCGGAACTCGACGACGCCATCGACGCGGAGATGCTTGCCTTTGTCAACGGCAAGAAAGACTCGATGCCCGACGCGCTGGAATAGCGCGCCGGTTGAACGGAGCATCTTGTGGGCGACCGTGAGGTCCGCAGAACGCACTCATTTTGGGGGAATCGTTCGGCCTAGCGGGTAGGGCTCTTTGGCTCTGAGCCGATCTACAGACCACTTCTACCTTCGAGGTAATGGCCCGTACATCACCCCGAGCTGCCCTTTTCGCTGTGCTCGCAGCTGCAACAGCGCTCGTCGTTCCTGTTCCCGTGAGTGCTGAACTCACTGTCGAAGATCGACTCTTCGAACCTCAGCCGCAGAACTCCTGGGGAGTTGACGGTCTGGACCCGGGCTCGGGCAACTTCCAGTACTACTCGCCTGTCTTCGCTCTCGAAGAGGTCGGCGACACCATGATCACCGGCGGCAAGTTTCTCGAGGTCACCAACGGTGTCGAGACGCATGCCCAGCCTTACCTTGCAGCCTTCGATGTCGAGACGGGTGATTGGGTACCTACCTTCACTCCCGATGTCACGTGGTCAGTCTTCGACCTCGCCTCGGACCCCGCTCGCAATCGAGTCTTCGTCGGCGGCGAGTTTCCCTCGGTGAACGGCGACTCGAGTGCATCTGGCTTCGCTGCGCTCAATCCGACAACGGGTGCTCTTGATCCAACGTTCGATGTTGAAGTCGGCACCTTCGGCGGTAGCCAGCCGCGCGTGCACGCTCTCGAAGTTGCGGATGACTACCTCTACATCGGCGGCTACTTCAGTTGGATACGTGGTGCCGACGGCCAACAGGTGCAGGTAAGCCGGTTGGCTCGTGTTTCGCTCGCAACCGGCATCGTCGACTCCAACTGGACTCCGCCGGTCAGCGGTGGATCGGTTTGGGAAATCGTGGTCGATCAGGTGCGCGGACGGGTGCTGCTCGGCGGAACCTTCTCCACCGTAAACACCACTGCCACCGCAGCGTTCGCGATGGTCGAAACCTCTGACGGTTCGCTGAGCGACTACGACACAGACTTCGGACTCTTCTACTACGGCCAAGGTACCTACAGCTTCGCCAGCGCCATGGCCGTTACTGATGATCGACTCCTGATCGGTGGACAACGCCACCGACTGGTCGTCACCGACCTCGACCTCAACGTGATCTCCGTCCACGTCACCAACCGCTACAACGCCGAGAACGCGGGTCGCGGTGGTGACATCCAGGCCATCGAAGTCTCGGGCGACGTCGCCTTCGTCGCATGTCATTGTTGGGGCCAGATCAACCGCGAACTTCCCGACAAAACACCGACAGACGAGTTCACCGACGTCCGCAGCGTGTACGCCGTCGACATCACCACCGGCGAGCTGCTCGATTGGTTCCAGCCAGACTTCAGTGGCGTCTCGGGCCCCTGGGCCCTGCGGGTCGACCGTGATGATTGCCTCTGGGTCGGTACCGACGCGGTGCAGTCCGGGCAGCAGACTGGTCGAGGCGTCATCAAGCTCTGCGAAGCCGACAATCTTGCGGCCCGCCCCGGCGTTTCCGCCACCCTCATCAACACTGACGGCACTGCGGAGAACGCCGCTGTCAACGCAATCGACAGCGACTATCGAACGAACGCTCCCATCGCATCGGGCTTTGCGGTTTCCCTCGAGGGCAACACCCCGCACCTCGACATCGATCTCGGCGCAGTTCGGTCCGTCGACGACGTGATCTTGTGGGCCCGCACCGACGCCGAGCGACTTGACCTACGAAACGTCCACGTGTGGGCGTCGCCCACTCCGTTCGAGAGCAATGCGTGGCAGGACCTGCGGAACGATCCAGATGTCACCGAAATCGAGCGGCTCGGCGATCACGGCAAGAAACGAACTTTGACCCTTCCCGTCAACGTCGAGGCTCGCTATATCCGTATCGAGGCGGACTTCCGAGATCTCGGCGTGCCCAAGGCCCTGCAGCTCGCAGAGGTCGCTGTCACGGGCCAGGATCTCCCTCCTATCCAGCCAATCAGCGTCGAGTCGACCTATCAGTCGGCCAACCGCATCGTTCTGAAGTGGGATCCGAAGGGTCCCGTTGACATCTATCGCGATGACGTGCTTATCGGTAGCGATTCCGACGGCTGGTACACCGATCAGAATCTCGAGTCCGGCACGACGTTCGACTACCGAGTCGTCACACCTGCAGGAGCAGAAGCGACCGTGTCGGCCTCGACATCTGGTGGTCCCCCTGCGGTTGAATTGACCGTCACGTCGACCTACCAGTCACGCGAACGCGTTGTTCTCAAGTGGACGCCGAAGGGCGACGTGGAGATCTATCGCGACGACGTGCTCGTCGGCACCGACTCCGACGGTTGGTACACCGACCGAGATCTCGAGCCGGGCACCACCTACGCCTACCGCATCGAGTCGCCGGCGGGAACCTCTGCCACCACAGAGGCCACAACGCTCGACTGAGGCGCAAACGTCGGCCAACTCCGGCGACTGAATCGAGCGCCAGTGACAGACACTGGTGTTGATCGATCTAGCATCCTCGGATGGAACTCAAGGATCGAATCGCTGTTGTGACCGGTGGAGGAAGCGGCATCGGCCGTGCCTCCGCCCATGCCTTTGCTGCCGAAGGTGCTCGACTTGTCGTGGTCGCTGACCTCGATGAAGCAAAGGCCATTGAGGTCGCGGCCGCGATCGACGGCAACGCTCGCGGTGTCGGACTCGACGTCGCCGACGAGGCCGCGGTCACGGCACTCTGCGAGGGCATCGAGGACAACGACGGACCGATCGATCTGTTCTTCTCCAACGCCGGCTACGGCGTCGGCGGAGGACTCGATCTCAGCACCGACGACTGGCAGCGGATGATGGACGTGCACTTCACATCACACCTCACGGTTGCGAAAGCACTGGTTCCTGGAATGGTTGCTCGCGGCGAGGGCTACCTGTTCAGCACGGCGTCGGCCGCCGGCCTCCTCACCCAGATCGACTCGGGTCCCTACGCCGTTTCGAAGGCTGCTGCGGTGTCGTTCGCTGAGTGGCTCTCGATCAACTACGGCAATCAAGGGGTGAAAGTTTCGGTTCTCTGCCCACAAGCCGTGCGTACGAACATCATCGGTGAAGACCTAGACGCCTGGGACAGGTTTGCCAGCAGCGGCCAGGCCAGCCAGGACGGCATTCTGGAGCCCGAGGACGTCGCCGACATGGTGGTCCAGACCATCCGCGACGAGACGTTCCTCCTGCTCCCCCACGAGCAGGTTGCGACCTACATGAAGCGCAAGGCAGAAGACCCCGACCGTTGGATTGCCGGCATGCAGCGATTCCACGCCAAACTCCAAGCAGCCAAGGGCTAACTCCCGGCGCTCGACGGTTTGTCAGCCGGTGCTGCCTCACCGAGTGCCATGGCGCGCAGGGCAACTTTGTCGACCTTGCCGATCGGCAGCATCGGGAGCTCGTCGAGCACCACGATCTGCTTCGGCACCTTGTAGTTGGCAAGACGTTCTCGCACGAACGTCGAGATGGCATCCGGGTCGATCTCATGCCGCCCTGAACCCATGAGATAGGCCACGCCGACTTCTTGGAACTTCGGATCCGGGATGCTGATGACCGCGGCCATGGCGACCCTTTCGTGCTCTTCTAGGGCGAGCTCAACCTCACGCGGGTAGACGTTGTAGCCGCCGCTCTTGAACATCTCGCTCATTCGCCCGACGATCTCGACGAACCCGTCCGGGCGAACCATGGCCAGGTCTCCGGTGCAGAACCATCCGTCGTCGGTGAAGGCCGCAGCCGTCGCTTCGGGCAGCCGCCAGTAGCCCGTCATGACGAAGTCGCCTTTGACTTGGATCTCGCCGGGCTCGCCGACTTCCGCAACGTGGCCATCGGGGTGCCAGATCCTCGATGGCTGCCGCTCATCAGGAGTGCCGACGGTGGAGACAAGAAGATCGATCGAATCGAACAATCCGCTGTAGGTGACCCCGCCGGTGGTCTCCGACATGCCGTAGCCCATGGTGGCTCGACGGCAATCGCACTTGTCCATCAGCGCGCTGAGCAGTTCCGCCGGCATCGCCGCCCCTCCCCATGCGATGAGGTCGACCGAGGTCAGATCGTAGTTCTCGAGATCAGGATGATTCATGCACATCTGCAGCATGGTCGGGACCCCGGCAATGGTGTTCAGGCCCTCGTCTTGGATCAGTTCCATCATCCCAACGGGGTTGAAATTCTCCTGGAAGTAGAGCGTTCCACCACCGGTCATCGTGCGCTCACAGATATCGCCGACGGCCCCGATGTGGTTGATGGGCAAGTTGCAGATGATGGATCGCTCGCTCAGTGCCTTGCGCTCGATGGCAATCACGTTGCACAGGTTCGAGCCGCGGTGGGTGAGCATCGCTCCTTTCGGCCGACCCGTGCTCCCCGAGGTATAGACGAGGAGCGCTGGGGTCATCGGATCAAGTGATGTCCGCCGAGTCGCCAGCTCCTCTTCGGATGTCTCATCGGCGCGTTCGAGGAATGCGTCCCACCCAACACTTCGGCCAATGCTGCCAACGCCATCCGCTTGTTCTGGTGCTGAAGAGCCATCAAACAGCACCATTTGCTCGATCCATCCGTGTGATGCAGACAACTCGCTGAGCTTGTCGGTCTGATCATCGCCTCCGGCATTGAGGAAGCCGAAGATCAGCTTCGGCTCGGCGTCGGAGACCACGTGATCGAGCTCACCAATGGTGTATTTCGGATTGAGACCTAGCCAGATTGCACCAATGCTCGTCACGGCCAAGAAGTGGGCAAAGAACTCGGGCCGCGGCGCACTCAGCATCGCCACACGGTCGCCAACCTCGACCCCAGAGGCCATCAGGGCCCGCGCCGTGTCGTCTACCAACGCCTTGGTCGCTCGATACGTCAGTCGAGTGTCGCCGAGCACCAGAAAGTCTTGGTCCGGTCGTTCGTCAACCTGGCGATCAAGGTGATCGGTGATGAGGTTCAGAATCGGGATCTCGGTGACAGTAGATGCGGTGGTCACGATGCCTCCTTTGGGGCAAGCTGCAGATAGGCCAACCAGTCAGCGATCAGAGCGGGGGTGTCTGACCCCTCGATTTCGATCGTGGCTGCGAGTGTCATCAGCCCAGCGTTTGGACCTTTGGCAACAAGATCACTCATCACGAAGCTTCCGCGGACGCGGCTCCCAACGGGCACCGGGGCAATGATGCGAACTCGGTCGAACCCGTAGTTGAGTCGAAAGCCAATACCGGTTTGCGGCATCGAGACGGACCGAGCGAACCCTGACAGCAGCGAGAGCAGCATGAACCCCTGCACGATGGTTCCTCCGAACGGAGCAATGCGCTCGGCCGTCTCCGGGTCGTTGTGGATCGGCCCACCATCCCCGGTGAGCGCTGCAAACGCGTCAATGGCAGCTTGGTCGATCAGCTTCCACTCACTCGCTCCCACATTGGTTCCTCGCAATGCTGCGAGGTCGGGAAGCAATTCAGTGATATCGACGGGGCTGTTGCCGCCGGTGTTCTCGGTCATTCGGGGCCTTCGGTCGAGTTGGTGGCCGCATGGTCTCACTTCCGAGACCATGAACCAATCTCAACACAACTTGGACGACCAGGACTACCGTCCCCCGGGTGCACGTCCGGACCAAACCGCGAAGGGGCAACTCACTGCCGTTGTCTGTCACGGGTGGAGCTCATCGATGACTGCACCAGAGCGCGAATTCACCGCAATCGATCGACGGGCACTGCAATCCGTCGGCACGCAATTTTGGGTCAACGGTGTCGTGTTCGCCTCGTTCGTTCCACGCTTTCCCGAGATTCGCGACCGGATCGAGGTCGGACTCGGCCAGCTTGGTCTTCTCCTCACGCTCGGGACCGTGGGCGGGTTGTTGGGAAGCCTCATTTGTGGACGAGTTATCGAACGGCTCGGCACCCGCACCACCACGGTGTTTGGGGCCTGCGGCTTGATCACGGCGCTGCCCGTCATCGGCCTCGCCAACGGACCCGTCGTGTTTCTCATTGGGCTTGTGATGATGCATTTCTTCGACGTGCTCACCGACGTTGGCATGAACATGCAGGGGTCCTGGCTCAGTGCGCGCCGACATGCTCCGGTCATGAATCGTCTCCATGGCCTCTGGAGCCTCGGCACCGTCGTCGGCGGTTTGGTCGCCGCACGACTTGCCGGATCAGTCGACCTGCGGACCCATTTGTTCATCGTGGCTGCTGTGCTCTTCGCCACGGTCTTGTTCGTTGCGCCGGGACTCCTGAAGGTCGACGAGCTTCGAGACGATCAGCAGGCAAGCTCCTCCTCTGCTGGTCAGTCCCGCATCGGCGGGTTCGCGCTTCTCGTTGCGATCATGGGCGCAGGCGCCATCATCGTCGAGTTCATCACGACCGATTGGGCTGCCCTTCGGCTTGTCGAGGATCTCGACTCTTCAGAATCGCTTGCCGCCCTGGGCTTCGTCGCCTTCACCAGCGCAATGGTGATCAGCCGATTCAGTGGTGACTCGATCACGATGCGACTAGGAGCTGCGAGACACACCCGTCTGTCGATTGTTGTGGCCGCCATCGGAATGGCCCTCGCCAACCTCGTCCCGAATGTCGCCGTCAGCATGCTCGGACTCTTCATCGCTGGGCTTGGCGTCGCTGTCCTGTTCCCGAGCCTCTATAACGAGGCGGCCCAAGCACCTGGCCGCCCCGGGGTGGCGCTCGGAGCCATGACAGCAGGCTCACGCATCGGCACCTTGGCCACACCCATCGTTGTCGGGTATCTCGCCGGCCTCCAGGCGTTCTCGGTCGGACAGGCCGTGGCGGTGGTGACCTTGCCTGCTGCTGCCCTCGTCTTCTTCGTGCGGGAGTACAAGCTGGTGATCCGGTGAGTGAGATCGTGATGCTTGATGGTGGCATGGGCCACGAATTGATGGCACGGGGTCTTCCCGATGGTCTTGCCTGGTCGGGTCGCGCCTTGATCGACGATCCAGGGATGGTGACTGCGGCGCATCGGGACTACATCACCGCCGGGGCACGGGTGATCACGACGAACTCCTACGCGCTCGGCCGGCACCGACTCGAGCGCCTTGGCCAAGGCAGTCAGATGGCAGACCTGAACGATCTCTCCGGATCGCTCGCTCGCGAGGTCGCTGATGAGGCAGAAGCTCAAGGCATACCGGTCCGAGTTGCCGGAAGCCTGCCGCCCTATCGAGGCAGCTATCGGCCAGATGCGGTGGCTGGTCGCACGGTCCTGCTGGCCGAATACCTCGAACAGGCTGGCTACCTCGCTCCTCATGTCGACCTCTTCTTGGCAGAAACCATGTCGACCATCGACGAGGGCAACGCAGCCACCGAAGCCGCTCGAACTCATCGCAAGCCCGTGTGGGTGTCATGGACCATGACGGGTGCCGATGGGCCAAACATCGCGTCCGGCGAGTCGATTGTTGATGCCGTCCACGCCACCGATGCCGATGCCTATCTCATCAACTGCACCGACCCCAACCGAACCACGATCGGTTTGCGGGCTCTTGCGGATTCGACCACCAAGCCAATCGGTGCCTATGCGAATGGGTTCGCTCCGCTTCCCAAAGGATTCACCGTCGACTCCGACAATCCTTTGCCTGCTGCCAGAACCGATCTGACACCAGACCGCTACGCCGACTTCGTCGCCACGTGGATCGACATGGGAGCCACGATCGTGGGGGGTTGTTGTGAAGTCGGCCCTGCACATATTCGTCGCATCCATCGCCGCTTCGTGGCTGGGCGAGAAACCTTTGGGGAGGAACGATGAATCAATGTCAAACGTTGGAGTCGATGGAATGCTGAAGGTCGCCGACAAATGGTTCGAACGGAAGCGAATCGATGATGCGATCACATTGCTCACTGAGCCGGAGGTCCATCCGCTCCTGCGGGTGCAACATTTGGCATGTCCGAGGAAGACATGGCGCTCGACGTCGGTGCCTATGACAGCGACGCGCTGTCGTGGTTCGCTGATAGGGGGTACAACATCTCCAGCGGGCTCCTGACTGCGGTTCCCTACGCCGGTTTCGATCTCGCTGAACGCACCATGGTCGGCTCGGCACCCACGAGGACGTTGACAGAGGGAGACGTCATCGATTTGGGTGACCGGGCGTTCGAGGTGCTTCATCTTCCGGGCCACTCGCCCGGCAGCATTGGACTGTGGGAAGAAAAGTCCGGCGACTACCTCGCCACAATGGCACGGTTGGCCGATCTCCCGGTCAATGTCGTCCACGCTGGTCACGATCCGAGCATGAGCCGGGAACGGTTCCGAGCCGTGATCTCCAACTACGTGACATCTCGCAGCTCTGGCCGCTGAACCGCAGTCGCGAATCACGTCGATCGAAACCCTCCTTCCTCAGCTGGACAGAGACGTCCAAATAGGTGAAACATCGTGCGCGCCCCATGCCGACACCTAGGGAGTTCTGGTGAGCACTACTTCATTCGACTGGATCCAGCACCACGCATCGATTCGCGGTGATCAGATCGCCATGATCGATCTCGGTACCGACCGGACCTTCACATGGAAAGAGATGAACGACCGCACAATGCGGCTCGCCAACGCTCTGACCAATGAGTTCGGGATCGGACCAGGGGACGGCGTTGCCGTACTCGCCAACAACAACAGCAACTTCTTCGAAGTTCAGTTCGCGTGTTGGAAACTCGGGGCCATCTTCATTCCGTTGAACTGGCGACTTGCAGTTCCCGAGTTGGAGTACATCATCGGCGACTGTTCGCCGAAGGCGATCGTCTTCGACAACGACTTCGTCGAAACCGCGGAAACCGTCGCAGCCTCGTGCGGCATCTCTCACCTCATCAATTGGGATGGCGGCTCCGGCGACATTGCTGACTACGAGGAAGCCCTCGCGGCGGCGAAACCCGAAATAACGAACCACCCATGCACGCACGACACCGTGTTGACGATCATGTACACCTCCGGCACGACAGGTCGCCCCAAAGGCGCCATGATCACTCACGGAATGACGCTGTGGAACGCCATCAACTGCGTCGAGTTCTACTCCCTGCATTCGAACATGACGAACCTGGCGTTCCTTCCGCTGTTTCACACGGGCGGACTCAACGTCTTCGCCAATCCGGCCTTTCACTTCGGCGGCACCAACATCATCATGCGGGCGTTTGACCCTGCCGAATGCTTGCACCTCCTCTCGAGCCCGGAAGTAGGTGTCACCCACTTCATCGGTGTGCCCGCCAACTACCTCTTCATGAGCCAGGTGCCTGCGTTTGCTGATGCATCGTTCCCCACGATTGAAGCCGCAAGCGTCGGGGGGTCACCGACTCCCGTTCCATTGATCAAGGCCTGGGAAGCGAAGGGCCTTCCACTCCAGCAAGCATTCGGTATGACCGAGACGAGCCCGTTGGTGCTCGCGCTGAAGGCCGAGGACTGCTCGGTGAAGATCGGATCAGCTGGGCTACCCGCTCTGCACACCGAGGTCAGAGTCGTCGACGAAGACGAGAACGACGTTGGCGCAGGCGAAATCGGTGAGTTGTGGGTTCGAGGACCGAACATCACCCCCGGGTACTGGAACAATCCGGAAGCGACCGAAGCATCGTTCTCCGATGGATTCCTCAAGACGGGCGATGCCTGTCGGTTCGACGATGACGGTTTCTACTACATCGTCGATCGGTGGAAGGACATGTACATCTCGGGTGGCGAGAACGTGTACCCCGCCGAGGTCGAGTCTGTCATCTTTCAACTCGAAGCCGTTGGCGAAGTTGCCATCATCGGCGTGCCGGACGAGAAGTGGGTGGAGGTCGGTCGAGCCATCGTTGTGCGCAAGGAAGGTGCCGATCTCGATGAGACAACCGTCATCAATCATTGCCGAGAGAACCTCGCTCGATTCAAGGTTCCCCAGTCCGTCGTGTTCATCGACGAGATCCCGCACAACGCAACCGGCAAGGTTCTGAAGCGAGAGTTGCGGGAAAGTCACGGCTCTTGACCCTGCGGGTCGTTGAACCAAGGGCGTCTCTCGTCGACCAGGCCGACGCGCTTTCTCAGGCGTGTGAGTCGACCGGTTTCTTTCTCGTTCCGGTCACAGCCATCGATCGATCTCTCGCCGATGCTGCCTGGCGGAGCGCTGAAGAGTTTTTCGCATTGCCTGAACCGGCGAAACGAACCATCGCCTTTCCCGAGCCCGGCTATCCGTACGGTTATTCGCCCTTCAAACACGAGTCACTTGCTGCATCGCTCGGCGATGGCGCTGCGCCTCCTGATCTGAAGGAGTCGCTTTCGGTCGGACCAGATTGCGGCACGGCGAGGATCGATCCCGATCTGTGGGTGAACTCGCCGAGTCTGTGGCCCGAGCACCCAACCGACCTGCAAGAAGTGTGGACGGCGTACTACCGAGCCATGGCGGATCTGGCCGATCATCTGATGACGGTCATGGCGGCGGCCCTCGAACTTCCCATCGGGTTCTTCGCACCGCTCATCGACCGAGCCATCAGTTCCATGCGCGCCATCCACTATCCCGAAGTGCGCGGCGACCCTGGGGCATCTCTTCGAGCCGGGGCACACTCTGACTACGGAACGTTCACCATTCTGCGCACCGATCTCGTTCCTGGGCTCCAGATCGAGGACGCCGACGGCACGTGGGTCGACATCGAACCCAACCCCGACATGTTCGTGGTCAATCTTGGAGATTCCATCGCACAATGGACCAACGATCGATGGCGCTCCACCCTTCACCGAGTGACGGCGCAGGATTCTCGGGCACGACAGTCCTTTGCCTTCTTTCACATGGCGAATTGGGATGCGGAAATCTCCTGCCTCCCAACGTGCCTCGCTCCCGGTGAGTCACCCCGTCACGAGCCGGTTCTGGCTGGGCCGTGGCTCATGCAGAAGTTTCAATCGACCGTCTAGGCAGCGTGTCCGATCTGGGGCGATCGGCCTATGTTCTCGATTTCTGCCCAGTGACCGACGACACACGCTGACCTAGAGTCGGTTTTGCTGACCAACAATGGCGTCGGGCAGCAGAAGGCGGAGATCACAATGTTGCGGATTCCATTTGATGGACCAAACCTTGAAGGCCGGCGGGCCCTCGTGCATACCAAGAGTGGCATGCTGCGAGGAATCGTCATCGCACTCGCTCCCGAGGGGCTGGACCTCGCCGTTGACGGCATGGTCCGGCATCTCGAGCGAGATCAGATTCGAGCCATCGCTCCAGTCTGAATCAGACGGCCGCAGTACTCTCGCGGCATGCGGCTGTTCCGAATAACAATCCCGGTCACCAACATGGACGCATCGATGTCCTTCTACGGTGAGTTGCTTCAACTCGAACCGGACACGACCGTGCCGAGTCGCGTGTATCTCCACTGCGGCGAGGCAATTGTCGTGTTGGTCGATGTTGCGGTTGAAGATCCTGGAGCCGAGTTCCGGACAAACCCCGACGATGTCTATTTCGCGACGGACGATCTCGACGGGGCACTTCGGCGCGCCACCAAGTCTGGAACAACCATTCGATCTGGGATCGCGACACAGCCCTGGGGCGAGCGTTCGTTCTACCTCGACGATCCGGACGGCAATCCGTTGTGCGTCGTCGACGAGACAACACTCTTTCTCGGGCGCGGCGCCGACTGGGCCTAGTCCACGACAACCAGTCCGAGCGCTGTCCTGACGGTCTAGCGGTTGGTGTCGCCCTCGTCCGTAACCGCCACTTCGTCAAACGCAGCATCAACCTGCAACGCCACCTGGATCTCATCCAGGGCGGCAGCGAAGTCGGAGGCTTTGCGAGTGTTGCCAATCGAGAAGTCCGGAAGGATCTTTTCGACAACGAGTTTCACGTCTGGCCGAACGGCGGCGTTGAAGCAATCCAGGAGAGTGTCGACGCACTCGGCGACGGGAACGAACGCCTCACCATCGAGGCGGGCCCGGGCAGTCGCAATGGTGCCAGCGACAGTGGGGTGCGGCGTGGTGGGGATGGGCTTGGTGATGGTCATGGGAGGCCTCCTTCAGCGATCTGGCGATCGTTGGCTTCGTGATCAGTACAACCTCTGACGGCCCGAAAGAGTTCCCAGTTCCGCCACGAGTGCCCAACGACACATCTCCGTCACAAACCCGTCACGCACTCCCCGCAGGGCCGGTTCGGGAGATCGCGCCGAGGACGATGGCTGCCGCATGGCCAACATTGAGCGAGTCCACCGCATCACTTATCGGGATCCTCACACATGTTGTTGCCCGATCAAGCACACCTGGGGTCAATCCCGGGCCTTCTGCTCCGAGCACGATCGCCAAGTGCTCCGGTGGGTCCATTGACCAAAGATCAACAGCATCGGATGCTGGCGTCATCGCCCAGGTTTCGAATCCGGCATCGTGGAGTCGCCCAATCGCATCAGGCCATTCTGACGCCGCGACCCTCGCGACTCGCAGGTGGAGGATCTCGCCCATGCTCACGCGGACGGTTCGTCGGTAGTACGGGTCGGTGCAGGTGGGGCTCAACACCAATCCGTCGATCCCGAAGGCTCGAGCCGCACGAGCGATCGCCCCAACGTTCTCGTTGTCGTTCAGCGCCTCCAACACGATCAGCCGTTTCGATGTTCGGGCAAGCTCAGCGAGCGAAACCAGGGGTTGGCGAAACGCCGACATCACCACGCCGCGGGGAAGATCAAAGCCGACGATCTGGTTCATCACATCGCCTTCGGCAACGAACACGGGCACTCCCTCGAGCTCGGGACGCTCCATATACGGAAGGAACCGCTTCACACGCGACGGAGAGAGCAACACCGACCGGAATCCGTGTCCAGTGTCGATCAGGTGGTCGATCGAGACCCAGCCCTCGGAGAGAAAGAAGACATCACCCTCCATCTCTCGACGAGCAGCCTGGTCGTTCATACGTCGAAAGTCGGCCAGCCGAGAATCCTCGGGATCGGTGACCACGGTCGTTCCGTTCATCAACGCGACCGTACCGTCGACTCCTTCCAATCGAGAACTACAGCTGGATGATGTCGGGAGCGCCGTTGAGCGTCTCGATAGCGAACCCGGCGGCCGCCTTGTAGCGGGCCATGAACTCTTCGATCTCCGTCCGATCGATGACGTCTTCGATGTCGTCGAACTCACCACCACAACGGTCCTGCACGACGCCAAGAATCCCGACCGGGCCACTCCCCCGATTCCGGAGGACGAGCGCCGACATGTCGTCGAGAAGCTGGTCCTGGTAGGCGGCGAGGGCGCCAGGAATGACCCCGTGTTCGAGAAAGCACGCACCAAGAACTCGGGCATCGACGATGGCCTGGCTCGCTCCGTTCGAGCCCACTGGATACATCACGTGGGCTGCATCTCCCATCAACGCCATCGATCCATCGACCCAGTTGGGGACGGGATCCCGGTCGACCATCGGATATTCGAACACGGCGTCTGCGCCTCGGATGAGCTCGGGAACATCGATCCAATCGTGGACCCAACCTTCGAATCTGGGGAGGAATTCGCTCGCATCCACCTGGGTGTTCCAGTCACTCCGCCCCCACCCCTGCGCAGGGTCAAAGGTCAGCTCCGCTATCCAGTTCTGCACTTGGAGGCCAGTCTCGGGATCGACCTTCGAAATCGGATAGGTCACAAAGCGTTGTTCGAGTGTGCCGAGCAACACGAACGACGCGCCCGTGCGCACGGGCGGGCCGAGCGCGGTTCCCCGCCACAGCACGGCGCCACCCCAGACCGGTTCACCTTCCTCTGGATACAGCTGGGCTCGAAGAGCCGAATGCAAACCATCGGCCGCCAGCAGGACCGATCCCTCGACATCGTTGACCTCGCCGGTGGCCCGATTCTCTACGCGAGCGGCGACGCCGTCAGCGGTATTGGAGTAACCCGTCACCTGGTGCCCCGTGAGCACTGCCTCGGCGCCCAATCGGTCAACAACCGCGTCATACAGCATCATCTGGAGTTGCCCCCGGTGCACGGAGTACTGCGGCCAGCGGTAACCGGCCTTCCGGCCGCGGGGTTCGGACCAGACGTCGCGTCCATTCGTCGAGACGAGCGCCCACTCTTGTGCCTGAATCCCGATCTCGTCGAGCTGGGGACCGAGGCCCAACTGTTGCAGTTCCCGCACGGCGTTCGGCTGGAGGTTGATGCCGACCCCGAGAGGTCGCATTTCACGCACACGCTCGAAGACCTGACAAGGAATCCCGATTTCATGGCATGTCAGCGCCATCGAGAGACCAGCGATGCCACCACCGGCAATGAGAACAGTCACGCCCCTACTTGATCAGCCGTTTGATCTTTCCACCAGCCCAGGCTGCAAACTCTTTGTGGATATTCGGCAGGGCCTCGCCCATGTAGACATCGACCGCCTTGCCGAGCGCGTCCGCATAGCTGGGGTACGGCCACACGGTCCCGTACCACTTGTTGAATCGGATGTCGTTCTTCATCGCCAGGCTGAAGACCGATATGAGTTCCCCGGATCGCGGCCCCACGATCGTGGCCCCAAGAACGGTCCCTCGGAATCGGCGAACATCCACGATGATGACACCATCGATCACCTCGTCAGTGAACGACCGGTCGGCCGACGAATAGTCCACCACGATTCGGCGAACGTCGGTCGGGACGACCTCGGGCTGGTCACCGATCGTGGCCGCCTCAGGATCGGAGAACGTTACTGCCGGATGGAGGGGCCGTTCACCGGCGGGCGCAACCGGAGCGAGGATGTGTTTGATGATTCGCCGACCCCAGGCGTTTGCCGCATGGGTGGTTGCCCCTTCGGTCGTGACGTCACCGCAAGCCCAGACACCGTCGACCGAGGTCTTCCCCTTGGCATCAATGACGATTCGTCCTCGATCCATCTCGATGCCGATTTCCTCGAGTCCGATGTCCGCCGAATTCGGCACCCGGCCGACCGCCATGAGTACTCGGTCGACATCGTCAATCTTGTCGGCGGCCAGACCGTCGAGCGGCCCGACGTGGAGGGTGTTCGTCGATCCATCAAAGCTCTTCGCCACAACACCGGCGCGAACATCGACACCGGCTGCCTCGAGAGAACGTTGCACCACCGCGCTGGCCTCCGGAAGATAGAGCGGGAGAATTCTTGGGGCCGCGTCAAGCACGACAACGTTCGTGCCCAAACGCCGAAACGCCGTTGCCATCTCGATCCCGATCGGGCCGGCCCCGACGATCACCAGCTTTTGCGGCACCGTCTTCTGCTCGAACAACTCCTCATTGGTCAGGTAGCGGTCAGCGGGAAGACCTTCGATGGGAAGCCGACGAGCATGTGAGCCGGTGGCCACAATGACATTCTTGGCTTCGTAGACATCGACAACCCCATCAGGTCGAGTCACGGAGACTCGCTGAGGCGACACCAATCGAGCGGTCCCGAATTGAAGGTCGATTCCTTCCTTCGCTCCGAACTCTTCGGTTTCGTGATCTCGCAGGTAGTCGCGGCGTTCCCGCACCTTGGCCAGAATTTCCGCGCCCGGTCGGCCCTCCTGATGGGCCGAGTGATGCAGCAGCGACTTCGATGGGATGCAGCCAACATTGGTGCAATCGCCTCCAACGTCGGCCTTCTCGATCATGACGACCGATTTTCCGAATTGGCTCAATCCAACCGCAACTGTCAAACCGCCAGAGCCAGCACCGATCACGATGGCATCCACTTGATTCGGTTGATCACTCACGAGACACCTCGGCGTTGGTCAGCATCTCATGAACCTGCCGCCGCCCCCGACCATTCCGCAGAGATGGTGTGGTGTCTACTCGCCGGTGAAGACGGGACTTCGCTTCTCGACAAACGCAGCAGCAGCTTCGCGATGATCAGCCGTCGACATGGCCCGAACCATGGCCGCGGCCTCGGCATCGAGCGCCGGCGCCAGGTCAGAGGTGATCGCCCGGTTGAGATTCTCCTTCATGAAGCCCATCGCGATCGGGGCCCGCCCTGCAAGATCGTGGCACCAGTCGAGCGCAGCCTGAGCGAACCCCTCATCCGGAAGAACCTGATTGACGAGTCCGAGGCTCTGCGCTTCGGTTGCCGTCAAACGCGGCGAGGTGAAGTACAACTCCTTGGCCTTGGCCGGTCCGACGAGTTGCGTGAGGAACCAGCTGCCACCGAAGTCCCCGGACGCTCCGACGTTGGCGAAAGCGGTCACGAGCAATGCCTTCTCCGCCGCGAGACGGATGTCGGCCGCCAACGCAATCGAGAAGCCGGCACCCGCGGCCGCCCCAGGCAGCGCGGCAACCACAGGCTTGCGAAACTCATGAATGGCGAGGGACACCGCCCGTTGGTTCGACCGGAGCTGTGCGATTCTCCCCTCGGGGTCAGGCGCATGTCCGCTACGAGCTTCACCCGAGGTGTGCGAAGCGTTCATCGCTTTGACATCGCCACCGGCACAGAAGGCACCGCCCTCACCCGTGATCAGTACCGCTCGGACATCTGTATCGGCGGCCAGCTCTGGCAACACGTTC
>CALHCB010000061.1 GCA_937930695.1 uncultured Acidimicrobiales bacterium | reverse complement strand
TAGGACTCGTTGGTCACGATGACGCTGTCTGCTGCCCGATAGCTGAGCGCCTCGACCTTCATGAGGAGCTTGGCCATCGACGTCATTTTCGGCTCGTCGAACTTCGACTGATAGGTCTCGGGGCCGAGATCGTGCTGATCGAAAACGAAGGCTGCACCACGGCGCCCAAACACCCACTGAAGGGGAAAGAACAAGTCGGGCGGGTTGGCGACGTGAATGAGGTCGAACCGACGCTTCCGCCAGATGCGTCCTGCAAGCATGAAACAGTTGAGCAGGGCCCAGCCGTACTCGAGGAGAAAATCGATCTTGCGAGGGCCGCCAAAGGGCATCGAGAATCGGTAGATCTCGACACCATCGAGAATCTCGTGTTTCGGGGCAGGGCGCTTGCTTCGTTGCGGGCAGATCACGGTGACGTAGTAGCCGTTGTCGCGAGCAGCCCTCGCCTGGTTCCAGACCCGTCGATCGTGTGGGACTGTTTCGTTCTCGACGACGAGAAGGGCATGTGGTTGACGAGCCCCATCGTTGGTGGTCGAGGTCCGACCGAGGAGTTTTTTCAATTGATTCTTCATGCGGACATCCGTGTGAGAGGGGTTGTGAGGCTCTCGGGCGAAGAGACACCAGCGGAGTCTGAGAACAGGTTTGTGGCAGCGAGTTCGAGGCTGAGCAGCGCAGTGAGGTGGCGTCGATGGTTTCGTCGGCCGCTGCGGTGCTCTTCGAGGATGGCACGCATGCCATTGCGGTCGAGGTGGGCAGCACACAGGCTGTCGTCACCGAGGACGACCCGTTCGAATGTGTCGCCAAGATCATTCGCAAACCACTTGTCGACGGGAGTTGCGAAACCAAACTTCTTTCGGTTCACGATCTCGGTGGGAAGCATCCGCTCAGCCGCCATTTTGTGGACGTGCTTGCCGTTGCCGCGTCGCAGCTTGAAGTTGGAAGGCAACGCCTCGACGAAATCGATGAGCTCCCGGTCAAGAATAGGAACTCTTGCCTCGACGGAGTTCGACATCGACAGCTTGTCGCCATAGAAGAGCAAGTCGTCGGGCAGCGAGAGTCGCGTATCGACGTACAGCAGCTGGTTCAATTCGTCGAGGTGGGATACTGGCCCCTGCCAGTACTCCACAAGGTCCTCTGCCTTGGCGTCTGAGGCTCGCACCTCGGGGCCGCCAAGCCTGGCGACATCCTCAGGACTGAAGACCTGATGAATGGCGGCGAATCGTTGGACGGGGTCCTTGATTCCCAGCGCGCTCGTGCCTCGGCGGAACCGAGCCAGAGCAGGAACCCGCTCCCCCAGGGTTTCCGCGATCGTGGATCCGAACAACCATCGGGCGTGCTGGCTATAGCGCTCACCGAGATAGCGGTCATAGCCAGCCCATGGCTCGTCGGCGCCCTGGCCGGTGACCACGACCTTGACGTGCTCGCGCACGACTTGGGTCATCCGTTGATACGCAAAGGTGCTCTGCGAGAGCACCGGTTCCTCGAGGTAGTCGATCGTCTCTTGGAAGATTCCGTCGAAATCGGTGAAGTCGAGCGTGATCGGGTGATGCTCAGCTCCAAACAACGCTGCAGTCTCCGCCGCAGCAGCCGACTCGTCGTAGTCGAAGTCACCAGCGAAGCCGACCGTGAATGTTTTGATGGGCTCGTCGGAGAACCGAGAAGCGGCAGCGAGCACCATTCCGGAGTCGACGCCACCCGAGAGCAGGCAGCCGACGGGAACATCGCTGACCATCTGCCGTTCAACAGCTCCTGTAAAGAGATCGGTGTACTCATGTGCGGCTTGCTCGACGCTGAGATCGTTCCGGGTCTCAGGGACATCGTTCCAATAGCGACGAACGTCGATGCCGCTCTCGTCAGCCACCAACAGGTGGCCTGGACGCAGTTTCTTGATGTTGTTGACCAGCGTGTGCGGCGAAGGAAGGTAGCCAAAGTGCAAGAACAGTCGGAGACTGTCGACATCGAGGCGCCGCGGCACGGAAGAGTCGCTCAAGATGGTGCGCATCTCGGATCCCCACAACAGACGGTTGCCGTCGTCGTACCAGTACAACGGCTTGACGCCGAGATGGTCTCTCGCGAGAAGCACGCGACCAGCGGCGCGGTCGAAGATGGCGAATCCGAAGATTCCATTCAGGCGATCAACGACGCCGAGACCCCATTCTTCGTAGCCATGAAGGATGGTCTCGATGTCAGAGTGCGTTCGGAATCGATGGCCCCGAGACTCCAGCTCTCGTCGAAGTTCGCGGTAGTTGTAGATCTCGCCGTTGCCTTCGATCCAGACGGTTTCGTCTTCGTTCGGGATGGGCTGACGCCCGCCGTCGAGATCGATGATGGACAACCGGCGAAAGGCGAACCCAGCCGGGCCGAACACCTCACACACCGAATCGTCGGGACCCCGGTGGGGCATGCTTTGCGCCATTGCCTCGAGGAGCTTTGGGTCGACATCGTCACCAGAGAGTGCCGAAAGGCCCCGTCGATAGTGATACACGCCTGAAATACCGCACATAGGGGCTCGTCAGCCTTCGTTGGTCGAGGGTCGGGACGCAGTTCCAGTGGGCGAACCAGACGGCATGTCGTTCGGGTCGAAATCGAGTTCAGCGAGCAACTGCATCACCGATGCCATGGCTGCCGGCGAGAGCGAAGGCTCGATTTCAATTTCGATCATGTCACCCTGGGCCTCGCTGTGTCCGAGACGAACTCGAGCCGAGCGGCCAGACGAATCGATGAAGGAGTGCACGAGCGGACGGGTCTGCGCAGGCTCGAGACCAATGTCGACCAGCGCACGAACCACTCGTTCGAGGAGCGGCGTTACGGGACGAGCTCCTGCCTGGATCGAGAGTCGAATCGGATCGATTGCTGACCGGCGACGCGTCGGGTTCTGCACACCATTGTCCGAAACGAACAGGTGCGATAGCGAAAGTGAAAAGTCCGGAATGCCACCGTCTTCGAGAGGCGGACCTCCGGGCACGAAGCGGCGTCGCGACACCCGATGGGGATCGGCCATGTCGGCCATCGCTGAATCGATCGCGGCCTCATCCGGACCCGGGGAGCTCAGAGCCCCTGCGGCATCGATCTGATCCTCGATCGTCGAGCCGGTGCTCAATTCAGATGTCATCGGGGGCGCGCTCGGCGCCGACTCAAGCGGCATCACACCCTCAAGTGCAGCATCGATCGGGATGCCAGCTTTGAGCTGCTTCTTCTCGAGCTTCGCTGCCTTCTTGGCTCGACGTGCACTACGTCGCGCCTGGCCCTTCGGACTCGGATCGCGCAGCAACCGCAAGGCCAAAAAGAACATCGCAGCAAGCACGACGTTAACTATTCCTACCGCCAGATATACCATCACCCACGCATGCGATGTGCCCGTGCCGTCACGGATCGCCTGCGTCTCCGCCCCGGAATCTAGGCCAATGCCAACACCAATGACAAGCAAATCAGTAGGTGAAGCGGCTTACTTAGTTCGGTTTTGGGTCAGATTGCCAATCCCACACCCAGTAAGCAAGCGACCACGGGCCGATTCTCGACCCCCCTTTGGCGTGGTCCCCAAAGTGAGGGGGTGACGAATGAATGAGCAGCAAACACCTCTGGACAACGATCCGTCAACCACTCGGTTGCCGATCGAAGACCGCTGGGACGAGATTGTCGAGCTGATTCGCAACAACCAGGTCGTGGTCGTCGCGGGCGAGACTGGGTCGGGCAAGAGCACGAAGTTGCCGTTGATCTGCCTCGATGCAGGTCTGGGGGCTCAGGGATTAATTGGGCATACACAGCCCCGCCGTATCGCCGCTCGATCAATCGCGGCCCGGATCGCATCCGAGATCGATGAAGACGTTGGTGAGCGAGTCGGCTTCGCCGTTCGGTTCAGTGACCAGGTCGGGCCGAAGACAGTGATCAAGCTCGTGACCGATGGCATTTTGCTGGCGGAGATTCAACGAGATAGAACACTTTCCAAGTACGAGGCGATCATCATCGATGAGGCACACGAGCGGTCGCTCAACATCGACTTCCTGCTCGGTTATTTGAAGTCTCTTCTCCCCCGCCGACCCGACCTGAAGGTGATTATCACCTCGGCAACGATCGATACCGAGCGCTTCGCCAAGCACTTCGATGCTCCATCAATCGAGATCACCGGCCGAACGTTCCCTGTCGAGGTCCGGTATCGACCTATTGAGGATCAGCGATCGATCTC
Source organism: uncultured Acidimicrobiales bacterium (assembly GCA_937930695.1). Classification (GTDB taxonomy): domain Bacteria; phylum Actinomycetota; class Acidimicrobiia; order Acidimicrobiales; family SZUA-35; genus CALEWY01. Next base: position 66,651 of record CALHCB010000061.1, on the reverse strand, counting down.
AGAGTCGGTGACCGATGCGGTCCAAGAGCTGATCCGAACCGAGAACGGCGACATTCTGGTGTTCGCGAATGGCGAACGAGAGATCCGTGAAGCGATCGAGGCAATCGATGGCATGAGTTTGCGGGACACAGAAGCGATCCCTCTTTTTGCCCGACTCACACCGGCAGAGCAGCAACGAATCTTCTCACCGCACAGCGGTCGGCGTGTGGTTGTGTCGACCAACGTGGCGGAGACGTCCCTCACCGTTCCGGGGATTCGCTCAGTGATCGATATCGGAACCGCTCGCATTTCCCGCTACTCCCGACGCACCAAGGTGCAGCGGCTCCCGATCGAGCCGATCTCTCAGGCATCGGCCAATCAACGCGCTGGCCGTTGTGGTCGAGTCGCTCCCGGTGTGTGCATACGTCTGTATGCCGAGGACGACTTCTGGAGTCGACCGGAGTTCACTGAACCGGAGATTCAACGAACGAACCTGGCCTCAGTCATTCTGCAAATGGCGACCATTGGCTTGGGCGACATCGACCAGTTCCCGTTTCTGGATCCGCCGGACAGCCGCAGCATCACGGACGGCATCAATCTGCTCGAAGAGCTTGATGCCATTGATCCAGAGCAAACTGTGGGAAGTCGGCGCTGGCTCACTCCGCTCGGTCGTCAACTCGGCCGCATGCCGATCGACCCGAGGCTCGCTCGAATGGTCCTCGCCGCAGTCGACTTCGATTGCGTGGCCGAAGTACTGGTCATCGTGTCTGCGCTCTCTATCCAAGATCCGAGGGATCGTCCTTCTGAGAAGCGGGAGGAAGCGTCGGCGGCCCACGGTGTCTATGCAAACGGTGACTCGGACTTCCTCACATTGCTCAATCTCTGGGACCGCATCGAGACGATGCGCCGCGAGCTTTCCGGCAACCAGTTCCGGCGGCGATGTCGCTCGGAGTTCCTCAATTTCAATCGGATTCGCGAGTGGCAAGACGTCGAGCGGCAGCTCCGGCGAACGCTCAAGACGTTGAAGATCGATGTCGGCGGCAAGTGGAGACCGCACGCCGATGGCATCGACAAGAGCAAGGCTGAGGCCGTTCATCGGGCGCTGTTGTTTGGGTTGATCTCCCAACTCGGCATGCGAGAGAAGAAGAAGTCCAAGAAGGCCACCGGGAACAACCGCACTGACGGCAAGCGGCAAGCACCGACCGAATTCATTGGAGCGCGCAACACGCGGTTCGCCATTGCTCCTGGCTCGGCCCTTCGTCGAACGAGCGCGAGCTGGCTGATGGCAGCCGAACTGGTCGAGACCAACCGACTCTGGGCTCGCATCGTTGCCCCGGTTGAGGCAGCTTGGATCGAAGACGCCGCCGAACATCTCGCGACGTACCGATACGACACTCCGCTTTGGGATTCCGGCCGCGGGACTGCCACAACGATCGAGCGAGCCACGCTCTATGGACTGCCCATCGTCGAGGGCCGAACAATCAACCTTCGCCGGGTTGATGTTCCGATGGCTCGGGAGCTGTTCATTCATCACGCGCTGATCGATGGCGAGCTGTCGGACACCGATGGGTTGAGTCATCGACCGTTCGTCTCCGAGAATGCTGCGGTACTCAATGAGGTCGCAGCCCTCGAGGCGCGTGCACGGACGCGCGATCTGGTGGATGAACGAGAGGCCCTCTTCGAGTTCTACGACCGTCGTCTTGGACAGGACGTGACGTCGATCGGGCACTTCAATCGCTGGTGGAAAAAGGCTGAGTCCGACGATGCTCGGTGTTTGCACCTATCGGTTGGAGATCTGGTCGATGTCGAGTCGCTGCGGGTCGACGGCGATGACTACCCAGAGTCTTGGACAGTCGGGTCCCTGGACCTCGCCGTGTCGTACGAATTCGACCCGGCAAGCCCGATCGACGGAGTCATCGTCGATGTGCCGATTGACGTCCTGAATCAACTCGACGGTGACTTGCTCGCATGGAATGTGCCGGGGTTTCGTTCAGAGATCTATGACCATCTCGCACGATCGCTACCCAAGTCTGTTCGCAAGCAGCTCCTCCCGATTGCTGATTCGATCGAACAGCTGGAGCGTCGAATCGTCGAGAGGGTCGACACGAGTTCGTCCGGACTGGGGGAAGCGGTGTCCCACGAACTCGGACGGCTCGCGGGAACGACGATTCTTCCAGCTGATTTGGACGTTGCTGGCCTCCCGAATCACCTTCGGCCGACGATCCGAGTGATCGATCGGGCAGGAGCCATGGTTGGCGCGGGCAAACATGTCGAGGTTCTGCGACGCCGGTTGGACGATCAGATACGCACGTCGCTTCAACAGGCAGACTTCGCCCATCAAGCCGAGGGGTTGACCGCGTGGACGATTGGTGACCTCCCACAGTCCATCGAGACCGGAGCGGCTGGCAACGTCCTGAAAGCCTTTCCGAGCCTCGTGGACGAAACCGACAGCGTGTCGGTACGTCTTCTGCCGACGGTCGAAGAACAGGACGACGCGATGTGGACGGGCATTCGGCGCCTCCTACGATTCGAGATCGGTTCGCTCGTTCGTCGTCTCGACCGGATGCTCTCCAACGATGACACGTTGACGCTGGCGGCCAGCATCGTGCAATCGAAGGCCGGCTGGTACGACGACATCGTCACCTCGGCGCTCGACGATTTGATGACGAAGGGCGGCGCGCCCGTTTGGAGCGCCGAGGCATTCGACGCGCTCGTGTTGTCGGCACGATCGAATCTCGATGCCTCGCTTCGTCAGGCCGGGACCGGTGGGGTTGCCGTCGCTCGGGCTGGACGCCGCGCCGGCGAAGCGATCGAACAACGAAAGACAGTTCCGGCCCTCGCCGCTGCGGTGGCGGACGAGACCGCTCACCTCGCTCGGTTGTTGTATCCGGGCGTCGCCACTGGTGTGGGAAGTTCACGCCTCGTGGACGTTGCTCGCTATCTCGAGGCAATCGCGGCGCGGCTCGATGCGGGCATCGAGAATGCGGGTCGCGATCGCGATCGCGCATTGGAGATCCGCAGCGTCGAGTCGGCCTACGCCGCGCTGGTCGCAAGGGCGGGATTGACTCCCGATCTGGAAGAGCTGGCCTGGGACATCGAGGAGCTGAGAGTTTCGCTGTTTGCGGTAAAGCTCGGCGTGAACGGAAAGGTGAGTGCGAAGCGGATTCGACGCCGCATCGCTGATCTTGGCGGTCAGCTCACTCCATAGATGAAGGTTGCAACGTTCCCATGGCTCTGCTGGCTTCCAGCATGAGCTCGTCGATGATGGTGGCAACGGGACGAACTTCGTTGCAGAATCCAACGCTCTGACCAGCCGCAGAGTGAATGAGGCCTTCGATGTCGTGCTCTTCGATCGCCCCGAGCAGGTCCCCGACCAACACGTCCTGGTACGGCATCTTCAGCGGAACTGGAGCTTCCGGGCGCTCCCATTCATCGCTCCACCCGGAACGAACCTGTCGCATTGTCTTGCCGCTCTCGCTTCTGGTGATGATGGTGTCGGCGCTAGAGGCGTTGAGAAGTTGCCGAACCACGCTTGGGTGCAGGTGATCTGCGTGCTCGGTCGACGTCAGCCACATCGTTCCGGTCCATACGCCCTGCGCCCCCATGGCGAGGGCGGCAACGAGTTGGCGACCAGTCCCCACCCCTCCTGCGGCGAGCACCGGAATGTCTCCACAGGCGTCGACAATCTGAGGAACCAACGTGAACGTCCCGATGGCACCAGTGTGGGCTCCGGCTTCGGTTCCCTGGGCCACAACCAGGTCGACGCCAGCGTCGAGCGCGCTGCGAACATGCCGTGGACTGCCGATGAGCGCGGCCGTCATCTTGCCGAGCTCCTTGGCTTCGTCGACCGAAGCCTTCGGCGCACCGATGCCGCACGCAAACAGGTTGACATCGGACTCCATGACCGCTTGGAGCTGCTCTTGTTCGATCTCGGTGGAACGAATGAACCGGGTGCGCATGCCAGGGCCGGACGCAGGAGGGATCTCATACCGTTCGACGAGATCGTCGATGAATGATCGGTGTTCGTCGGGGATATGGGCTTCGATCGCGGACCGAGAGTTGTGTTCTGGCATGTTTGGCGGGAGCACGAGGTCGACTCCAAACGGACGATCACCGACGAGGCGCCGAATCTCTGCGAGTTCGGCCCGAATCTCGTGAGGGAATCGACGGGTCGCGCCGTAGATACCGATCCCGCCAGCGTTGGTGATAGCGGCGACGGTCGCGATGTCGTGGGCAAATCCGAAGATCGGATGTTCGATGCCGAGCCGAAGACAGATCGGGGTACGAAGAGCTGAAGGCGAAGAAGAGGGTGTCGGCACACGAAGAAATTAGTCTCTCCACATGATCGAGGAACACTTTGACCTGACCACGCCTGCAGGAACGATGCCGACATGGACATTTCGTCCGGATGGTGCCGGCCCGTACCCCGTCGTTCTCTTCTTGATGGATGCGCCGGGGATGCGAGAGGAAGTGCGCGACATGGCTCGTCGTCTCGCCACCACCGGCTACTACGTGATGACTTCCCAGCTCTACTACCGGGACGTCCGAGAATTCAACGTCTTCGAGACGGGCGATCGTGATCGCATGTTCGAACTGATGAGCAATCTCTCGAACGCCATGGTGGTCGAAGACTCCAATGTAATGCTGGCCCATGCCGAGGCGGATGGTGGCGCAGCCGACACCTCGAAGGTGGGAACCGTCGGGTAATGCATGAGCGGACCGTTCGCCCTCATGCTGGCGGCAGGCATCGACAACGTGGTGGCAGCTGCGTCGATTCACGGTGTTCGACTTGCGGTGGACGCCGAGGATTCGCCCCACAAGCATCTCAACGGGACAAACGCAGAGGTGTACGTCGCATGTGCAGAGACAGATAGCTACGCCCCACCTGAGATGGTGGAGATGTACGAAGAGGCGCTGGCCGCCAGCGACTCGGCCGGGCAGGTCGAGTGGTACCCGGGAACCGAGCACGGCTTTGCCTACGCCGAGCGCCCGGCCTACGTGAAGGCGGCGTCAGAACAACACTGGGAGCGACTCCACGATCTGTTTGATCGTCGCCTCCGAGGCCGCTGAGGTTCAGGCATTCATCGGGCTGGATGTGGGGGTCCGCACCAGGATCCACCACGTCCCGATCAACCCGAGTACGACGATCACACCTCGCAACCACACAAGGTCAAGCACGACTCCGGCGCTGATGCCGATGGCGAGCCACATCATGACGAGGGCCATGATCTTGGCCCGCCTCGGCATGCCGAGACCGGCGCGATAGCTCAGGACCATCGGACCGACGCCTGGCAGATCGAGAATCCACTGCTCGAAACGCGGACTCGACTTGGAAAAGCACCACGCGGCGAAGATGAATGGCCCAGTGGTCGGGAGGCCGGGCAGCACGATGCCGATGCTGCCGACGGCGACACCGATGAACCCGCCAACCATCCACAGGATGCGGGTCAAGCGATCGGCGGAACCTGATACCCACCGCAGATCTCTTCGACAAACTCGGCAAACGCCAGAGAGTTCAGATCCTCGAGGTACGGGCTGACGATCTGCACCCCGACCGGCAAACCCTCGTTGGTGAACCCAACCGGTACGACGGTGGAGGGAAGATAGACGTACCCGATCAGCGAGGTCCACGCGATCAAGTCGGCGTACGGGCGCTCGGCGCCGTCTGTCGTGATCGTGCGGCTGTAGAGACCTCCGGGATGCACATGAGGGAAGGCAGCTGTCATGGCGACGGGACACAGCAGAACGTCGAAGCGAGTGAAGAAGTCCGCCCAAACCTTGCGTGCGGTGTCGCGTTTCTCGGTGAGCAGGAGCCAATCGCGGTGATACAGGGTTGAGGCCTTGTACCGCATCGCCGCCGTGGGGTCGAGATCGGGATCGTTGGCTCGGCGAACCTGCTCGTCCCACTCGGCTTCGGTCCGACCGGGCGAGGTGGCAGCAGAGATCAGCGGAAGCCCGACGTCCCAGACGTCCTGTATCGATACGTCCGGCTTGGCATTGCGATCAATCGAAGCACCCGCACCGCTCAGGGCATCTGCAGCACCCTCGAGAATGCGGCCGACCTCGGAGTCGACAGGACACCCTGGGTCGTCCAGCCACGCTGCGACTCGAAGACTCTTGGGATCTGTTGATCGTGGCGGCGGCAGTTCGAGCCGCCACGCAGTGGAGCGGTCTCGTGTCGGGCCAGCGATGATGCCGAGCAAGACGCGCAGGTCTGCCACCGTTCGGGCGAGCGGGCCAAAGACATTGACGTCTGCCTCTGAGGTGCCGCCGGTCGGGTGATCCAAGTAGCCATGCTGCGGTACCAGACCAAAGCTCGGCTTATGGCCACAGACGCCAGCAAAGTGAGCGGGAAGCCGGACCGAGCCTCCGATATCGGTTCCCAGCTCGAAGCTGGTGAGCCCGGCGGAAACGGCGGCTGAGGCACCGCCACTCGATCCGCCTGGAGTGCGGCTGAGGTCCCAAGGGTTGCCGGTCGTCCCAAACATGTCGTTGTAGGCCTGCACGTCTCCGGACCACCGCGGCAGATTTGTCTTCCCGAACACGATGGCGCCGGCGTCCTTGACCGACGTGACAACCGGAGCGTCCTCAGTGGGAACATGATCGGACAGCTCCTCCGCTCCCCCGGTACTGAGGATTCCTTCGGTGGCGATCGCGTCCTTCACGGTGATTGGTAGGCCGTGTAACGGGCCTGTTGGTTCGCCGCTGGCAGTCTTTGCGTCTGCCGCAACTGCGGCCTCCCTCGCCCGATCGAGGTCCAACGTCACGACCGCGTTCAGGTCGGGATTGATCAGGTTGACCCGCGAGACGTAGTGATCGAGCAGTTCGACCGAGCTGATCTCGCGAGTCGCGATCATGGAGGCCAGGTCGATGGCGCTCGAAGTGCCGAGCGGTTGAAGCGAATCGTCAGTCATGAACAGATGTTTTACTCGGCAACGTGAGGAAGAGCACGAGCGCACCACAGGCAAGGACTGCCAGCAGCAGATAAGACTGCTGAAAGCTCCCGGTCGAATCAGCGAGCCAGCCGACTGCCCCCGGTGTGATCGAAGCCACGATCGAGAACAGAATCGTCATGGTGGCGAGCACTCTGCTGAACTGGCGATTGTCCACATGATCTCGAAGGTGGGCGGCGATCAGGGCCGGCACGGAGCCGGATGCACAGGAGAACAAGATCGCCCCGCCGGCCACGGTCCAACCTGTTCCGAACGCAACGAGCAGGTTGGACACGATGAGGATTCCCGAGGCTGCGGAGAGCAGTGTTGGCCGACCGAATCGATCGGACAACGCCCCGAGTGTTGGTGCCGTCAAGACGATGGCGACGCCCATCAGCGAGAAGATGCTGGTTGTCGTGTTTCGAGACAGGTCACCATCCTCGAGGGCCGCCAGGATGAACGAATTGAAGCCGGCCGAGATCCCGCCGAACAGTGCGTAGGCCACCGTGACCCTCACCCACCCGGGGAGTCGCCGCAGCGCCTCCAGGTTGAATCCCCCTGACACCTTTGCCGTACGGGGGAAGCGTGCGAAGCCGATGAGTGCCACCAGGAGTCCAGCGGTGAAGATGAGCGCGAAGACCCAAATGGGGCGCCACGCAGTTTCGTCGTTGAGCGTTCGTCGGAGCTGCCCAGTCCCGAGTCCGAGCACGATGTTCGATAGTCCAATCGCGGCGGAGAGCAAGCCGATCACCGCGCCCCGTCGGCTGGCAGAAACATAGGTGGTGACGAGTACGGGAGCGGTCAACCAGATGCCGGCGCCGGAGCCACCCACCAACGACACGCCGACCGTGAGCCAGAAGATGTCGGTCGCCAAACTGGCGATGGCCAAGCCGACCACGCCGAGCGCCAAGGCGGAGCGCATGATGTTGATGGGTTCGGTGCGGGGTGCGAACACCGCGACGAGCAAGACTCCAGCGATGTACATCACGTAGATGCCGGTGCCTGGAAGACCGGCTTCGGCGTGGCTCAGACCGAGATCATCCTCGATTGCTGGCAGCAAGAGGCCGTAGACAGATCGCCCAAAGGAGTGGGAGACGATCGGCGTCAGACAGATGAGAATCGTGACAAAGAGTCCGCGCCTTGCGAAGCTCGGAGGGGCCGAGCCCGCGGCGTTGTCGGTCTGGGTCACGGCGGTCAGTCTGGTTCACGAGGGCTGACGGGCGCGAACTAAGTTCTTCCGATGAGCATTCTCGAAGATGTTGCCAACTTTTGTGCTTCGCACATCGATCCGAACATCGCGAGTTGGGAGGCGGAGCGACAGATGGCGCCTGTTTCGTTCTACCGCTCCGCCGCGCAGCTGGGACTGACCCGGCTGGAGGTCCCAGAACAAGACGGCGGGCTTGATCTGGGCTTCGACGAGAAGTTGGCGATCTTCGACGCAATCACTGAGAGTTCCATGGCGACGGCGTTCAGCTTGATCAACACACACAACGTCGCCAACGACCTTGCCCGCAAAGGCTCAGCGGCGCTCAAGCAGCGATTCTTGCCGGGATTGTTGTCTGGCGAGGTCTTGGGATCGACCGCGCTGACTGAACCAGGCGCAGGGAGTGACTTCGGTTCGATCGTGACCAGCGCAGAAGCCGTTGATGATGGATGGTTGCTGAACGGAGCCAAGGCGTGGATCACGAATGCGGCGCGATCGAACGTGATCGTCTGCTATGTCCAGACCGATCCAACGGCTGGCCCCAAGGGCATCGCCTCATTTGTTGTTGATGGAACTCGTTCGGGTTTCGTCCGCTCCGCGCCAGAAGAGTTGGCGGGTGGACACGGGATCGGGGCGGGTGGATTCGTGCTCGACAATTATCTGGCCTCTGAAGATGAAATGTTCGCTCCGCCAGGAGAGGGCTTTCTCGCCGCGTTGACAGGAATCAATGGTGCTCGGACCTATGTGGCATCGATGTGTCGAGCCATGATGAGCTCGTCACTGGGCGTTGCTGTTACTTACGGCAATTCTCGCCAGGCATTCGGCCGCTCCATCATCGAGCATCAGGGTCTTGGCTGGTCACTGGCCGACGTTGCAACCCAGCTCGAGGCGACTCGACTTGTCGTTGCATCAGCGGTTGCTGCGGTGGTGGCCGGCGAGCAACCTGGTGGAGATCCTCGGGCTGCAATCTTGCCTGCTGCCTACGCCAAGAAGTTCGCTGCTGAGGTCGCCGAGCCAGCAATCGCGGCGTGTCTTCAAACGATGGGCGCGGCAGGGCTCCGCGATGAGTATCCGCTGAGCAGGCACCTGGCTGCTGCTCGAATCGCCAATTTCGTCGACGGGTCAACGGAAATGATGAACGAGCGGATCGCGGCCAGCCTTCGCTCCTAAGAAGCCGGCCGTGACGATCCTCGCTCAGTCTTCGTAGAGACCCTTTTCCCAATTTTCGACGATGGCGAACTTCTGCACCTTGCCGGAGCCGGTGAGCGGGAATTCTTCGACGTGATACCACGATTTCGGTGTCTTGTGCGGAGCCAGATGGTCCCGGCAGTACTGGTGCAGCTCAGCCACGGTTGCGGGGTTCGAAGGATCGGCGTCGCGGATGAACGCACCAACGGTCTCGCCCCACTTCTCGTCAGGCAACCCAACCACCGCGATGTCGGCAACCTTGGGATGTTCGAAGAGAAGCTCTTCGATCTCACGCGGATAAATGTTCTCACCGCCGCGAATGATCATGTCCTTGAGGCGACCGGTGATCGTGGTGTAGCCACGGCTGTCCATCGTGACCAGATCGCCGGTGCGCAGCCAGCCATCGGCATCGATCGTTTCTGCCGTCCGATCCGGCATCTCGAAGTAGCCAAGCATGACGTGATAGCCCCGCGTGCACAGCTCTCCTGGTTCGCCGATCGGCACTGTCTTGCCGGAGTCCGGATCGATGACCTTGATCTCGGTCTGTGGCAAGACTGGTCCGAGGGTGTTCGCCTTGTCTTCCGCGGTGTCATCTGCCTTGGCCAGCGTGATCGTGGGCGATGCTTCGGTTTGGCCGTAGATGATCGAGAAGAAAACTCCCAGCTTGTCTTCGATCTTTCGGACGAGCTCGGCGGGCACGGTGGAACCGCCGCTGCAGACCGCCTTCAGGCTGGAAATGTCACGGCGATCGAAGTCGGGATGCTCCATGGTGGCGATCAACATGGTGGGCACACCGAGCATGTGAGTCGCCCCGTAGGTCTCGCACAGTTCGAGCATCAGGGCAGGCTCGAACATCTCCATCAGCACGAGCGTTGCGCCGACCTGCAGAGCTCCCATGATGGCGAGCACGCAGCCACCGGTGTGGAACAGCGGCATAGGATTGACGTACACGCTTTCTGCATCGACCTGGAGACGATCAGCGAACAAACGCCCGTTGTTCGTTATGCCGCGGTGGTGCAGATACGCACCCTTGGGGAAGCCGGTTGTGCCTGACGTGTATTGAATCTGAACGGGGTCCATGGGATCGACGTTCGGCAGTTCGATGTCGGGTTTGGCGGAAGCAACGAACTCATCGAACTCGTCGATCGAGATGACCTCGCGGAGTTCCGGGAGGTCGGGAAGGATCGATTCCAGGTGGGCACCCATCGGGTTGCCGCGGAAGGAAGGCTGGAAGATCACACCGGACGAACGGGACTGGCTCAACACGTAGTGGACTTCTGACGGTTGAAGGGCGGGGTTGACGGTGACCAGCACGATTCCCGCCAATCCCGCACCGAATTCAACCAGAACCCACTCTGGACAGTTCGCTGAGTAGATGGCGACCCGCTCGCCTTTCTCGAAGCGACTCGCGAACGCTCGGGCGACCTTCTCGGAGTCAGCCAAGAGTTCGGCGTATGTCCAAGAACGGCGCTCCGTCGGGTCATTACCACCGCCGATCATCGCGACCTTGTCGGGATACGTTGCGGCGACCTCACGCAACACGCTTCCGACGGTCGACTCGAGAATCGGCTCAGATGTGTCTGGAAGAAGGTGCGATTCGGTCAGGACAGTCGGTTCGGCCATCTCGATATCTCATCACTGGTTTGTCAGCTCATCAAGGTGACCGTTGTTGCGATCGTCAACTGGACCGCGATGCTGAGGGGCAATCCGGCTCGCAAGTAGTCAACGAAGCGATAGCCGCCCGGCCCGTAGACCATGGTGTTGGTCTGGTAGCCGACCGGTGAAAGAAACGAGGTCGAGGCGGCTACCGCAAGGGCGATGGCCATGAGCCGTGGGTCAACGCCAGCTGGTCCGGCGACGGCCAACGCGATGGGAAACACGACGACTGCAGCTGCGTTGTTGGTCACGATCTCGGTCAGCAAGGTGGTGGCCAACACCATTCCAAGAACGAGGCCAAAGGTCCCGAATCCCTCGAACGCATTGGTGAAACCAACGGCGATATCTGCAGCAAGTCCGCTGGCCTCAACGGCTGCGCCGAGACCGAATGCTGCCGAGATGAGCAGCACGACGTCGAGATCGATCGATCGCTTGGCCTCAGAGAAGGTCATCACCCTGGCCGCCACCATCGCTCCGGCGGCGAGGAGAGCGCCCTCAAGGGTGCTGACGAGACCGGTGGCGGCAAGCACGATGAAGCCGACGATTACGATGCCGACGAACGACGACTTGGCGTCAGCGACCGGAGCGGGAGCGTCGAGTTCGGCCACCACGAGAAACTCACGACTCTGGCCGTATCGCCGCTGAAAGGCATCTCCGGCCACAAGCACCAGGGTGTCGCCGTGACGGAGCTTGACTTCGCCGAGCTTCTCATCGAGTCGCTGTCCGGAACGGTGAATGGCGAGAACAGCAGCGCCATAGCGAGCTCGAAAGTCTGCTTCTCGCAGGGTGAGTCCGGCGACGGGCGACATACGACCGATCACGACCTCGAACAGGCCGCGGTCGACAGAATCGATCGAGGCGACTTGGTCCTGCACGACCGACTTCAAGCCTGGCATGCGTTGAAGGTCCAAGACGTTGTCGACCTGGCCAACGAAGGTCAGGATGTCACCCTCAGTCAGAAACTCGTCAGGCCCGACAGGAGCGATCGTTCCGCCCTCGCGTCGCAGTTGGGCGAGATACACACCGTCGAGGGCCCGAAGTCCGGCGTTGGTCACCGACTTGCCGTTCATGGACGAATCGCCCGTGACTCGCATCTCAACGAGAAACGAACGTGCCTCATCCTCCGCCTGGTCGGCTGCGGTCTGACGGTTGGGGATGAGGGGAATCGACAACCCAAAGAGGACGATCATGCCAACGAAGGCAACGGGAGCACCGATCTTGGTGACTTCGAAGACGCCAAGTGGCTCTGCTCCGGATTCTTCGAGAAGGCCAGAAACGAGAAGGTTGGTCGAGGTACCGAGCAGGGTGAGCGTGCCGCCGAGAATCGCGGCGTACGAGAGCGGCAACAAGTAGCGAGAGCCATTGCGGCCGTTTCGACGGCACCACGCAAGCACGTCGGGGATGACGATGGCAACGAGTGGGGTGTTGTTGAGCAACGCAGACGCAACTGCAGTTGGGAGCAAAAGGCGGGCATGGGCAACGCCTGGTTTGCCAGGGCGACCCAGCAGCTTGGTCAACGGAGCGGAAAGGAGACCGGTCCGTTGGGCGCCAGCGGCAACAACAAACAAGGCGGCGACCGTCAGCGGTGCGGGGTTCGAGAAGCCCGCAAAAGCCTCTTTTGCGGTGATGACATCGAAGAGAAGGAGGCTGATGGTCGCCGAAAGAACGATTCCCGCAGGCGGAAATCGATCAGCGATAAGGGCGCCGAGCGTCAAAACGAGGACGAGCAGCGTGATGAGCGCGTTGGCCTCCACTGCATTCAAATCGGCGGAGAGCCGTTCAAATCAAGGCCCCGTGGCAGGGGGAACGTTCAGCTTCCGTCGAAGTCGGCGGCGCGCTTCTCCACGAACGCAGCAATGCCTTCCCGCCCATCGTGGCGAGACATCGACTCCGCAATGGTGACACCTTCGAACTCGGCTGCTGACTCAAGGTCATGTTCATAGCCGTTGTAGATGACTCGCTTGGCCATGCCCAACGCCCACGACGGGCCGCTGGCAAGCGAAGCTGCCAGATCTGCGGTCACCTGATCGACTTCGTCATCAGCGACGACTCGGTTCACGAGACCCCACTGTTCGGCCTCCTGGGCTGAGAGAACCCGGTTGGTGAGCGTGAGATCGAGCATCCGACGAAGCCCGATGTGGCGAGCAACGAAATAGCTGGAAGTTCCGTCGGGAGTCACCCCGGCACGGGTGTAGGCCATCGTGTACTTGGCCGATTCCGCGCTGACGACCAGATCGAATGCCGAGGCGAGGGAGAGTCCGGCTCCTCCCGCAGCGCCAGAAATGCCCGCAACGAATGGTTTCGGAATGCGGTTCATCTTGTAGATCGCACCGTGGAAGTCGATGAGCATGTCGGTTGCCAAGCGGGGTAGCCCCTCCCCTGCTTCGTGGAAGAGCTTCAGGTCACCGCCAGCACAGAACACCTTGCCTTCCGCGGTGACCGACACCGCTTTGACGTCGTCGTCGAATTCGATCTCGAGCATCACGTCCCGCAAGTCTCTCGAGAACGAAGGACTCACCGCATTCGCGCCCTCTGGTCGATTGAAGCGCACGTGCGCCACGTTTGCTTCGGTTCGGTAGGTGATCGTTTCTAGTTCCACCTTCTTCGTCTATCACTGCTGAGCCGTTGACTTCACGTTGAGAACGGTGTCTTCACGTTTGGAACGCTGATCGGCGAGAAACTGTCAACGAGCCACCGTGCGCTGGCCGCTACGGTTGGGCCGATGTCGAGCGACGAGACCGCCGAAACCGAATCAACGGACTTCATCCGTGAGAAGGTGCGGACTGACAACGAATCGGGCACGTTCGGCGGTCGGGTGCAAACCCGCTTTCCTCCGGAACCGAACGGGTTCCTGCATATCGGACACGCGAAATCGATTTTCTTGAACTTCGGGTTGGCGAAAGAGAACGGCGGGACTTGTTTCCTTCGCTTTGACGACACCAACCCCGAGACCGAAGACGTCGCGTTCGTCAATGCGATACAGGAAGATCTGGCGTGGCTCGGGGCCAAAGCAGACGGCCCGCCAAAGTTCACCTCGGATTACTTCGAGCAGCTGTACGTCTGGGCCGAGGTGCTGATCGAGAAGGGTCTTGCGTACGTCGATGATCAAGACGCAGAGACGATCTCCGAACAACGGGGAGGGTTCGGGCAGCCCGGTGTCGAGAGCCCATTCCGAAATCGTTCATCGGAAGAGAACCTTGGCTTGTTCAGGCAGATGCGCGACGGAGCTTTTGACGACGGCTCACGTGTGTTGCGAGCAAAGATCGATATGCAGGCCGACAACATGTGGTTGCGGGACCCGGTCATGTACCGGATCCGCAATGTCGCACACCACCGCACCGACGACGCCTGGGTTCTCTATCCGACCTATGACTGGGCGCATGGTCAGAGCGACGCCATCGAAGGAGTCACCCATTCGGTCTGCACGCTCGAATTCGCTGATCACCGACCGCTCTATGACTGGTTTCTCAGCCATCTCGACCTGCCGTCGGACCAGCCTCAGCAAACCGAGTTTGCCCGGCTGAACATCACACATACGGTCTTGTCGAAGCGAGTTCTGCGCACGCTGGTCGAACAGGGTCATGTCGACGGATGGGACGATGCCCGAATGCCGACGATCCGTGGTCTTCGGCGTCGCGGCTATCCGGCGACGGCGATCGAATCGTTCGTGGAGCGAATCGGCGTGGCCAAAATCAATAGCGTTGTCGAGGTCGAACTTCTCGAATCGTTCGTTCGGACCGAGTTGAATCGGTCGTCGCAACGACGAATGGCGGTTGTGAAGCCGTTGAAGCTCACCATCACGAACTGGCCCGAGGGGCACGTGGTCATGGTTGACGCCGTTAACAATCCGGAGGATCCCGATGCTGGTTCGCGTTCGGTTCCGTTCAGTGGCGAGCTGTGGATCGAAGAAGACGACTTCCGCCTCGATCCACCACCGAAGTATTACCGGCTCACTCCGGGGCGTGAGGTGCGATTGCGAGCCGCGTTCTTTGTCACCGCAACAGACGCAGTGCTCGACGACGATGGCAACGTCATCGAGGTGCTTGCGACCTATGACCCAGCGACCGAGGGTGGTTCGTCACCCGATGGTCGAAAAGTGAAGTCGACGATGCACTGGGTGTCTGCCCCGCATGCCGTGGATGCCACGGTGCACCTCTATGACCGTCTTTTCAGCGCCGAACATCCCGGAGCTTCAGTCGAAGGGGCAGAACGCGATCCGCTCGACGATCTCAATCCAATGTCTCGTGAGACGACGGCCGCCAAGCTCGAACCTGCGCTCGGCGACGTGACGAGGGGCGAGGTGGTGCAGTTCGAACGCCTGGGCTATTTCGCGGCCGATCTCGATGATCCGACCATCTTTCACCGCACGGTTGGTTTGCGCGACGAATGGGCCAACATTCAAAAGCGGAAGAAGTAGGTCGGCCACCGACCTCTGCCGATCAAGCGCACACGAAGTGTGGGACACTTGGGATTCTTATGGGCGTGCGAACGTGGTGGTCTGACTGGAAGGCACACCGGGCAGGGCGGCGCCCCGTCCCGAACGACGATCCTCGGATTCGGGCTGCTCGAGATGCCACGGGGGCCACTGGTTGGGCGACTTCTCGGGTGTGGGACGAAGCAGTGCAGGGCGGCGATAACTACGCGAGATCGTTCGACAAGCGCGTTCCTCCGAGCCTGCACATTTCCCATCGAGATCTCACCCGGCATCGTCGCCCGGTGCCGATGTCTGAACGGGTGATGGAAGACTTCGGCAAGCCTCGCGATCCGAACGCCGTTGCGGTTCCGAACGATCTACGAGACCTCAGGAAATCGCCGTCGCCCGAGCAAGAGCAGGCCGATCCACCTTGTCACTCGTCGTCCGAGGAAACGTCGCTTCACGGCGAATAGTGACGGGAAGCGCGTAGTTCGGGAGCCTCGTCGCCAGGTGTCTCCGCAACGAAGCCGGTGCGATTTCTGCGACGCTGACATAGGCGCAGTGCACCGTCGTTGTTCCGTCGTCGTCGGTCAGGGCGAAGGTGGCTGCCTCAGTGACCTCGGGGTGCGAAGCGAGAGCGGCCTCGATCTCGTCGAGTTCAACCCGGAAGCCTCGAGTCTTGACCATTCGATCTGAGCGTCCGAGGAACTGGTAGGTGCCGTCAGGGTCGATCCGGACGAGATCACCCGTTCGAAATGAGCCGTCGGCTCTGAGACTTCGAGCATTGAGATCAGGACGATTCCAGTAGCCGAGCGTCACGCTCTGCGCATCGATCACCAACTCCCCCACCTCGCCGACGTCGACCTCCTCATCGTTGCCCGGACGGGTGACGACGGCAACAGTGCCTGCCGAGATGGTTCCGATTGGAATCGGGGCATCGGTGTCTGGCGGGTGCTCGACGACGTGGCAGACGCATGCAGGGGCTTCGGCTGGGCCGTAGACGTTTGCGAACGCGGCATCAGGGATGGCGAGCATGAGTCGACGTAGCTGCCGAGGGGTGAAAGATTCGCCCCCGAACAAGACCCAGCGCAGCGCGGAGAGATCACGGTCCTCAAGCGCACCGTTGTCAACCAGTTGGGCGAGCGCGAAGGGAACTGTGAAGATCACGCTCACGCCCTCGTCGGCCAAGAATTGGGACAGACTCGCCGGGAACTTCGTGACTGGTTCGGGCACCAGCACTGCGGTCGCTCCTGCGAGCCCCGTCGAGAAGATGTCGAAGATCGAGATGTCGAAGTGGAGCGGGCCATGGCTGGCGACTCGGTCATGCGGGATGAGATTGCAGTAGTCGACACCCCATGAGCTGAATCCGAGGCTCGTGCGATGGGAGTGCATCATGCCTTTGGGGACGCCAGTTGAGCCCGAGGTGTACATGAGATAGGCCAAGTCGTCTGGCTTGATCTCGAGGTCGGGAGCATTCTCCCGCTGCGTTGCGACATCGGTCCACGAAATGACGCTGAGATCCGAGACCTCTGCGTCTTCTCGCTCAGAAGCATCGGGCCCGACCAGCACCCTGAGTGGAGTCAGCGACGCCAACTCGATGAGCTGGTCAACCTTGCGATCTTCGGTGACGACGACCGAAACGTCGCAATCATTCATGATCGCTCGAAGCCGGTCGGTTGGGATCTGCGGATCAATCGGGACGAAGGCGGCTCCCGCTTTCATGATGCCGTAGGCGCTCACAACGGTCTCGATGGACTTGTGGAGATACAGCCCCACTCGATCGCCGACGGCAACGTCGGCAGCTACGAGCGTGTTGGCGAGCTGGTTCGTTGCCTTTTGTAGCTCTCGATAGCTGAGCGCCCGATCGCCACAGCGGACGGCCGGATGGTCGGGTCGGACATCCGCGTGGTGATCAATGCCGTCGCTGATGAGCGAGAACGTCACAGGTCGGTTCACACGCCGAGGAAGAACGACCGACGTTCGACGGCCGCCGTGATGAGTTGTTCGTCACCGCTGCGGACGGCTGCATCGATGAGCCATTCGTAGGTGTCGGCGCAATCCGCTTCGTGGGTGTAGTGCATCTTGGAGAGCACTGCGATCGTGTCACTGAGGGTGTCGACGTCGAGGAGTGCGGAGATGCCGTCGATCACGGTGTCGAAGTCATCGGGCAGCGGAGGGCGTTGGACGAAATCTGGCTCGATGTCGTCGCGGGCGTAGGCGGGATCGACAAAGAGATCTTCGAACGCCACACCAGACTCGAAGTCACAGGTGAGGTAGATGCGTGGTTCGCCGTCATAGCTCGCAGCAGAGTGAGCCACTTTCCCGTCGATGAACCACACCTCACCCTGGCGCATCCGGAAGACTCGGTCCTCTTCGGAATGAAGGGACGCCGCTCCGAGTTTGAGCGCGATGTGCACACGGGTGAACTCATCCTCGGGAAGATCCAGGTAGTCGCGGTGCGGAATGAGCATTCCGTCCTCGCAGAGAAAGATTCGCGCCCACTTCAGGAAATCTGGTTTGAAGGTCGTGCGGATGAGTTCGGCGAAGTAGGGAAGCTCATGGAGCAGCGGTGTCGGCATCGCCGCCCCGTCGTAGCCGCCGAAGACCTGATCCGCTGGATCGCCCGTGTTGTTCATCAGAACACAGTTTTGCCAGCCGGGGTTCCCACGGGCGAAGTCTGAGTAGCCGCGGTTGAACGGCAACGTGAGCGCCCGATCGATGTCGACGGACAGGCGTTGCTGATCGAGCGGAATGAGGCCGATCGCCCGGGAGTGCATCCCGAAGAGGGGCTCATGGCTCGATGGCCAGTCGTGCTGTTCCCATGTATGTGTTGCCACGGATCCTCCAATCGACGGCTCATCGTCTTATTCGTGCAGACACGAAGTCTGGATGCAGTTGAGCCGCCACCAACCATTCTGGCGGGTCTGTTTCTGCAGATCCTGGGCCATCTGGCCATTCGTTGCGCTGAGCACTTACGCTCTTGCCATGACCACGCTGGAGACGTCCAACGCCGTACCGAACCCGATTCCGAGGTCGTTCTGGACTCGAGATCAAGCGGACATCGAGGCTGACCTCGCGACACTTCGGTCTCAACCGCCGGTCTTCGTGGCAGAGGAACCGTCTCAGGTTCCTGATCTCATCCCGACGGGACCGGGAGGGTGGATTCTGACCCGTCACGCCGACATTCTTCAAGCGTCGAAGAACCCTCAGGTGTTCTCTTCGGCATCAGGAATCACGATGCTCGACGCTCCTGCGGAGTTCAACGAGTTCTTCTCATCCATGATTGCACTGGACGATCCTCGCCACGCTCGACTCCGCAAGCTCGTCTCTGCGGGATTCACGCCCCGAAAGTTGAAGCAGCTCGAAGACGGCGTGCACGTGCAAGCAGCCAAGATCGTCGACGATCTCATGGCCAAGGAGGAGTGCGACTTCGTAGTCGACGTCGCAGCCCGATTGCCACTCAAGATCGTGTGTGACTTGATGGCTATTCCTGAGTCGGAGCTGGATTTCGTGTTCGATCAGACCAACGTGATTCTGGGCGCAGGCGATCCGGAATATGTTCCGGATGAGGGCGACGTGCTCACTGCGATCCTCACGGCTGGCGGGGCCCTCGCTGAGTTGATGACCACCGTGGCGCAGGCCAAAGACGAGGCCAGCACCGGGGCAAACGAAGACGATGACCTCACCACGATTCTCGTGAATGCAGAGGTCGACGGTGAGAAGTTGAGCTACGGAGACATCGCCTCCTTCTTCATTCTTTTGGTAGTGGCAGGAAACGAAACCACACGTAACGCCATCTCATGGGGACTGGAATACCTGACGAAGAACCCGGAACAACGCGATATCTGGCAGGCTGATTTCGAGGGCGTTGGACCGACCGCAGTCGAGGAAATCGTTCGCCTGGCGAGTCCAGTCACCTACATGCGCAGAACTGCGCTCGAGGATGTCAACGTTGGCGGCAGCGATATCAAGGCCGGAGACAAGCTCGCCATGTTCTATCTCGCCGCGAATCGCGACGAAGACGTGTTTGAGGATCCGTACTCATTCGACGTTCGTCGGGACCCGAATCCGCATTGCGGGTTCGGCGGCCCTGGACCTCACTTCTGCCTCGGAGCGCACCTGGCCCGTCGAGAGATCATGGTGATGTTCAAGGAACTCTTCGATCGCGTACCGGACATTCATGCCACTGGTGAACCGGATCTGCTCGCTTCGAGCTTCATCCACGGGGTCAAGCACCTACCAGCGGCGTTCACCCCTCGCTGAGCACCCGGTACCACAGCGTTAGTTCGGTTCGGGGAGCGACCGCAGCGTGGTGATTGCGTGGGCGGCGAGTGTGTCGTCGTCATACATCTTGGTCGAAACCAGACTGGTACGACCTCGAACATGCTCAAGTTCGCCCACGATGTCGAACCTGGGTCCTCGGATCGGTTCGAAATAGTCGATTCGCATGTTGACCGTGGCCATCCAGCCCCTGGCAACCTTCGGGTCGAGCCGACCAGGCCCGGCTCGAACAGTGAAGAGCGACACCAAGTCGACATAGGTCGGGGTGAACCCTCCGAAGAGCTGGTTTCTCGGGTTCCGTACATGGGCCGGCAGGTGGGCCGAGATGCGAAGGAAACCCGCTCGCTCCTCGGTGACTTCCCAGTCGTAGGCCTCCAGGAGGTCTCCTGCCATGTGACCTCGTGCCAGAAGTCGGTTTGCGGGAACGTCAACCCAGGAGGGTCGGTTGTCGGGATGGTGGGCTTGATTCACGTGGCGACGCTAGGAGATTCTTGCCTCCCTCAGACAATTTTCTCAGCCTCCCAGGCCGAGGTTTCCGCCAAGCCCGCCACCGAGTTCCGGCGTGGTCACGAGGCTCGGGATCGGGCTCAGGCCGGGAATCGTCTCCAAGGTCGGCAGCGGAATGGTTTCGGGAGTGGTGAGGGGAAGCACTGGGTCTTGGTCCAGGGAGACCACTGGAGGCTCAACCAAGCCAGGCGGCAATGTGAGCCCTGGAGAGGCATCGACGGGACCGACCGGGTCTTCTGGAGCAGTGTCAGGAGTCGGTTCGCTTGATTCGGGGGCTGCTGGTTCGGCGACCGTTGGCTCCGGTGCTGATGCCGTCGTCGGGGGCGTTGTCGGTACTGCAGCCCGCTCGGTGGTAGGCGGCGTGGCAACATCTTCCCGGGGAGTGTCGGCTGGCGACGACGCGTGGTTGCTCTCTGACTTGTGTCCGCTTGGCGTCGGGGGGCTGGTCTGAGGTGGTCGGGAGAGCGCCTCAGCGTCGGTGTCTGGAGCGAGGTTGGCTTCGGCGGCAGTCGGCTCCTGGCTTGTCGTTGTCGAGCCTGTGTTCGCCTCAGCGAGGCTCGACCCGAGACCAACCGACTGCTCAGCAGATACCTCGTCCCCTTGGGCGTTCGGGGTTTGTGTCGGTGTATCTCCCACCAGAACACTCTCGGAAGCTTCGGCAGTGGTCGGTGTCGCGGACGTGGGGTTGCCTTGGATGGAACGAAGACCAAATGCTGAGGCGACGGCGACCGCAATCACACAGCCGCCGAGTAGGGCCCGTGTCGAGGTGATGACTCGTGCGGGCCGAGCTGTTTCGGTCGGGGTGTGGCTCGATGTCATGGTCATGGGTCCTCCTCAGAACGGTGTGAAGGTCACAATAGAAATCGACGAGATATTGCTCCGTTGGCTGGTGAACAGTGGCGGCGTGACGTTGGTCTCAGTACATCGTCGGGTCGGTAGGTGACCGTCGTAGAGTCAAGATGTGGGGTTGGTTCCGGGTGACATGACGATTGTCGGGCTGACATGGGCATCGGCTACACCGATTCTGCGGGTCCGTCGGAACACACTTCCGCCAGCCGATGAACTGTTGATTGGATTCCAGGCATCGTTTCATCGCGATCGCCTTGCCCGCCGCTGGTGCCTCGGATCGAGTGGGCCAGGCTCATCGGATGAACCGTGCCGCGAGCTTCCCGAACGTGACCGTCCGACGTGCACCAGTTGTTCAGTGAAGAACGCGCTGTTCGCAGGCGCCCTTCACCACGCGCACCAGCGTGAGACGAGTGATCCCGAGATGGTTCGGCACCTCGACCAGCCCAACCGGTTGTATCTGGCGGCCTTTCGGGATGGATCGATCAAGGTCGGAACCTCGACGGCAACGCGATCGATCACCCGACTGCTCGAACAGGGGGCCTGGCAGGCAAGGTTCGTCGCTGATGCTCGCGACGGCGTCACGATTCGCGTCATCGAGGATCTAGTGACCAAGCAATGCTCGATTCCTCAATCGGTTTCAATGAGCCGAAAGGTGTCCGGTCATGCTCAACCGATCACCGACGACCAGATGACTCGACAGCTCGAGGAATGCGTTGGCCTGGTCCACGGATTGATCGAAGCCGACCGCGAAGCCGCTACACGCGCCGGGATCTCGTTGACAAACGAAATGTGGCGAAACCCGACGGCGTCTGATGCGTTGTGGGATGACGTCCATGAATATCCCCTCGACCTGCGGGACGGTCAGCATCACCTTCGCGTCGTTGGGGTCTGCGGCTCCGCGATCGCGTTCGTTCGACTCAGCGAAAACGAGGCGGGTGAGGTAGAGGTTGGCAGAGACACCTTCGTGGTCAACATCAAGCCACTCTTCGGTCATGGGCTCAGCGCGAAGTCAGGCGCGGCGCAAGAGGTTGCCGTGCAAGATCGACTTTTCTAGTTCTCCCGAGCAGGTGCGACGCCGGGGACTCGAGATGGCCGGCTGAACACCTCATCGAGTAGCGGGCGAAATTCCTCGATGGGGAGCGATGTGTAGCTTGGGTCAAAGCAGTTCTGGTCGTACTCCGCGCAGAACTGGACACACGCGTCGAAGTGCGGCGACTCGGCGTAGAGACTTCGGGCATCTCGGTCTCCCCCCAGATGGTGGAAGTAGTAGTACCCCTGAAAGATCCCGTGATGCTTGATCACCCAGTGCGTTTGTTCATCGACGTACGGAGCGAGCAATGCAGCGGCGGCTTCGCTGTGGTTCTCCGGTGCAAATCCGTCTGCAACGTCGTGAAGCAGCGCACCGACCACGAGGTCGACTGACTCATCGTTGCGGAGCGCTCGGCTCGCCGACTGGAGCGAGTGCTCGTAGCGATCCACCTGGTACCCCAGCGTTGGGCCCTTCAGCAGATCAAGCATGCCGAGAAGATTGGGGACCAGAGCGGCTCGTGCATGGTGTTCGAACGCAGGCGTCAACATTTCGTAGTCGGCCTGTGTCCCCGAAGCCATGTCCGTCCAC
Organism: uncultured Acidimicrobiales bacterium; assembly: GCA_937930695.1. Lineage (GTDB taxonomy): Bacteria > Actinomycetota > Acidimicrobiia > Acidimicrobiales > SZUA-35 > CALEWY01. The sequence continues at coordinate 44,023 of CALHCB010000061.1, read as the reverse complement.
GACACGGTGTAGGTCCCTGGTAGTTCTTCAGATGACATTGGCAGCGGCTCCTGCTGGGGGGATTGTGGCTCGTCGAGCCCAGACGCGGGCGGTCGATCTCACATCATCATGATCCAGATAGCAACCGCGAAGATGGCGTGATCCGGCAGACGGGTCATAGGCGCCGCGGCCGTGTAACACGCGGCGATTGTCGAACATCACGACGTCGCCAGGTTCGAATCGAGATGCCACCTGGAATTCTGGGCTGGCGGCAATGTGGGAGAACTGTCGCATCGCTGCGTATGCCTTTGGCACGTCGTCCGCCGGCATGTCCGGAAAGGCTCGAACGGGATAGAACGCTCGAAACGTCAACGGGGAACCCGGCACGCCATGGTCGATGAGCGGACCCGACCAGCGATGATCGATTTCTGCGCCACGGTTGAAGAAGATCCAGCGCCGAGTAGTCAGAATGTCGTGGGCGTCAGGATCCATGGCCCGGAGCCGATTGGCCACCGCGAGCCCATCAGCCATTTCTGAGTACCCGCCCGATGTCGAGTTGATCACGCAATGGAGCATCTGGAATCCCGGTGGCGCCTCGCGCGTCGGCAAATCGGTGTGGGGACCGAGGCGCAGTCCGGTGTTTGCAGTGCTCGTGGGATCGATGTCGGCCTTGACATCCCAGACCCGACCGAAGTTGGTGTCGCGCAGTGGGCCAAAGTGACCCGCCAGTTTGGCGAGGTGGTCCGAATCGGTTGGGCAGCCCCGTAGGCGGACGAAGCCATAACGCATGAGATCTTGCACCAACGCCAACCGTGGGAGAGCTGACTCCAAGGCATCGGCAGGATGGGTTGGAGGTTCGGCCAGTTCCGCTGATGTCCAGGCAACGGGATCAGACAGCCAACTTTCGGGACGATGAGAGCCATCGGCGATGTGTCGAAGCCACCCAGGGTGATAGCGGCCGAGAACGTCATCTGGGTACCAGTGGACTTCGACGACGCCGGTAGCGTCGATTCTGGCCTCCCTGATCTGCAAGGTGTCGTCGATGTGCGCTGGATCGATGAGCCCTTCCCGAGTCGCAACGTCGACTCCCCCGCCGCCAACCTCGTTCTCTCGGAGCCATTGCTTGTAGGCAACCAGCTCAGCTCCGTCTGCCCACCTGATACTCAGGAAGTCACCATCAACGACCACATCTGATGGCGGCGTCCACGGGTAGTCGTAGAAGTCGGGGGTCAGAGGCCGCTCCACGTCGCTATTGCCAGTCACTCACCCGTACACACGGGTTGGTCATGGTGCCGATTCCTTCGACCCAGGTGGTGATGATGTCGCCATCGACGAGCGGCTTGCCCTGGGCAAAACCAACGCCCGCTGGTGTACCAGTGAAGATCACGTCGCCAACTTCGAGTGTCATCATGTGACTCAGCGTGCTGATGAGGCTCGGAATGTCGAATATCAGGTCGTTCGAACGAGAGTCTTGGCGCATCTCCCCGTTGATCGCACAGGTGAGCGCGAGGTCATCGGGATTCTCGAAGGAGTCGGTCGAGACCATGACGGGACCCATTGGACCGAACGTGTCCATCGACTTTGCAGCACCGAACTGGGGCGGCTTCGCCATGAATTGTGCAGGTCGATCAGAAATATCCTGACCGGCAGTGAGACCGGCAACATGATTCCACGCGTCGGCAACAGCGACGTCCTTGCACCTTTTTCCGATGACAGCCACGAGTTCCACTTCATAGTCGACTCCATCGCTTCGCAGCTCCACGGTGGCGTGAGGTCCCACGATGCAGGAGGGATATTTCGCGAAGATGAGTGGAGCGTCAGGTATGTCCATGTTCGACTCGACTGCATGCGCTCGATAGTTCAGTCCGATGCCGAATGCCTTTTGGGGTCGGGGCACAGGACTTTCCAACGCTGCACCGTCAAGCGGCCCGGTCGGCGTCGCTGCGTTCAGCCCAGCGGAGAGAGCGGACATCTCATCGGAACGGCTGATTGCCTCCATTGGATCACTGCTGAACGCGCCGTCGCTGAGTGACTCGAGATCGAAGTAGTGCGTCTCGGTGGCTAGGGCAGCACGACCGTCGACGTTGGCAAGGCGAAATGGCATGGGGAAGGGTCCTCTCGATTTTCGGCCACAGTAACGCGACGTCACTCGATCTTCCGTTTTGACTCTGAGCGCGGCGTTGTGTCCACTCCGTCCATGACAGCCATACATTTCGAACGCAGAATCGGTTGACCGAAACCGGCCCGACATCGTCGTATCGCTGGTGGCTACTCGCCGCGGTGGCGAGCATGTACATCGGGTTCGGCTTGGTCGCAGCATCGTTGTCGCCCCTGGTTGGCACGATCAACGCCGACCTCGGGATGACTCGTTCTCAGATGGGAACTGTGCTCGGCACCTGGCAGTTCGTGTATCTGTTCGCCGCGGTCCCAGCAGGCAAGTTCCTTGATCGGTTTGGCCTTCGCTACGGCCTCTTCGTGGGATCGCTCCTGATCGCCTCATCCGGGCTGCTGCGTTCGTTGGCCCCCGGCTGGGGCACGCTGATGCTGGCAGTCGGCCTCTTCGGGCTCGGTGGGCCACTGGTATCGATCGGCGCCCCAACGCTGGTGAGCAAATGGTTCTCGGGAGCCGAACGCGGCATGGCGACAGGGATCGCCGTGAGCGGGCCAGTAGTGGGCTCGATGGTGACCCTTCTTTCTGCGAACGCAATCCTGATGCCCGCATTCGGCGATCAATGGAGGTTCGTTGTTGCCACCTACGCCTGCGGAGCGCTGGTCGCTGCCGTGATCTGGATGGTGGTGACGCATCGACCTCCGACCGACATGCAGGACCCATGGGCTCGGCCCCAAATTGGTCGAGTCTCCTCACGAGCCCTTTTACAGGTCCCGCTCGTCCGAACCATTCTCGTCCTGGCCGTTTTCACATTCTTCGTGAACCACGGCATCGGGTCCTGGTTGCCGGAGGTTCTGGTGGACCATGGATTGTCGCCCACCGAGGCGGGAGCGTGGGCCGCCTTCACGAGTATCCCTGGCCTCGCGGCAGGAGTTCTGGTACCCCGCGCCGCGACGCCCGAGCGCCGTCGATTGCTTCTGATCTCGGCATATGCGCTGCTCGGCATCGGTTTGGTTCCGTTGGCCCTCGCGTGGTCGCCAGCCACTGCCGGTGGAATTCTGATCTATGGCGCCATGCGGTCCTCGGTATTGCCGGTCGCGATGCTCTTCTTGATGGACTCCGACGACGTCGGTCCCGCCAACATGGCGGGGGCGTCCGCCTTGTACTTCACCGCGGGAGAGGTCGGAGGCGTGACGGGTCCCGTAATGATCGGCATCGTGGCGGATGCGAGCGGCTTCGGGCCAGCGGTGACCGTCATGGTTGTCGTGGCCTTTGCGCTCGCGGTTGTGGCGTCAACCATCCGGAACCCATTGCCATCTCTCGGCCGCTGAGAGCGGCGAAGACACGTCCCCAAAACGACGAAAGCCGCCGACCCGAAGGACGGCGGCAATCATTGAGAGTGTCCGCTCAGATGACTCGGACGTTCTGAGCTTCCTCGCCCTTGCGGCCCGGAGCGATGTCGAATTCGACGGTCTGGCCCTCGTCGAGCGACTTGTAACCGTCGCCAGCAATGTTTGAGTAGTGAACGAAGACATCGTCACCTCCGTCACGGGAGATGAAGCCGAAGCCTTTTTCACTGTTGAAGAATTTTACTGTTCCCTGCATTGTACTGCTTTCCTTTAGCGCAAGACCAATTGCCTTGCCCACTCCACATCCTAGGCCACCAAACCAACAAATATGCCCATCGCGCAAGAGTTGGTTGTCCGACCAGCGTTCCGGCCCGGAAAACAGCCAACTATGGTGCTCTCGGTGAATGTGAAAATTCGTGACGTCGGCCCTCGAGACGGACTCCAAGCGGAGAACCCGGTCTCCATCTCCGAGCGGATCGAGCTGATCAACGGACTGGCGAATGCGGGGCTCACCGATATCGAGGCGGTGTCGTTCGTCTCGCCCAAAGCGGTCCCCCAGATGGCCGAGCCAGGGGCCGTCATGGCCCAGATCGACCGGCGCTCAGACGTGACCTACTGGGGACTCGTTCCGAACCGGCGTGGCGCTGAATTCGCGGTTGAGGCGGATGTCGATGCGATCACGGTCACCATCTCTGCCTGTCCGGTCTACAACGAAAAAAACATCAACAGAACGGTCGACGAGTCGATCGCTGCGATCAGCGAGATCATCACCGTTGCCGATGGCCGACCCGTAGATGCTGTGCTGTCGTGCGTCTTTGGCTCTCCCTATACCGGCGACCAGCCAACTGCGACCGTTCCCGACTTGATGGAGGCGCTGCGCTCTTCAGGTGTCGCCACCTTCACGTTGGCAGACACAACCGGCATGGCGACGCCGGCGCGGATCGAGCGAGTGATCGGCGCAGTTGGGAACGAGGTCGGTCTGCATCTGCACGACACCCGAGGAACCGCCCTGGTCAACGCTTGGCACGCCATCGGACTTGGTGTGACCCGTTTCGACACCGCCCTTGGCGGACTCGGTGGGTCCCCGTTTGCACAGGGCGCCGGCGGAAACCTTGCGACGGAAGACCTCGTGCACGTGCTCAACGATGCAGGTACAGCGACGGGTGTTGATCTCACGAAGCTCCTGGCGTGTGGGCCAGCGCTCGCCGCTGCGGTGGGACACGATCTGCCAAGCCGTGTGATGACCCATGGCCCTCGGGACGCCGCCTAAGCAACTCAGCCCTCGAGCTCACCGATCGTCGCTCGGTTGTCCGAGCTCAACACGGTTTGTGCCATCTCCAAATGAAGACGCCCGCCATCAGACGCCGGATGGGCAGCGAGGACGGCCTCGTCAAGTTCTATGCCGAGTCCTGGCCCCGTTGGCGCGAGCAGGAAGCCGTCCTCCCATTCCAGAGGTCGATTGTTGATCACGGCATCGTGGAACGGCGTTTGGATGGTCTCGATGATGAGAAAGCTGGGGCTCGAGAAGGCAACGTGGGCTGCCGCGGCGTGGGCGACCGGTCCGCAATAAATATGCGGCGCCATCTGGGCGTTGAATAATTCGGTGAGGACCGCGATCTTCTTGGTTTCCCAGATGCCACCGGACCTGCCGATGTCGGGCTGCACGATCCGGACTCCCGCCTTGAGCACCTCGTGAAACTCCTGCCGAGTCGTGAGCCGCTCCCCCGTCGAGACAGGAATTGTCGTGGAGCGCGCAACCTCGCCGAGGGCGGCGACTTGATCCGGGGGGCAGGGTTCCTCGAACCACAGAGGATCGAACTGCTCCAGTCGTCGAGCAAGGCGAATCGCTGACCCCGTCGTCATCTGTCCGTGCGTGCCGAAGAGGATGTCTGCCCGGTCGCCGACAGCTTCTCGGATGGCCGCAACATTGGCCTCGGCTCGATCGAGTTCAAACAGTGAGAGCTCTCGACCTCCCTGGAACCCGTAGGGTCCAGCCGGGTCTTGCTTGACCGCGGTCCAGCCCTGTTCGACGTACTCCAGAGCACGGGTCGCTGCTTCTTCGGGGTCGTGGTAGACATCGGCCACATCGAGATGGGCCAGCGATGGATCGTGAACTGCTCGTGGGTACAGATAGGTGTAGGCACGGAGGCGCTCGTGGAACCTTCCACCGAGTAGGTCGTACACCGGACGATCGAGCTGCTTGCCTCTGATGTCCCAAATGGCCATCTCGATTCCCGAGAACACGCTCATCATGGTGGGGTCAGGCCGTTGGGTGAACCCTGCGGAGTAGACCCGCCGGAACATGGTCTCGATGTCGTCCGGCCTCGATCCGGCGATGAACCGGTCAAAGGTGTCCTCGACCATGGCACGGGCAATGCTCGGCGAGAAGGGAATCCCGTAGCACTCCCCGATGCCGGTGACGCCGTCGCTCGTCGTGACCTTCACCAGGATCCAGAACGACCCGCCGATCCCACTCGGTGGTGCGGTGGCGAACGTCGTTATTGACTCGATGCGTGAAGTGACCACGAGCAGACGCTAGTGGCTAGCCTCCCTGGGGTGACTGCCAAGATCATCTACACCCATACCGACGAAGCACCCGCCCTGGCGACCCGATCCCTGTTGCCGATCATCGAGGCCTTTACCGGCCGGGCCGGTGTCGCAGTGGAAACCCGCGATATTTCGCTCGCTGGTCGGATCGTTGCCACCTTCAGCGACATGCTTCCCGAGGATCAGCGCCAGGCCGATGCGCTGGCCGAACTCGGCGCCCTGACCCAGGACCCGATGGCCAACATCATCAAGCTGCCGAACATCAGCGCTTCGGTCCCTCAGCTCAAGGACACGATCGAAGAACTCCAAGCCAAGGGCATTGCGCTCCCCGATTATCCGGATGAGCCCGAGACCGATGAAGAGCGTGACATTCAGGCTCGGTACGACAAGGTGAAGGGATCGGCAGTGAATCCCGTGCTCCGTGAAGGCAACTCGGATCGCCGAGCGCCCAAAGCGGTCAAGCAGTACGCCCAGAAGAACCCTCACTCGATGGGTGCGTGGTCGCCGGACTCCGCCACCAGCGTGGCGACCATGTCAGACGGCGACTTCCGCTCGAACGAAAAGTCGGTGACCATCGCTGCTGATGGCGCAGTTCGCATCGAACACGTCGGCGCCGATGGTTCGGTCTCCGTCCTCAAAGACGGCGTTGCCGTGCTCGCCGGCGAGGTTGTCGATGGCACGTTCATGAGCCGGGCAGCACTGCTGTCGTTCCTGCAGGAGCAGGTCGCGGCAGCCAAGGCATCGAACGTGCTCTTCTCCTTCCACCTCAAGGCCACGATGATGAAGGTGTCGGATCCGATCATCTTCGGACACGGGGTTCGGGCGTTCTTCCACGATCTGTTCAACGAGCATGGAGCGGCGCTCGATGCGGCAGGAGCCAACGTCAACAACGGGCTCGGCAATTTGCTGGACGCCATCGAAGAACTCCCGGCCGATGCCAAGGCTGCGATCGAGGCCGCGATTGCTGCTGGCTATGAGAATGGCCCGTCGCTCGCCATGGTCGATTCTGATCGCGGCATCACCAACCTTCACGTGCCGTCCGATGTGATCATCGATGCGTCCATGCCAGCGATGATCCGCACCTCCGGGCAGATGTGGAACGCCGAAGGTGAGCAGCAGGACACGCTCGCCGTGATTCCTGACTCCAGCTACGCCTCGCTGTATTCGGAGACCGTGGACTTCTGCAAGGCCAACGGTGCCTTCGATCCCACAACAATGGGAACCGTGCCGAACGTCGGCCTCATGGCCCAGAAGGCCGAAGAGTACGGATCCCACGACAAGACGTTCGAGCTCGAGGCGGCGGGCACCGTGCGTATCGTCGATAATGCGGGCACGACGCTGATGGAGCACGAGGTAGCCGAGGGTGACATCTGGCGGATGTGCACCGTCAAAGATCTGCCGGTTCAGGACTGGGTCAAGTTGGCTGTCACCCGTGCTCGGGCCATGGGCGCACCCGCCGTCTTCTGGCTCGATGCCGCTCGAGCCCACGATGCGCAGCTCATCACCAAGGTCAACAACTACCTGGGTGAGCACGACACCGATGGACTCCAGATCGAGATCATGAACGTCGCCGATGCAACGCGCTACACCCTCGAGCGAACCAAGAATGGCGAGGACACGATCTCGGTCACGGGCAATGTGCTTCGTGACTACCTCACTGACCTGTTTCCGATCTTGGAGCTCGGTACGAGCGCCAAGATGCTTTCGATCGTTCCGTTGATGAACGGTGGTGGCCTATTCGAGACCGGTGCAGGCGGCTCGGCCCCCAAGCACGTGCAGCAGTTCGAAAAAGAGAACCATCTTCGTTGGGACTCCCTCGGGGAGTTCCTCGCCCTCGCCGTTTCTCTCGAACACATTGCCACCGCGGCCGCCAACCCCGTTGCCCAGGTCCTGGCTGATGCACTCGATGCAGCCACGGGAACGTTGCTCGATTCGGGCAAGTCACCATCTCGCAAAGTGAACGAACTCGACAACCGAGGTAGCCACTTCTACCTTGCGCTCTATTGGGCGCAGGAACTCGCAGCGCAATCCGCAGACGCCGAACTGGCAGCGACCTTCCAACCGCTGGCTGAAGCACTCGCCGCAAACGAGGCCACCATCGTTGGCGAACTCAACGGAGTCCAGGGTCCGGCAATGGATGTCGGCGGCTACTACTACCCCAACGATGAGCTGGCCGTGGCTGCGATGCGCCCAAGCACAACGCTGAACCAGATCATCGACAACTTCTAGGACCCAAGATGACGGCCTATCCCACGGGTACTCACCCGACCGACTTTCTCTCGCTCATGACTCTTGAGGATCATGGACCCGACACGTGGGTCGGAACGAGCGCTGAGTACTCGTGGGGCAGGATCTACGGCGGACAGGTGGTGGCCCAGGCATTGTGGGCGGCCATGAAGACGGTCGAAGGCGATCGTCATCCTCACTCGCTCCATGCCTACTTCATCCGAGGCGGGACACTCGATGAGCCGGTGCGATTCGAAGTGGATCGGTTGCGTGATGGCCGAACGTTCTGCACACGAGCCGTGGTGGCTCGCCAGTCAGGCGGCGCCATCTTGCACCTGTCGTGCTCATTTCAGAAGTTCGAAGAAGACGCCGAGGTGCAGACGGCAAGGATGCCCCTCGCCCCAGATCCCAACGATTTGAGTCCCCGAGCGGACGACTGGCCATGGATCATGGAACGACGTCCACTTGTGAGCTATCCGGGTGCCGGACAATCGATGGGTTGGGTCAAGATCATCGACGATCTGCCTGATGACCCCCGGCTTCACACCTGCGGACTGGCGTTTACTTCCGACACCGTGCAGTTCAACGCAGCTCGCAGTATTCACCCGGTCCAGGTCAGTCCTGAGAAATACAACGAAACCTTCATGGGTGCGAGCCTGGATCACGCCATGTGGTTCCATCGGCCAATCCGTGCTGACGAGTGGCATCTCTACCAATGGGACTGCCACGGTCTGCGCGGGGCACGAGGCATGACGGTCGGCAACTTGTTCGCTGCCGACGGAACCCACGTTGCTTCGATCGCCCAAGAAGTGCTCCTTCGCGAACGGCACTAGGCGTCAGCTGAGGAGCAGGAGCAAGATTCCGGCGCCGGCCACCATGCTGGCGATGTATTCACTTCGCTTATGGGTTTCGCGATGAACGATCACCCCGATCGCAAACGCCATCACGATCTCGATCTGGGCAAGTGTTCGAACCCGGGCGGCGTTCTCCAGCGTGATGGCGATCGCCCAACTGAATGAACCGGCGAGCGACAACAGCGCGACGCCGATTGCGTTTCTCCACGCACCAGCGACTCTGCGCAAGGACGACGAGGGCGAGAGGGCGAGCGCAGTGCCCTGGATCACGGTTTGTATCGCCAGCATGACGCACAAGGTGATCATGGCCCTGTCGACCACGGTTCCATTGATGGCGGTCGATGCAGAACGAATACCGACCGCGGCGGTGCCGAACCCAAGCCCGGCGATGGAGCCAAACACGGCGGCCTTCTCGAACTTCAGCGTGTCGCGGCGACCGCCGCTCGCAAGCCAGCCGACACCCGCGAGGCAGATCACGATCCCGATCCAACTCCACAGGGGCAGCGCTTCGCCCAGGAAGAGGGCGGAACCTGATCCGACAAAGATGGGTTCAGTCTTTGAGTACAACGTGCCCACCGCGAAGTCCCTGATGCGGAAGGCATGAAGCAGCGCCATGGTGGCCAGAATCTGTGCTGATCCCCCGACCAGGAGCGATACGAAAAACCTAGTGTTCAGCGATGGAAGGGTTCCTGGTCCAGCGGACATCCAGAGTGCCGTCGCCGTCGCGACAACAGGAAGGGCGTAGACGAAGCGAACGTATCCAGCTTCCGCCACCCCGAGCAGCCCGCGAAGTCGGTGCTGCTCAGAGGTGCGGAGTATTTGGAAACATGTCGCGAGGAGCGTGATCGCTACCCACACAGGCGAATTGCCCTTCCAACGTCATCTGGCTCAACGTGATCTGGGCTCAGAAGACAGGGAAAACGTCAGCCGCGTCGGGGCGCTCGCTTCTGGCGAGTGCATGCACTACAGCCCAATCGCCCTTCTGGTGACGAGCGATACCCATCACGATCTCGATGACGGTGTCGATGCCCGCCCGGTCTGTATCCGGCGTTGGTTCGCCAACGCTGGCGGCCAAATCATCGAGGTGCATCAAGACTTCGATCATGCGGGTTCGACAGAAGTCATCGAGGGTCAACATGCGGCCTCCGAGTGCACCGACCAATCGCTCCACCGGTTCTTCGGCGAATCGAGTGGCCAGCGTCGTCACCAGCTGCTCGCACTTCTCGACCGTGGCTGAATGCCCAATCTGTGCTTCAGTCGCCGAAACATCTTTGATCTGGTCATGAATCGGTGCGTCGACCGCGGCATGGAAATACGTGATGGGCGTGAGCAGTTCGTTCTCCGGGCGAGCCGTCGGGTCCGTGCGGTCGAGATAGGCAATGGTGGCGCCTGCAGCGCGCACGAGGTGGGCGGCCAGTGAGCCGACGGTCATTCCTTCAAGCGCCGAGGGCTCGTCCCATTTGGCTGCGACGACGGGTCGCTTCATCAGCTCTGCCGCTGCGGCAACTGCTTCGACGACAAGGCGTCGAGCGTCGGCAGATTCGTTCTGGATCACCTGGTTCACTGCCCCGCTGCTCTCGAGACGAAGACCGGGATCTCTCGGTCGGTCTTCTCTTGGTATTCGGCGTAGGGCGGAAATACGGCAACGGCGCGCTCCCACCATGCGGCACGCTCCTCACCAGTGACAATGCGAACGTCGGTCTCGAACGGGGCCGGGCCATCCTGCACAAGAATGTTCGGATCGGCCATGAGGTTGTGGTACCAGCCCGGGTGGGCGGGAGCCCCGCCCTTCGAGGCGATGATCGCATACTCGCCCTCGTGTTCCACACGCATCAGCGGCACCTTGCGAACCTTGCCACTCTTGTGACCCACCGTCGTGATGATCATGATCGGTATTCCGGTATCACGGAGCGTGTTGGCCTCGGCTCCGTTGGAAGCCTCGTAGGCCTCGACCTGGTCGGCAACCCAACCCCATGTGCTTGCTTCGTACTCGCCATCAAATCCCATGGAGCGACACTATCCCGAACCGGCCGAACCAATAGAGTGCGACCCGTGACCGAATCCCAAAGTGCTCTCGACCGGATCCAGACAGGTCTCACGTTTGACGACGTGTTGCTCGTCCCGAAGCGGTCGTCCATCCGAAGTCGCCAAGATGTCTCGCTGCGTACTCGGCTGACGACGAAGATCGAAATTGGTCTGCCGGTGCTCGCGGCCAACATGGACACCGTGTGTGAAGACGAGATGGCGCTCGCGATGGCTCGCCTTGGCGGCGCCGGCATCATCCATCGCTTCCTCCCTATCGAAGCCCAGGCAGCGATGATCGAGAAGGTCAAGAACGAATCGCCCGATTTTGTCGTTGGCGCCGCGATCGGTACCGACCACGACGGTTTGGAGCGAGCTCGAGCATTGGTCGCCGCAGGCTGTGACGTGCTCGTCCTCGACATCGCACATGGTCACGCCGAGCATTCCCTTGACGCCTGCAAGGCGCTCAAGGACGCCCTGCCCGAGTGCCAGTTGATCGCTGGCAACGTCGCGACCCGAGATGGAGCCGAAGATCTGGTTGCCGCCGGTGCTGATGCCATCAAGGTGGGCGTTGGACCCGGAGGCGTTTGTACGACCCGGATCGTTGCCGGTGTGGGAGTGCCGCAGCTCACGGCGATTGCGAACGTGCATGGCGTGTCGGTTCCCGTCATCGCTGACGGTGGCATCAAGACCTCTGGCGACATCGCCAAGGCCATCGCCGCAGGGGCGGACACCGTGATGATCGGATCAATGTTCGCCGGGACGAAAGAAAGCCCTGGGGACGTCGAGTCCTCAGCGAATGGTTTGGTCAAGCGGGTACGCGGTATGGCGAGCTTCGAAGCCATCGAAGCCCGAGCCGAACGAGCCGGTGAAGAGATCGACGACGAGTACTTCGAGCAACGGGCTCCCGAAGGAGTCGAGGGCTCAGTTCCCTACAAGGGCGAGGTCGGACGTTTGGTCGGGACACTGATGGCCGGCCTGAAGAGCGGCATGAGCTACAGCGACGCCCGCACGATTCCTCAGTTCTGGGCCAACGCAGAGTTTGTTCGGGTGACGCCTGTCGGTCTGCGCGAGAACCTTCCCCACGCGACGCTGTAGCGACACATCGCACGCCCAATTCGCTCAACCCGAGGATTGCTGTGACCACCATCGACATCCCGCTCGACGAGATCGAGCGAACGACGCGCACCGCGCTGCAACTCCACGGGGCCGATGAACCAACCGCAACGGCGGTGGCTCGGGCAGTTCGTGTTGCCGAAGAACGGGGCAACATCATCTGTGGTCTCGCGTACGTCGAGAGTTATTGCCGGCAACTGGAATCTGGCCGGCTCGACGGAACCGTGGTCCCGGTCGTGCACCACGAACGACCAGGAGCCATTCGCGTCGACGCTCAGTTCGGCTTCGCTCAACCCGCCTTCGATGCGGGGTTGGACCTCGCTGTTGAGGCAGCGAAAGATGTTGGCGTCTGCGGATTCGCCATCGAACACAGCCATACGTGCACCTCGCTCGGCTATTTCACCGAACGTCTGGCTCAACACGGATTGCTCGCGATCGGCACCACGAACGCCACGCCTCGGGTCGCTCCACCCGGCGGGTCTTCTGCTGTCCTGGGCACGAATCCGATTGCAATGTCGGTGCCCGATGGGAACGGTGGCATCAGCTTTCAATTCGACTTCGCCACCAGCGCCGTCGCGTTGGGCACCATTTTGGTGGCTTCGAAGAAGAACGAACCGATCCCACTCGGCTGGGCTGTCGATGCCGACGGTCAACCAACGACGGACGCGAATGAGGCGCTCGCTGGGTCGCTGCAATCGGCCGGAGGGTACAAGGGATACGGGATTGGCTTGCTGGTCGAGGTGCTCGCCGCGGCGCTCACCGGCGGCAATCTGAGCGTTGATGTTCCGCCTCTCAAAACGCCTGAGGGCGCACCACACGATCTTGGCCAGTTCTACCTTCTGATCGACCCGGGGGCGTTCAGCGGACCGGTGTTCCTCGAACGAGTCGAAGCGCTGGCCGCGTCCATCGAGGTGCAGGAGGGGGCCCGGCTTCCTGGGAGGTCCGTTCGTCAACTCGATCCTGTCCCCGTGGACGGGGCAGTATGGGACGTCGTCACAGGTCTTGTGGCCTGAGCGCCTTCGCTCACAACGACATATCGGACGCCTCCAAAGGATCTCGCCATGGCCCCCCAGCTCGGAATCTTCCACATCAACATGGGATCGCTGGCTGACCCGGCGGTCATGGTCGAGGTGGCGCAGGCCGCCGAAGCTGCTGGGTATGAGTCGGTGTGGACGGGCGAACACATCGTGCTGCCAGACCCACAGGCGCCGCCGTCGCCAGCGGCACCCGAGATCGACTTTGTGGACTCGACCAACGCTCTCAGCTATCTCGCTGCGGTCACCGACCGCATCAAGCTGGGGACCGGCATCATCATCCTCCCCCAACGGCAACCGGCGGTGCTGGCCAAGAGCTTGGCCAGTGTTGATCACCTTTCGAATGGCCGATTGCTCTTCGGCCTGGGTGTCGGGTACCTCGAACCGGAGATGACGGCGTGCAGCACGCCCATGGGAGACCGTGGCCGGCGTTCGGACGAGTACCTTCGAGCGATGCGGACGTTGTGGTCCGGCGACGCCGTGAGTTTTGCCGGCGACTTCGTGTCGTTCGCTGGGGTGACGGCCAATCCAAAACCTCCACAGGGCAGCATCCATACCGTTGTCGGCGGTCACAGCGATCGTGCGCTGCGCAGAGCCGTCGAACTGGGCCATGGCTGGTACGGATTCATGCGCGACCCGGAGACCGCGGCCGATGATGTTGCCAGACTTCAACGAATTGGCGCTGAAGTCGACCGGCCGGCAGAGCTCGGACCGCTGGAGATCAGCATCACGCCGCAACGCAAGCTTGGTCCTGGCGACTATGAGCGATACGCCGAGATGGGTGTTGATCGGCTGATCCTTCAGCCAGGTTTTCATCGGAATCGTGATGATCTTCTCGCTTACGTCGATCGATTTGCACCCTCGAACATGCCGACGTGAATGCCGGGGAGTTGAGCACCACCGGGCACTGATGGCAGGCTCGGTTCCATGCCATACGTAGAAGACCGTGTCGTCCACGATGCCGATGCCCATGTGATGGAGACGCCGGAGTGGATCGAGGCGTACGCCTCAGAGGCCGTCCAGCGCTACGCGCTTGACCACTTCGACATCGGCGATATCTCAGCAACGCTGGCGGAGATCGAGAAATCTCGGACTCTTCATGCAGATCCGGAGTATCGAGCGGCTGCCCCATCAGAGCTGATGCTGCGAAAGAACTGGCGAGCCACGGGTTCGTTCCTTCCGGCTGATCGGGTGCTGGCATTGGACGAGATGGGGTTCGCGAGCCAATTGGTTTTTCCGACCGTGTTCAACACGATGTTGGAGGAGATCGAGCATGGTGATGACCCGCAGATGACCTATGAACTCGCGAGCGCAGCAAACCGGGCGCACGTCGACTTCTGTTCTGTCGACGAACGCCTTCTCGGGGTGGCCTACATCCCACTCCAGACCTTCGAAGGAGCGAGAGCGGCAGCGGAGGAAGCGCTGAATCATGGAGCGAAGGCGCTCTTGATTCCGAACCGTATGCCCAAGCATCATGCGACCAGCCACGTCGGATTCGATCCCGTCTGGGCACTGGCGCAGGAGGCAAGAGTCCCGGTGCTCATGCATGTCGCGACCCCAGACTTGGTGATGCCGCCTCAGCATCGCAACAACGGGCTGCCGCCCGAGCCTGACTTCCACGGTGGCGGCGAAAATTTCCGGTCGGTCAGCTATATGGCGATCTCCTCAGCGCCGGTGCAAGCGCTCTCGCTCCTCATCTTTGACGGGGTCCTCGAACGTTTCCCGAATCTCAAGATTGGCGTAATCGAGCTCGGCGCGGTGTGGCTACCCGGTTTCATGCGTCAACTCGAGTCGGCGTTCGATGCGTTCGAACGACACGAACAACGTCTCCAGAATCTGTCGATTCGACCATCTGAGTACGTGCGACGTCAGGTTCGGGTGACCCCCTATCCCACCGAACCGACGGGCTGGATCATCGAACAGGCCGGACCAGAAGTTGCCATGTTCTCCTCGGACTTCCCCCACGTCGAAGGCGGGCGAAATCCGCTTCGGCGGTTCGACAACGAGGTTGGGTCGCTTCCGGCTGATGTCCAAGACCGGTTCTTTCGCGCCAACTTCGAGGACATGTGGCGCTAGCCAGTGAGCGAGCAGGCACATCAACGGCTGAGCAGTGCGCGAGACTCCACCCGTGAGTCTTCCCCCACTTCATGACGACGTAGCCCATCTCGCCTTCCTGCTTGGTGTTTGGCGTGGCCATGGTGCTGGCAGCTATCCGACGATTGAATCATTCGAGTATCTCGAAGAGGTCACGATCGGTCACGTCGGCAAGCCGTTTTTGTCCTACGCACAAAAGACACGCGACGCGGGCACCAACTTGCCGCTGCATGCAGAAACGGGGTTCATCAGGCCGGTTGGCACCGATGGTCTCGAATTCATCCTGACCCAGCCCAGCGGCATTGTGGAGATGCATGAGGGCGTGCTCGCCGGTTCGGTTGTCGACGGTGTTGCTTCGTACTCGATTGCGTTGGCCACGACATCCGTGCAGGTCACGGCAACCGCTCGACCAGTTGACCATGTCACTCGCTCGCTCACGATCGAGGGCCCATCGATGAGCTATGACCTCGATATGGCAGCAGTCGGACAACCACTCCAGCATCACCTGAAAGCGAGTTTGCAGCGAGATGACTCATGAGCGTCGCGGGACGAGCTCACGACCTTGCTTCGGTTGCGATCGGTGATGATGGATTCCTCGCGCTGATCTTGGGCGACGGAGAGATCATCCAGTTCCATCCCCTTCTGCTTCGAGATGCCTGCCCGTGCACTACCTGTCGACGGGCAGCGACCAACGAGCGTCTGGTAGATCCGACGACCTTTGATCCCGCGCTTCAGGTCACCAACGTTGCGGCTTGTGGTGGGCCCGATGCTGGAGAGGCGATTGAGGTCCAGTTCAGCGATGGTCACACCTCACTCCTGTCGGTGGAGTGGCTCGCCGATCATGCCGACGCTTGTGGTCAATCAAGCGAACCGGCAGGCGACCTCACTCTTTGGGACGCCTCCTCGCTGGGTGACATCCACTCCGCGACATGGCGTGATGCCTTCGGAGAAGACGGGAGCCAGCCTGCCTTGTCGGCTTGGCTGGATGCGCTCGTGTCCGTAGGCGTTGCCCTCGTAGAGGATGTGCCTGCTGATGAGGAGCATCTGGTTGCTGCCGCCCATCAGATTGGCCAAATCCAAGCCAGCAACTATGGCGTCACATGGCAGATCGAGGCGACGCTCGAGCCGATCAGTGAAGTGGAAAGCCAACGTCCGCTCGCGGTCCACACCGATCTCCCCTATCGAGCGCTCGCGCCTGGTCTACAACTCCTCTTGTGCGTGCATGCCGATGTGAAGGGTGGTGCTTCGACCTTCGTTGACGGGTACGCCGTGGCCGAACACATTCGCCATCACGACCGAGCGGCGTGGGACATCCTGACAACCGTTGAACTGACCTATCCCTATGTCCGAACCGAGATCGAGCATCATGGACGAGCTCCCATCATCGGACTCGGGTCCGATGGTCGCTACGACCAGATCCGACGGGCACCGGACCTCGTCGGCGTGCCCCGCGTCGGGCCGGCGCAAACGCCGGAGTTCTATCGAGCCCTAGGGGTCTGGAACATGACAGTTGACGACCCCTCGTTCGAGATCCAGATCCGGTTGAAGCCGGGCCAGATGCTCGCGTTCAACAATCATCGTCTCTTGCACGGGCGCACGGCCTTTGCGCTCGGTTCGTCCGGACGGCGACGGTTGATCGGCTGCTATCTGGCCTTAGATGAGGTGCACAGCCGACGACGCGTGCTCGCCCGGCAACGATGAGCCCTCGGCACGTTGATGTGGTGATCGTCGGCGGTGGGCCTGCGGGCGTCGCGACCTCGCTGTTCCTGGCCAAACGCGGGATGAGTGTGCGGGTCCTCGAGCGCGAGCCCGAGGTGTATGACCTGCCTCGAGCGATCGTGATGGACGACACGATTCAGCGATTGTTCCAAGCCATCGGGTTGTCCGATGAGCTCGACGCCATCACGACCCCGATGGTTGGGGCGGAGTTCGTCAAGCCGGGCGGAGAGCGCATCATCGGCATCGACTTTCCGCCAGGGACCCGGACCGCTCAGGGGCATCATCCGTCGGTTGCCTACTACCAACCAGAGCTGGAGGAGTTCCTGCGCCGCCATGCCATCGAGGCGGGAGTCGATCTGCGTCTCGGGATGGACGTCACCTCGGTCGAGCAAACCGATGCCGACGCAGTCGTCACGGCAAGCGGCAGTGGCGAGAGTTCTCATCGAGCGTCGTGGGTGCTGGCCGCCGATGGCGCATCGAGTCCGATTCGCAAGTCGCTGGGAATCCCCTTTGTGAGCCTGGGCTTTGACCAGGACTGGCTGGTTGTCGACTTCGAGTTGACCCGGCCGGTTCCCACTCTCCCGACTGTTGTCCAGCAGATCTGCGATCCCGATCGGCCGGTCACCTTCGTCACCGGCCACCGTGACTATCGCCGCTGGGAGTTCCAGCTCCAGGAAGGTGAGGACCGGCTAACGATGGCGGACCCCGAGCAAGTCTGGGAGTTGGTGTCCCAGTGGCTGACTCCTGAGGACGCCCGTCTGGTCCGAGCGGTCGTGTACCGGTTCCATGCGACCGTGGCCGACACCATGCGAAGCGGACGAGTGCTGTTGGTGGGAGATGCGGCCCATCAAATGCCGCCCTTCCTCGGTCAGGGGCTGGCTGCCGGGATCCGCGACGGCTTCGACCTGGCCTGGAAGATCTCGCTCATCAAAGCTGGCCACGCCTCCGCCGGACTCTTGGACAGCTATAGCGCTGAGCGTCGCCCTCATGCCGAAGCCACCGTTGCCAACGCTGTCGATACCGGGCGCCTCATCGACGAGTTGTCAGGCCGAGGAGTTGCTGAGGATCTTGGTGCTGCATATGGCGGTTCCCGTGGAACCCCCATGCTCGACTACGGGATCCGGGTCGGTGATGACCCATCGATTGGGCGTCCCCTTCCCCAGCCGATGCTCGATGATCAGGCGTTCGGCTCGGTGCGCCTCGATGAGGAACTGGGCCCGTTCTTCACGCTCCTGACCGGGCCAGAGTTCTCTACGGGTTCGAGCGAGATCCTTCCGGCGGATGGACGGTGGGCGGGGATGACCAGGGTCCTGCAATTGCCGACACAGGCGTTGGGTGAGCTGCTCGGCGACAACGAGGCCCTCCTGGTTCGGCCCGACCGTGTGGTCGCGGCAAAAGTGAGCTCACTCTCAGAGCTCGTCGACGCCGTCTCTCAGCTCGATCACCACTTCTCTCTTGACGCCATGAGCTAGGAACGCGGGATTTTCACGCCGGCGGCAACCCGGTCCCAGGTGCGATCGGTAACTCCGGCATCGCGGATCTTTGCCTTCTGGATCCGAGCGGTCGCCTCGGTCTTGGGAAGCTCGCTCCACACCTCGACAAAGCGGGGAATGGCAAAACGCGGCATTCTCGGCGCGAGGAACTCGACGAGCTCCGCGGGGTCGAACTCGACGCCCTCCTCGAGTACCACTGCGACCTTGACCTCGTCCTCGCCTTCCTCGGCCGGCACCGCAACGGCCCCACACTCGGCGATCTGTGGGAACTCATTCACCAGGGCCTCGACTTCAAAGCTCGAGATGTTCTCGCCCCTGCGCCGGATGTAGTCCTTCGCTCGATCAACGAAGTAGAAGTTGCCCTCTTCGTCATAGGTGAATGCGTCGCCCGTATGGAACCAGCCGTTCTCCCATGCCTCGGCCGTCTTGTCGGGCATGTTGAAGTAGCCGGAGTTGATTTCCCACGGCTCGGCTCGCATGATCATTTCGCCTGGCGTGTTCGGCGGCACCATCTGATCGTGTTCGTCGACCACGCGAACCTCAACACCTGGTCGGACTTGGCCGCAGCAGGAGTAGTTCGCATTCGTGATCGGCTTCTGCTGAATGATCGGACAGTTGATCTCGGTCATGTTGTAGGTCGTGCCAATTTCGACATCGAACCGGGTTGCGAACTCTTCCACGTTCGGGATCACCGGTGCCATCACGATCGTTGTCATCGGATTGACGGCATCGTCGTCTCGCTCGGGCTGGTTCAAGAGCATCTGAGCGAGCGGCCCCAGCACGACGCCTGCGGTGGCCTCGAACGTGCGCACATCATCCCAAAACTCCGCCACCGAAAAGGCCTCACGGATGATCGCCGGCTCGCCAGATCGCGCCGCCATGTATCCGGCTGATTTCCCCGTCAAGTGGAACACCGGATAGGGCGCGTACAAGCGAATGGTCTCGAGCTGCTCTTTGGGCAGAAACCCGCTCTCGAGCGATGAGCGATAGTGAGCCCACGGCACTTGGACGGCCTTGGAGCGCCCGGTGGTTCCCGATGTGTAGATGAGATTAGAAGGATCCCACGGCGCTGGTTCTTGCCGGGCGTGCTCGCTCACATCAGCCAGGAAATCGGCGGCCCCGATGACGTTGAACGGCAACTTCTCCCGGGTCTCATAGTTGTCACCGAACACGACAAGATTCTTGACATGCGGCAGCTGGTCCGCCACGTCGAAGACGGCCTCGACGAACCGGTCTTGTGCGACGACGACCGTGGCGCGCGTGTTGTCGATGACATGCCGGAGCCAGTCGCCCTTGTAGTTCGTGTTGATCGGCGACTCGATCGCCCCAATCCAGGAGCACCCCACCCACGCCTGTAGCGAGTCGAAGTTGTTCACGAAGATGGTGACGACCGCCTCGCCTCGATGCACGCCCAGACGATCAAGACCGTTCGCCCATTTCATGGCGCCTTGGTGGGCTGAGCTCCAGCTCAGCCGGGTGCCATCGACGTGGAGCAGAACCGGATCATCAGGACGTTCCTCGGCCAACGTTGCGATCCGCTGCGGCATCAAGCCGCCATGTTCAAACTGCATGTGTGTCCCCCGAAATCTTCGTGCTTCGAACCTAGTTCGACCGCCTGTTCGAATGCAGATTGCGCCGACCGGCCGTTTCGATCTACCTCGGGGGCAGGATGGGAACCGGTCGAGCCAGATCGTCCTGGGTTTCGAAGAGATCCTCGAGGGCAGCGGCGATACTCAGGGAGCGGTGGTCGCCGTACATCGGGCCGACGATCTGAAGACCGAACGGCATACCGGTGCTGTCTCGCCCACACGGAATTGCGGTGACCGGATGGCCCACGACCGTCAAGGATGCAGTGAGCGCAAGCCACGCCATGTAGTTCTCGACGGGCTTGCCATCGATCTGCTCGGGGTTGCGCTGAATCCACGGAAATGGAGGAATGCTCACGCCCGGACAGAGGAGCACGTCGACGCCTGTTCGGCCTGGTCCCTCGAAATGCCGTTGGAATTGATCGAGGAGCTCGGCTTGCACCTTCCGGGCGACCGCAATGTCCTCCATCTGCATGTCGAGGGCAGCGGCGTAGGACTGTTGGATGTTGGGGTTGAAGTCTGGACTCCAACCGCTGGCCTGATCGTGCCACTGCGTCACGAACACATCGCTTCGCAGTCGCCAGTCGACATCGGGGGCGCGAGTGAGATCGACCGGAACCTCGACAAGTCGAAGCCCAAGCGCTTCTAACCGACCCAGCCTGTGTTCGAAACTCTCCCGAATTGTCTTCGAGACGAGAACACCGCCGAGGTCAGTTGAGACGCCGATGGTCACCTCGTTGAGATCGATGGATTCGAGCGACTCGAAGACGGTCGAATCGAATGGGAACATCATCGCGTCGCGGTTTGGACCCGCAGGAAGCAACGTTCGGCTGGCGACGACAGACAGCAACAACGCGGTGTCTCGCACATTGCGGGCGACGGGACCCTGCACGCTGTAGAAGTTCTGAGTCATCGAGCGTTCTTCGTTGGGAACGATGCCCGGCGTGGCGCGATGGCCAACCACGCCGCAGTAACAAGCAGGAATTCGCAAACTCCCGCCGTGATCTGACCCAGTGGCGAGTGGGGCCATGCCGGTTGCCACCGCCACTGCTGAGCCTCCTGAGGATCCGCCGCACGTAAGGTCTGGATCGAACGGATTGCCCGTGCCTCCGAACAGCGGGTTCACGGTGTTCGCCCCGATGCTGAACTCCGGGATGTTGGTCTTTCCTGTAACGATTCCACCCGCCGCACGAACGCGAGCCACGATCCCACAATCCTGGTCCGGGACGTTGTTCGCGAAATCCTTGCTGCCAAATGTGGTGCGCACACCTTCGGTTGGTTGGAGATCTTTGATTGCGACCGGGAGCCCCCGTAGCGGTCCGCCAGGGATGCCATTGGCCTGCGCGACGTCAGCCGCCGCAGCCTCGACGAGCGCTCGGTCGGTCGAGCGCGTGACCATGGCGTTGAGGGACGGATCGACCTGATCGATCCGCACCTCGCACGCCTCTACAAGCTCAACAGAAGAGAGCTGGCCATTCCGGAGAAGTTCTCGAGCCTCAATAGCGGTCAGATCCGATGCGTGCACGAAGCGATCCTAGTGACACACTGGTCTGTCGTAGAAGGCTCGCGATTGAGCACTCTCCCGTCATCGCAGCAGAATGAGTGTGCATTGTCCGAGCTCCTGAACTTCACAAATCGCCACGTGGTGTTGACGGGCGCAGCCTCAGGAATGGGTGCAGCCACGCTGCGTTTGCTTCTCGAACATGGTGCGTCGGTGTCTGCAGTTGATGTCGCCCCGATCGCTGTTGTGCCGATTGACGGTCCCGTCGGGGCTGCCCATGTCCAGGGTGCTGCAGAAGTCCAGGCCTTTACGTGCGATCTCGGAGATGAGAACGCCATCGATGCGTTCGTCGAGGGGCTGGACCGTCCCGTGGACGTTCTCCTCAACTGCGCCGGAGTTCCGAATGGTGGTCGATTCGATGCTGAGGCGGTCATGCGTATCAACTGGCTTGGGCTCCGACATCTGACCGAACGGTTGCTGTCAGATATGCCACCCGGTGCTGCTGTTGTGCACGTCGCATCCACCGCTGGTCGCAATTGGCCAGACCGGGTCGAGGCCATCCAGGAACTGATCGGCTGCGGCACGCCCGACGAAGGATTCGGCCCTGCGTTGGACTGGATCCAGAATCATCCCGAGTTTGTTGGCGACGGCTATTCCTTTTCGAAGGAAGTTGTGCAGTTCTACACGCTGCAACGGTCGCTCGAGACGCTTCAATTGGGCGTTCGTATGAACAGCATCTGCCCCGGAGTTACCAACACAGCCATCGTCGAGGATTTCCGTCGTGGTGTCGGCGATGCAGTCTTGGATCGTGCTGTCGCTGTGGTTGGTCGAATGGCGGATCCTGCCGAGATGGCTCCACCACTGCTGTTTCTGGCCGACAACGGAGCGTCGAGCTACATCAATGGAGTCAATCTCAACGTTGATCTCGGCACGGGCGCGGCCCACCTCACTGGCAGTTTCTGAGTGACCGCACCTCCCGGCACGACGGCACCTCCCGTCGATTTCGCGAACGACCGTCCGTATCAACGCACGCTCTTGGGCATTGTCATGCTTGCCGTGACGGCGTTTGGCTCGCTCATGACTCTGGTGACAGTCGCCCTGGGCGACATCGGCGAGGAACTGGGATCGTCTCGTTCAACGATGACCTGGGCGATCACCGGGTTGATGCTGGCAATGGCGGTGGCCACTCCGCTCGCTGGAACGCTCGGCGACGTGCACGGGCACCGAAAGGTCTTTCTCGGTGGTCTTGCGGGAGGGGCGCTCGCCACACTGCTCTGTGGCTTCGCATGGAACGCAGAGTCACTCATTGCCTTCCGAGTGATGTTCGGCCTGTTTGCTGCGGGGGTGAACCCCAACGCCATGGCGCTGATGATGCATGCCTATGGCATCGAACGCCGGGCGACGGCCATTGGTTGGTTCCAGTTTGCGATGACCGGTGCCCCGACAATCGGTCTCGTTGTTGGTGGCCCCCTCATCCAGGTCGTGGGCTGGCGCGTGATCTTCTTCGGATTCGCGGCCTTCAACTTCATGGCCTTCCTCGTCGGCGTTCGACTGCTTCGACCAATGCCTCGCCAACAAGGACGCCCGCTGGATCTCGCCGGAGCCGCAACGCTGGCCTTTGGCGTGCTCTGCGGCCTCCTCACCATCACGAGGATCACCACCCTGGTTCGAGACAGCGGCGCAGGAGCCATCCCGGGAGACCGGCTGGTTTGGCTCTTCTTTGCCCTCTTTGTTGTTGGAATCACTGCGTTCATCACCGTCGAGCGACGAACGACGTTCCCTATGCTTCGGCTCGAGTATTTCGGACGTCGAAACTTCTCCTTGCCCATGATTTCGGGAGCAGCAGTCCAGTTTGCGTATATGGGCGGTTTCATCATTACACCGGCGCTGCTCACCGAGCGATATGGATGGACGGTGGGAGCGATTGCTTTGCTCATGATCCCTCGGCCGGCAGCGTTCAGCCTCGCCTCACCGTTGGGTGGCGCCTTGCCAGCACGAATCGGACTCCGGACGCCGGTCCTTTTGGGCGGCGGACTGATGATCGCATCGATGGCCGTGTTTGCAGTGTCGGCTCAGCTCACCAACGGGATCGGCATCGGGTTGATTGTGGCCGGTCTCGTGCTTTCTGGCCTCGCGTCGGGGATCTCTCAGCCATCGATTGCTGCGTTGGCGGTGAATTCCGTCGATGAGTCCGATATTGGAATTGCCAACGGCATGAACCAACAGGTGACGTTCATCGGAATTCTCGCGGGAATCCAAACGATGAACGTGCTCGTTGGCGACAGTGCCAGTGGCGCCCGCTTCGCTGCGACCTACTTGGTCGGACTCGGGGTTGCCGTCATCGGATTGTTGGCCGGCGCGGCGATCGTCAGCTCGACGCCGCCGGCGCAGACTGAACCCCACGGATCAGGCGACCGTTCAGTAAGCCCGTCGGCTCGCCGTCGCGAAAAGCGATCTGCCCCGACACGATCGTGACCTCGTACCCGGTTGCTCGCTGTACGAGGCGTCTTCCTCCAGCAGGAAGGTCATAGGCGACCTCGGGCTCCAGTGGTGCCAGATTCTCGAAGTCGATGACGTTGATGTCGGCCTTGTAGCCAGCCGCTAGTACGCCACGGTCGTCGAGACCAACGAGCGCAGCAGTCTTCATGGTCTGTTTTGCGACGAGTTCCTCGAGAGGAATACGAGGTCCCCTCGTGCGATCGCGACCCCAATGTTGGAGCAACGTCGTGGGGAAGCTTGCGTCAGAGATCACACCGCAATGCGCTCCCCCGTCGCCGAGTCCCATGACGGTGTGGGGGTGGTGAATCATCTGCTCGACGTAGTCGAGGTTGCCCGGAAGGTAGTTGAACAAGGGGTGGTAGATCAGTGCCTTTCCATCGTTCTCGACCAGGACATCGAGGGCGATCTCCTCGGGCCGTCTACCGTCGGCGTCGCCGAGTCCAGCGAAGGAATCTTCAGGAGCCGGTTCGTAGTTGGCAGGATTTCCCAGCCGGAACATCTTGTGGAAGCTGGTCACGATCTCCGCGGCCAGTCCCTCGACGGCGCACGTCTCTGCGAGGAGGGCTGCTCGGATCTCGGGCTTTTTGAGCTCGGCAACCTTCTCTTCGAGTGGGAGGTGATGAATCGCCTTGTAGCTCGGATGGAAGCTGAACGGGTTGAACGTCGTGGTCAAACCCATCAACACACCTGTTGCCCGCGGCGGAACCTGTCCCCGCATGTCGATGCCATCGTCCTGGGCCTCGGTGATGCCGTTCAGAAGCTGCAACCACCAGTCGGGTCGAGCGTCTTGTTGCTCCACGGTGATCGACGTTGGACGGCCCGAGGCCACGGCCATCGCTCGGAACAGAGCGAACTCGGAGTCGAAGTCGTAGAAGTCGGAGATCCCCTGCAGAACGCCGGTCCCCGCGGACCGCAGGGCGCCAGCCAACCCAACCAACTCGTCCTCGTCAGCGGTGATCGATGGCGTAAGGACACCGTCGACGTCCTTGTGCTTCTCGGTTCTCGATGTGGAGAAGCCGAGGGCTCCGGCTTCCACTGCTTCTTGCACGATGGCTGCCATCTCGGTGATCTCACCAGGCGTCGCTGGTTCGTGAGCCGGGCCGCGATCGCCCATCACATACGCCCGGACGGCGCCGTGGGGAACCTGCGTGCCCACGTCGATGGCCAAATCACGTCGTTCGAGGGCATCGAGATACTCGGGAAAGCTCTCCCAGTCCCATTGAATTCCTTCGTGCAGGGCGGTTCCAGGAATATCTTCAACGCCCTCCATCAAGCCAATGAGCCAGTCACGCTGGTCCGGTCGACACGGAGCGAACCCGACGCCACAGTTGCCCGTGACGATGGTGGTGACTCCGTGGAACGTCGACGGCTGGATGTACGGATCCCACGTGACCTGTCCGTCGTAGTGCGTATGGATGTCGACGAAACCAGGGGTCACGATTCGTCCCGCCGCGTCAACGATCTCGGTATCCGGGCCGACGAGAGCCTCATCAATCACACCGACAGCCGCCACTCGGTCGCCGGTGACGGCGACATCACCAGAGAACGGCGCACCACCCTGCCCGTCATAGACCGTTCCGTTTCTCACCACGAGGTCATACATGCTCGAAGTCTGATGGCTGCGGGGATGATCGGCAAGGCACTACGGTCCTGACGTGGCAGCAATCATCGAAACTCAGGGTCTGAGGAAGGTCTACTCCCGTCGACGGGGCGATGACGTGGTTGCAGTCGAGGGGCTCGATCTCACGCTTGGCAGAGCCGGCACCGTGCACGGGTTCCTGGGACCGAACGGGTCAGGCAAGACCACGACGATTCGTTGCTTGCTCGGCCTCATCCGTCCATCGTCTGGTGTGGCGCAGGTGTTCGGCGAGAACTCGACAGAGTCATTCCACAAAGTGAGCGGGCGCGTCGGGGCAATTGTCGAGAACCCAAAGATGTTCCCTCACTTCAGCGCCCGCAAGAACCTCAGCTTGCTGGCGAAGATGGCAGGGATCCCAAAGTCGGAGATCGATCGTGTGCTCGAGATCGTGCAGCTTGCTGATCGAGACAAGGACAGTTTCGAGTCCTACTCGTTGGGTATGAAGCAACGCCTCGCGATCGCCGGGGCACTACTCAAGAATCCGGATCTTCTGATCCTCGACGAGCCGGCAAACGGGCTGGATCCGGCAGGCATCGCTGAGATGCGGATCTTGATTCGCGACATTGCGTCACAGGGCAAGGCCATTCTCGTTTCGAGCCACCAACTCGCGGAGATCGAACAGGTTTGCGACGAGGTCACGATCATCGACCGAGGTCGCCTTATCAAGACGGGGACCTTGGATTACATCCGAGGATTCGCAGGAGCCGACAACGTCATCGTCCAGATCGCCGATCGAGACAAAGCGAGGGAGGTCATCCTCAACGCAGGCTTCGAGGCCCGACCCCGCCCCGAGCCCAATGAGCTTCTGGTCGATGTCGACGTCGATCAATCCAGCGAGATCACTCGCCATCTGGCCGAGGCAGGGATGTACCTCTCGGGCCTACGAGCTGAGCAGGCGACGTTGGAACAGGCGTTTCTCAATCTGACCGGTAACGCTCCGCCGCCACCAGGCCCGCCAGCAGCTGGAACCGCAGCGCCATCAGTCGATCAAGGCGCGTTGGCCGACGGGGTTGTCCCGACGGCTCCGCCTCCCCCGGCACCACCCTCGCCAGGAGCGCCCTCATGATGAATCTTCTGCTCGCCGAGGGAAGTCGACTTTGGGCTCGACGGATGACCCGCTATTTCCCGTTGATCCTTGCCGCCTTGATGCTGGCAGGGATCGTGATTGCGTACTTCGTGATCACGAACAACGACGACTCGGTCGACTTTGTCAACGACATCGGTGGCGGGGTCGATGCTCGCTCGATGCTCGGCCCGATCACGGTCTTGTTGCCGATCATGGCGTTCGTGATCGGCGCCTCCTACGTGGGTGCGGACATCAAAACTGGCATGTTGGAACAGCTTCTTACGTGGGAGCCCCGCAGGCTTCGCCTTCTTTCTGCTCGGGCGATTGCATGCCTTGTGTCCGCCACGATCATCGCTGGCCTGCTTGCGCTCTTCTTCGTCGCTCTGGCGTATGGCCTGTCAAGTGCCGCAGGCACCGTTGACGGTGCAACCGGCGAGTTCTGGGGCAACGTCGCCAAGCTCGTTCTTCGGACTGGTGTCGCGGCCGGTCTCTTCTGTGCATTCGGTCTTGGCATCACGGTGATGGTCAATAGTTCGATGGGATCGATCGTCGCCTTCGTCATCTACTGGTTCGTAGTGGAGAACCTCATCACGGCGTTTCTTTCGAAGGTCGCGGTCTACCTGCCGATTCAGAACGCCAACGCATTCGCCTCTGGTGAAGATGTTGAGCGCCTGGAAGGGTCGATTTTCGGAGGTGGCGACGTCGACTTCATCGTGAGTCACAGCTACATCACGGCGGGTTTGATCCTCGCTGGCTGGACATTGGCCGCAGTCCTCGGTGCTGCGTTTATCTTCAATCGTCGCGATATCGCCTAGGCCTGGGGGCGACCACTACGTCGCGAGGCCGACGCGAGCAGCATCGCTAGAAGTCACCAGCGAGCTTGCGTAGGGGCCACAGGCTCGAGTCGATCGCCGTGAGATCTCCATCGCTGAGCCTCCTGCCGGTTGGGGCGTCGGCCGTCGCCTCGAACGCACCCAACCCGAATTGGATTTCGCCGAGAGCCGCCGCGGCTTGTTCAACGAGCGCAATGCCAGCGTCGGTGATCTCTGCGAGTGTCGTTCGTCCATCGGTCGGATGGGCAACTCGGCGCACCAAACCGTCGCGTTCCAAACGATCGACGGTGTTGGTCACGCTGGCAGGATGAACCTGCAAACGGGCTCCCATCTTGCCGAGTGGCAGGGCTCCCCGGCGAGCAAATCGCAGCAAGGCAAGCGCCTCGAATCGGGAGAAGGTCAAGCCGCTCGGAGCGAGTGCATCGTTGATGCGACCGAGGATGATCTGGTGAGCTCGAGTGATGGAAGTCGCTGCAGTCATGGCATTGGTCGCGCCCCAACCCAGCCGCTCCCAGTTGCCCGCTGCCTCTTCGATCGGATCGAATTCCAAACCCATCAGTCGTTCATGCTAGCATTTAGTTGGACGTCCAAGTAAAAAGTGCATCTGTCTCCAGGAGTTCCTCGATGACCGCCGAAGCAAGCCAAGACCCAACTGCCAATGAAGATGATCAGGCAGCCCGCGAACAGTGGGAGAACGCCTATGCGGCGCAGACCCTGCGCGACGCCGACTTTGAGACGATGTCGGGTGTTCCCGTGGATCCGCTTTATGGCGAGGGTCCCTACCCCGGCCAGTACCCGTTCACCCGAGGCGTGTATCCGACCATGTATCGCTCGCGCTTGTGGACGATGCGGATGTTCGCTGGCTTCGGTACCGCTGAAGACACCAACGGTCGCTTCAAAGAGCTTCTGAGAGCTGGTGGCACCGGCCTGTCGACCGCGTTTGACATGCCAACACTGATGGGTCGTGACTCAGACAGTGAGTGGGCACTCGGTGAGGTTGGGCGAGCCGGTGTCGCGATCGACACATTGAGCGACATGGAAGATCTCTTCGCCGACATTGATCTTGGTGGCGTCTCGACATCAATGACGATCAACGGCCCTGCCCCGATCATCATGGCGATGTACATCGCGGTGGCCGAAAAAACCGGTGTCGAGCGCTCGAAGCTCGCGGGAACGATTCAGAACGACATCTTCAAGGAATATCAGGCCCAGAAGGAGTACATCTATCCGCCGCGGCCTTCCGTTCGCCTGATCACCGACATGATGAAGTACACCAGTGCCGAAATGCCCAAGTGGCACCCCGTCTCGATCTCTGGCTACCACATTCGAGAAGCAGGATCGACGGCGGCTCAAGAGCTGGCGTTCACGCTGGCCAACGGCTTCGCCTACGTCGAAGCCGCGATCGCCGCTGGTCTCGACGTCGACGACTTTGCACCACGGCTTTCGTTCTTCTTCAACAGCCACCTCGACTTCTTCGAAGAGATCGGCAAGTTCCGGGCAGCTCGACGCATCTGGGCCAAGTGGATGAAGGAGCGCTACGGCGCCAAGAACGAAAAGTCGATGCTCTGTCGATTCCACACCCAGACTGCTGGCGTGTCGCTCACGGCGCAACAGCCGGAGAACAACATCGCTCGCGTCGCCATCCAAGCACTCGCTGGTGCCCTTGGCGGAACCCAGAGTCTTCACACCGATGCCTACGACGAGGCAATGGCGCTCCCGACCGAGAAGTCGGCCAGGGTTGCGCTTCGCACCCAACAGATCGTGGCTCACGAAACGGGCGTCACCAACGTGATCGATCCGCTGGGCGGAGCACCGTACGTCGAGTGGATGACCGACGAGATGGAGCGGCGGGCCGAGGAGATCTTCGAACACCTCGATGCGATGGGCAACGGGTCGATTCTCGAGGGTGTCTACGAAGGCATCGAGAATGGCTACTTCGTCGGCGAGATCGCCGACGCTTCGTATCGCTTTGAGCGTGGGGTGAATGCTGGGCGTCGCATCATCGTGGGTGTCAACGAATTCACTGAAGGCGACGATGGCGAACAGAATCTGCTCAAGATCGATGCCGAGACCGAGGACTATCAGCTCAAGCGCTTGGAGACGGTCAAGCAGGCTCGCGACAGCGCGGCAGTCGACGTAGCGCTGGCCAGAGTCACCGCAGATGCACAAGATCCGACCGTCAACATGATGCCGGCGTTGATCGATGCGGTGAAGACAATGGCAACCGAAGAAGAGGTAGTAATGGCAATGGAGAGCGTGTTCGGCACCTACGTGGAACAGGCCATCGTCTGATGAGCACCGAATCAACGACCACTGACGTCGCAGCCCAACCAGATGGTGAGCCGCTG
The DNA here is from genome assembly GCA_937930695.1 of uncultured Acidimicrobiales bacterium. GTDB lineage: Bacteria > Actinomycetota > Acidimicrobiia > Acidimicrobiales > SZUA-35 > CALEWY01. The sequence goes on along the minus strand of CALHCB010000061.1, from coordinate 14,008 downwards.
CGTGTCATCCTCGCCAAGCTCGGTCTGGATGGTCACGACCGTGGACTCAAGGTGGTCGCCCGAATGTTGCGCGACGCAGGCGTTGAAGTGATCTATCTCGGTATCCGTCAGACGACGGCAACGATCATCAACGCAGCTGAGCAGGAAGATGCCGACGCTATTGGCCTTTCGATGCACAACGCAGGCCACCTCACGCTGGCACCACGCATGGTGGAAGCCGTCAAGGAAGCGGGACTCGACATCCCCGTGATCGTCGGCGGCATCATCCCCGACGACGACGTCATCGAACTCCAGAACAAGGGCATCGCTGCGGTGTTGGGGCCTGGCGCTTCGACCGATGACGTTGTTGCCGCTGTTCGCACAAGCATCTCGAACTGAGTCCCACGTGAGCCTTCGCGGAATGCCCGTACCTGATGTATTCGAGCTTGCTCGAAACGGCGAACGTCGAGCCCTTGGTCGTCTGTTGACTCTCGTTGAACGAGGAGGCGTGAACGGTGACAAAGTCGCCGAGATCTCTCACCCCATTGCTGGATCCAGCCATGTCGTTGGGCTCACCGGCGCACCTGGTGCCGGAAAGTCCACGATTACAGGTCGGCTCGCTGCTGCGGCTGGCCTGGCAAGTGAGAGCGGCGTGGGTGTTGTCGCGATCGACCCCTCCTCCCCCATCACCGGTGGTGCGATCCTCGGCGACCGGATCCGTATGGACGAGGTCATTGATCGGGAGGGCACCTTTGTCCGTTCGATGGCCACCCGAGGATCATCAGGCGGTTTGGCGCTGGCCGTACCCGGCGCGATTCGAGTGCTCGATGCTGTGGGGTATGACCCCGTGATCATCGAGACCGTCGGCGTCGGCCAGGTAGAGGTCGACATCGCAGGCACTGCTGACACGACCATTGTCGTTGTCACACCCGGGTGGGGTGACGCGGTGCAAGCCAACAAAGCGGGCCTTCTCGAAGTGGCAGACATCTTCGTGGTCAACAAGGCCGAGCGCCCCGGGGCCTCGGATGCTCGCCGCGATCTTGAGCTGATGCTCGATCTCGGAGCCCACCCAGATCCCAACAAGCCAACCTGGCGAGCCCCAATTCTGATGACAACTGCGACGGATGGTTCAGGAATCGACGAACTTTGGGATCAAGTCGTCGCACACCGTTCTTGGCTCACCGAAACGGGTGAGCTCCTTGGGCGACGCCAGAACCGCGATCGGTTCGAGATGCTCGGTCGGGTCGATGAACTGCTCGGCGGTCTGGGTCGCAAACGAGCCGAATCTGAGCAGGGTCTTGCGCTGCTTGCCGACGTCCAAAGTCGAAAGCTTTCTCCCACGGCTGCGGCGGCCGAACTCCTCGCCGATTTACTGGAGTCGTGACAAGTATCGAGATCCCGTTTCCCGACGACTGGCACGTACATCTGCGCGACGGCGAGATGCTCGAAGCGGTCGTCGGCTATACGGCTCGTCGTTTTCGCTATGCGATGGTGATGCCAAACCTCGCGCCGCCGATCACTTCGGTGGCAGACGCCAGGGCCTATCACCAGCGGATTCTTGCTGTGGCACCTGCCGACGCCCCCGACTTTCGTCCGGTCATGGCGTTGTACTGCTCACCAGCGATCGATCTCGATGACCTTCGGCGAGGCGTCGAGGAGGGCATCATCGCGGCAGTCAAGTACTACCCCGCGGGGGCGACCACGAACTCTGATGCGGGCGGGACATCGCTCGCCGATTTCATGAACCTGTACGAAACCATGATCGACCTCGGGATTCGGCTGCTGGTCCACGCCGAAGACACCGATCCAACGGTGGACATCTTTGCCAGGGAAGCATCGTTCCTCGATCGACAGCTTGCTCCCCTCTGTGCCTCACTTCCCGAGTTGGCCGTCACCGTCGAACACGTGTCGACCGGTGCCGGCGTCGACTTCGTCTCTGCCCATCCTCAGGTCGCTGCGTCGATCACGCCCCACCATCTCGCCAGAGATCGTTCAGATCTACTGGCCAATGGCATGAAGCCAGATCTCTATTGCAAGCCGGTGATCAACTCGAGCGCAGATCAAGCACAGCTGATTGCTGCCGCCACGGGGGGCGATCCGAAGTTCTTCCTCGGGACGGACTCAGCCCCTCATCCCACCGCGGCCAAATACGGTCCGGTAGCGAAGGCTGGCGTTTTCAACGCCGCCTACGGACTCGAGGTGGTTGCCGATGTCTTCCACCAAGAAGGCAGTCTCGACCAGCTGGCGGCGTTCACCTCGACCAACGGCGCTGCGGTGTACGGCGTCGAACCGAGCGAACACCGACTGATGCTCACGGCCGAGTCCACCGATCAGGACCTTGCAACACATCTCACTACGGCTGCGGGTGACGAGGTGGTGTTGTTCGGGGACGACGAAGCAACGCGCTGGCAGGTCTCGGTCAGCTGAGCGCGAGGATCGTTCCGTTCTCATCGCTCCCACATTGGGAGGCAACGCCCGCATTCATCAGCGTCGAATGAACCAAGCGACACGTTTCGCGAAAGATCGGTCACCACGTCACACGAGACGATCGGCCAGCTCAGAAAGTGTTGCGCAGCCGGTTTGGGCCATCACGTTGACGAGGCCTTCATGCAGGATGTCGTAGGCATGTTTTGCCCCATCGTCTCCTATTGCAGCCAAGCCGAACATGAAGGCCCGTCCGCAGAAGACAAAGCTGGCGCCAAGGGCGAGTGCCCGGGCCACGTCGATGCCATCTCGCACACCTGAATCGAAAAAGACGGGAACGGCTCCCCCGATGCGGTCGACGATGGCGGGCAGAGCATCTATGGCGGCGATGGACCCATCGAGCTGCCGACCACCGTGATTCGAAACCTGAACCGCATCCGCACCAGTGTCGACGCAACGCTGGGCATCGTCCGGATCCAGAATCCCCTTGACCACGAGTGGCCCTTCCCACTGCTCGCGCACCTTGGCCAGATACTCGAACGACAACGTGCCACCGAGGTTGGCGCCGACAAAACCAGCGGTGTTCTTCATGGTGGCGGCATCGATGTATTGCTCGAGACCACGGAATCTGGGCATGCCTCGTCGCAGGATCTCTCTCGACCATGCCGGGCGAATCGCCGACTGAGCCACGAGTAGTGGTCCGATCACAGGAGGCACCCGTACACGGGCCTTCCGTTGACGTTCACGCCGACTGGCTGCTGGTACGTCTGCAGTGACAACCAGGGCTGTGAAGCCGGAGTTCGCAGCCCGTTCGATCAGATCTTTACGAAGCGCGTCATCACGTGGTGGGTAGAGCTGAAACCAGCCCATCCCTTCGGCGTTCGGCCCAGCGACTTCGGGCTTCTCGGTGCCGACGGTGCTCAGCACGTAGGGAATCTGTCGACTGGCTGCAGCTTTGGCCAGCAACTCGTCCGCACCTGGCCAGATGAGACCCGTCAGACCAACGGGGGCGATTCCGATAGGCGCAGCGTAGGTGACACCGAACATCTCGGTTTCAGTGACAGGCTCAAGGGGGCCCTTCATCAGCTGAGGAACGAACTTGATCGCGGCGAGCGCGGCGAGGTTGTGGCGAACCGCTTCTTCAGTCCCGGTGCCGCTGGCCAGATACTCCCAAGAGAAGTGCGGAATTCGCCGTTTGGCCCGCCGTTCGAGATCAGCAATCGCGGGAAGGTCGTCCATGAGCTCAGCTACCACTCACCCATGCTGCCACAGAGCCGATGGGAACACGTCAGCTGAACATCGCCGTTGGGAGACGTGGATGCGTACTCGCCTATCAGTTCTGATCTTGTCAGTCCTGATCTTCGTGCTGTTCCTGACGGCGTGTTCGTCGTCGACGACAGGCGCTCGACCGACGACGACATCCGATCCGCAAACCAGCGAGTTCGAATCGACGACAACATCATTCGTTGCCGCCACAATCGCTCCTGGCGGCTTCAACGCTCATGATGCGGCCTCGCTTGAATCCGCCGACGACTTCTTCTCTCTTGCTGCAACCGATGAGCAAGGCGTTGCCTCAGTGAAGTTTGTGATCCCCGACATGCCGAATCAGGGAGAGGTCTTCTGGATGGACTCGTCCTTTTACAGCCTCCACGATGAGTGGTACTGGTGGCGTTTGCTCAATGGCGAAGAGGTGCCAGGGACTGATGTGGAGCCTGTCGAGGATCTGGGGTTCACATCGATCGCTGAGGTGTACGCGTGGGCGCAGCGCCTCGATGCTGACGCCCTTCCCCTCGATCTGACCTGGGCGGGTTCTGAACGCACCTCGGAACGTCTCTACTCGCCTCAGTTCTACGACTTGGCCCTTCATTCAGATCCTCGGAACTTTGGCGTTGGTTCCCTTGTCTTCTTTCCGGACTCGGTCGATGACAGGGCAGGACGGTGGCTCATCGAGTTGGAGTACACCGATGCGGTGACAGTTGAGGACGTGGAGCTGTTTTTCGAACGTCTCCAGGCATCAGCTGGGCCAGAGATCGGAGACGCCCTCGAGTGGGTCGTGCGCTCGCCGAGCCACGAGGTGGTCGCCCTCGAAATGCAGCAGGCCGGGCATCCACTCGCGGCGCGCATCACGACGTATCGCGATCTTGTTCCGGTGGGTCAAACGGCGGTCTACAACGAGGGAATTGCCGCCGGACGACTGCGACTCATCGAGTCGGAGTTCGATCTGACTCTCGCTCGTGCTACCGACATCTTGTTGGTCGAGAACCCGCTCGACACCTTGCCCCCAGCGACGGGACTCATCTCCTCCGCTCCCCAGACCCCGCTCGCCCACGTCAATCTTCTGGCCCGAAACCGCGGTATTCCGAACGCCTCGGTTGCGGGCGTGACTGATGATCCGGACATTCTCCAGGCCGCGAAGAGTCGCGCTCCAGCCTTGTTGTCCGCTGCGGTGGGGAGCGACGGTGAGGCGGTGGTGTCGCTCGTGTTGTTGACCGACGAGGAATACCAAGGTTGGCGGGCCCTGAACCAACCCTCGCCCATCGGCGTACCGGCAGTTGATGTCGAGTCACTCCCCTATTTCATTGACTTAACCGAGGCCGAACTGGCGATCCAAAGTGCGGCTGATGTGGCGGCGCTTCGCCCGGTCATCGGCGGCAAGTCTGCGGGCTTCCTTGCGCTCCTTGGGACCGACGAGCTGACCGAACCGCTGACTCCCCAGGCAATCACGGTTCGCCCGTACTTCGAACACCTCGATCTGCTCAAGACCGAGCTGGACGCCATGTTGTCCAACAGTGGCTTCGTGGAGGAGCGGTGGGTCCGCTACCTGCTGCTCGAGGGGCCCGAGGCATTTGCTGAGATCTACACCGCTGAATCGGACGGTGCGGCGGCAGAGGCCTTCCAGGCCTCGTACCCACCGGGCACCCCCATCGGCAACATCCTTGAAGCCGGGGGCTTCATGGATCTGTTCCGTGAGCGGTCGATGGATCCAGCAACGCTTGTTGCGTTGGAGGAGTATCTCGACGCAACGTTCGGGGACTATGCGCCAACACAGGGCCTGAGATTTCGTTCGTCCAGTTCGGTTGAGGACATCGAGGGTTTCAGCGGCGCCGGTCTGTACGACTCAAACACCGGATTCCTGGATCCGCTGGCCCAACCTGATGAAGACGATCACAAGAAGACCATCGAGCGCACCATCAAAAAGACATGGGCCTCGTACTGGAGCTTCGAAGCGTTCGAGGAGCGCCGGCTGGAGAACGTCGACCACCGATCCGGTGGGATGGGTGTGCTCGTGCACGCCCGGTTCGACGATGCCCTAGAGGTCAACAACGGCGTGCTCACCCTGACCTTGTTGCCCGACGGTGGGAGCGAGGCCACGATCAACGTCCAGCGAGGTGACGTCAGCGTCACCAACCCAGATCCCGAGGCCTTTGATCTGCCTGAGGAGATCGAGGTGACGATTGGGAGAGACAGCGAGCTCACGATCGATCGTGTTTCGGAATCGACAATCGACGGGGAGGGCCCGGTGCTCGGTGATATCGAGATCGCCGAGTTGGTGCGCGCCGCCGAACGAACCACGGTGCTCTGGCGGGATCAAGAGAATGCAACGCTCATCGCTTCCCACCAGATCTCTACGGTCACGCTCGACTTCGAATTCAAGACCATGGACGCCGGTTGGCCAGCGTTCGCGCAAGAGGATGCTCAGTTGCCTGGTCGGCTCGTGATCAAACAGGCCAGAAGCCTTGATCCTGGACTGCGAGGTCTTGTTGCTGAGGTTCGCGAGCTGCCGATTCCTCGAGATGTGCTGGCGAGAGCAAGCCACATCGAGCGCCTGGACTGCGACATCTACGAGGTCTTTACGAGTCCCACTGCGTCGCCCGACTTTGGCTACTCTCGCGCCCCATTCCGACTGACTGCTGACACACCTGGCGAGTCATGTGATCCTGAGGTGCTTCTGACCACCGCTGACCGCTATTTGAGTGAGATTCTCGGTCTTGCTGATCGTCGCAGCCTTCTCGGCTGAGAAACCCCCAGGAAACGTTGGGGGGTTCCCCGGATCGTTCGGGAGCCACTGGAAGTCGAAGCTTTTCGTATGCTTCGCAACGCAACCACCTGGCTCCTCGAGAACAACCTCGTTCTCCTTGTTGGCGCTGTCACGGCCATCTTCGTCTTCGAAACGTCGGCCCTTCTTCTCCGTGGTCGCTCGATCGATCGTCGCCAAACCTCGCTGTCGGCTTTTGCCGGGTTTGCGTACCTGGTCGGCAAGGTGCTCGGCACCAAACTCTCGATCTTCGTCCTCTATGTGTGGATCTGGGAGAACGCTCGCCTCTTCGACATCCCGGTCTTCGCGTGGTGGTCCTGGATCGTGCTGTGGGTCCTTGGCGACTTCGCCTACTACTGGGTTCATCGGGCCGAGCACACCACTCGCTTGCTTTGGGCGTCGCACTCCATTCATCACTCCTCCACCGAGTTCAACTACACGACTGCTGTTCGCATGCCCTGGATGGAGATGTTCTACAAGCCAGTCATCGTGTTGTGGGCACCGCTGTTGGGGTTCAATCCGGTCATGTATGCCGCCCTCGGCGCCCTGGCTTTGATCTTCGGCCAGCTCCAGCACTCAGAGTCCGTTGGCTCGCTCGGCATACTCGACAAGATCTTCGTGACTCCGCTCAATCACCGGGCACACCACGCGTCGAACGCCGAATACCTCGACAAGAACTTTGGAGCGTCTTTCATCATCTGGGATCGTCTCTTCGGGACTTTTCAGCCCTACGACCACGCCATCGAGACTCGCTATGGGATCTTGCATGACTACACCACAGGTCGCTTCAGCGATGTGCTCGTTGGAGGGTTTCCTGAACTTGCACGGGACCTCCGGGCACGCCGGATTACCGCCCGACAGCTGCTGAGCATGTCATGATCCGGGCCATGGTTGCCCCCGTTCTTCATGCCATCGAGCAGGACACCAACAACGCCTTCATCACCGTCGATCGCGACGGTGCGATGGCGGCCCGTTCTGCTTCGCTCGCTCGACGCTCAGCCGGGGAGTCGTTCGGTCCGCTCGATGGAGTGCCGATCGGGATCAAAGACTGCATTGACACGGCCGGATTGCGCACGACGTTGGGAAGCGGCGTCTTCGCCGAGCGGGTTCCGACGGCTGATGCGACGGTCGTCGCTCGTCTCCGGGAAGCAGGCGCGGTGATTGTCGGAAAGACACACTGCACCGAGTTGTGCTGTGGTACGACCGGCCTGAACGACTGGTTTGGCGAGGCCCGCAATCCCCACGACCCGACGCGCTACCCGGGTGGCTCTTCCTCCGGCTCAGCAATCGCGGTCGCCTCGGGCCTTGTGCCCGTCGCCCTCGGCTCCGATACTTCTTGCTCCATTCGCCAACCAGCTGCCGCGTGTGGCGTGGTCGGATTCAAGCCGACCTTCGGACGTGTACCCACTGACGGAGTAAGCGTGTGCTCGCGTCACCTCGACCACGTTGGACCGATCGCCCGTTCGGTTACCGAGGCCATCGACGTGCTGCGGGTCATTCAGGATTCGGGCTGGGATGATCTGCGGCCAGGACCGATCGAGCGTTCGGCTCTTCGCGTCGGCGTGCTGCAAGGTGACGTTCTCGAACTTGCGACGCCAGACGTTGTCGCCGCGTTCGAGGCCGGGCTTGAGGTCCTCGAAGCCTCCGGTTGGAGGTTGGGTCGCGTTGATCTCGGCATCGATTTGGACGGAACGGACGATCATGCGAACACGCTCTGCGCCGATCTCATGGAGGAGTACGGCCAAGCACTTCGAGCCGCAGATCCAGAGCGAATTGGGGCGGATTTGCGCCACTGGCTTGATCTCTTTGAGTCCGTTGATCCCGTGATGTATGCAGCAGCGCTCGACGCGAAGAGCCACGTCACCAGGGTTGTCGAACAGGCCTTCGAATCGTGGGATGTCTTGTTGTGCCCCACCATTCGCAAGGGGGCCGGTCTGCTGACCGAAGCGTCGGCCGAAGATCGCGAACCTCGGGTCGGCAACTGTTCCCTTTGGGACATGACCGGTCAGCCATCGCTCACTGTTCCGCTCGGGAGCGACGCTCGTTTGACAGATTGCAACGGGATGCCGCTTGGCCTGCTGATCAATGCCAAGCGGGGTGCTGATGCGCTGGCCTTGCAGGTTGGCACGCTGGTCGAGGCCGATCTCGAAAGGGCGGGGCAATGACAGGCGAGCTTGTCGGCACTGTGGTTCGACTTCGGCCGGTGACCCATGATGATCAGTCAGCGCTCGTGGCTATTCGCAAGACACCTGAGGTGTTCGCTCGATGGCGTGGGGAGGATCTTGATGCGGAGTTTCTCGCCGACGTGGAAGATGACGATGCTGTCCGCCTGACAATCGAGGAGGCCGCCAGCGGCAGGATCGTTGGCCTCATTCAATTCGCAGAAGAAGATGAGCCGGAGTACCGCCATGCGTCGATTGACATCTACGTCGCGCCTGAGGTCCATCGGCGGGGCATCGCGACCGACGCCATTCGGCGTTTAGTCCGGCATCTATTCGACGACTTGGGTCATCACCGGATCACCATCGATCCCGCAGCGGACAACGAGGCCGCAATCAGGTGCTACCAGGGCGTTGGGTTCCGACCTGTTGGCGTGCTGCGGGAGTACGAGCGCCAGGCAGACGGCTCATGGGGCGATGGTCTGCTGATGGAGTTGCTTCGCAGCGCCAACTAAGGGTGTCAGCGAGGCCTGGACGTGGTGATGCCGACCCTGTCGGGCGTCAGCCGAAGTGTCCGCATGGCCAGCGCTCCCACAATGGGACCCGGTGCGAGCATGGCAAAGGCCCAGCCCCAACTCGACGCATCGCGTACGACGGGCACCAGAAAGATCGTGAACACGGTGAGCACGAACCCAGCGGCGAGTTGCAGGGTGAGTGCGGTTCCGACGTACGCCCGGTCGGTGACTTCAGTAACGATCGTTGAGAATTGAGCCGAATCTGCCACGACCCAGAACCCCCACACAAGGCCCGCTCCAACAACCAACACGGCTGGCGCATCCTCAAGAAATCCGGTGACGAGCGCAAACAGGGCAGACCAACGCATGGCCAATCCGGCCGCCTCGGCACGAGATCGACGGTCAGACACCAGACCGGCATACACCGACCCCGCTGCGCCGCTCGCGATGACGAAGAAAGCGACGAGGCTCGCGGTCTGCCTGCTGGAGAAGACTTCGCCGTAGAAGGCGGCGATCCAAGCCCACATCGCGTACAGCTCCCACATGTGCCCGAAATAGCCGAGGCTTGCCAATCGGAACTCCCGGTTGGCGACAATGCGCCCGATTTGGGTCGGGTCGAAGTGAGCAGCGGCTACTGAATGTGGCCCCTCCCGCCCGAGTCCGACGATAAGCAGGCCGCCCGTGAGGGTGAGCACCGAAGCCAAGATCAGGGTCGGTCGCCAGTCGAGCCCGCCGAATGAATTCAACAGATGAGGGAGCGCCGATCCGACCGTGAGTGCCCCGATCATGACGCCAAGGGCAAAGCCGCGGCCTGTTTGGTACCAGGTGGACATTGCCTTCAGCGCCGGTGGGTACACGAGGGCCAGGAACACTCCGGTTACCAGACGGAGCCCGAGAGCCGGTGAGAACGAATCAACTGAAGCCAAGGCCAAATTCGCGGCCGCTGCACCGAGGGTCCCAAGCAGTATCAATCGATACGGAGAGAGCCGGTCCGCGAGGTTCGTCAACGCAGAGATCACTGCGCCGACCACGAAACCGATTTGCACCGCGATCGTCAGCCAGCTGGCCTGGGTATTGGTGAGGTTCCACGCCAGGCGCAACTGACTCAGTACGGCGGCAGTCGAGAACCATGTGGCCATGGACATCACGAGCCCGGTTGCAAGGATCGTGAGTTGGCGGCGTTGCGACACGGAGTAGCAAACCCCTCAGTACCAGCGCCGATTCCACCATCGAGTGCGGAGTGGTTGTTCGGCAGGTGACTGTCGAGTGCGATAGCGATTGATCTCAGCCTGGAGGTCCATCTCGGCCATCCGTTCGATGTCTGTGCCCCTGCTCAAGCCATTGTGCTCGATGATGCGTGAGTTCATCCAGCCAACAAGTTCGCCAACGTCAGCCTCAGATTCTGCTCGCCAGATCTGCCGTCGGGTCATCGCAAGCTCTCGCTCGAGATCATCGTTGCGGGCTTGCGCTCGATCGTTTCGGACGAATCGAACCGCCCACCATCCGTCGGCACGTTGCTGTCCGAGATCCTTGATTGGCAGCCCGTGGCCGCGGAGATTGTCGAACAGTCCTCGCCGGCGACCTTGCTCGATTTCGCGGTCGACGATCTCGGAGTAGTCCATTAGCGATCGACAGTAGCAACCGACCATCCAACGATGGCGTCGTTGGCGGACGTGTCGACGATCTCGACCGAGACGGTTGCTGTTGCATCAGTGCGTCGAATCAGGGTGGCGGTCGCTCGAGCGGGACCGTCTTTCGTCTGTGACAAGAAGCGGTAGTTGAGATCCACAACTCGAGATCCGGCGCCGACGATTGAGCGAGCCGCCAGATCTGCCAACACCGTGGCAGCGCCGCCCTGGAGGGTTCCCATGCTGTTGCGAACGAAGTCCGACTTGTCCGCCATGACGACCCCGGGTGCGACCACTTCGAACCCGCAGGCCTCATCGAGCGGCCGGCCGAGCAACGGGCCAGAACCAAGTCGGAACGGCTCCCCAACGGCCGGGCCCTGCTCAATCGAGTGCGGCGATGCCGAGCGGGAGATGCGGGTGAACTCCACCGTCGAGGTGGCGACGAGCTCGCCCTGGCCGAAGACGTCGGAACACACCACCAGGCTCCGTTTGCCCTGGCGAAGAACCCGCATCGAAACATCGATAGGACCAGATCGCAACGGCGTGACTTCGTGAATCCAGACGTCGGTCGTGGTCTGCCAATCGGGTCGGAATGCCCGAGCAGACAAGGTGCCGGCCATGATGTCGACGAGCGGCACGAGTGCTCCGACTCCACACGGTTCGCCGTCGACGCCAAGAAGTTTAGGATCGACTGAGGATGTGCCGCTGAGGTTGCCCTCCTCATCCCACACGAGATCGATGCCGTAGACGCTCAGGATTTGATTCGGAGGCGGGTACGAACTCACCGCGTTGGGTTCTTCACAGGTCGACCGATTCTCTCGATTGGGTGCGCTCGGCCGGTCGACACAACGACGTGAGGGTCCCGACAGAGGCGAGATCCGGCAGTGTCCCGACCAGCTCGGCGATCGTATCTGCCTGACCTCGCCCAACTACCGGGCCAGCAAGAGCATCGAACTTCCGTCGAAGTTTCCGTCCTTGCTCATCAAGATCGACCGAAGGCCGGCCAGAGTCATAGTCGGCTTGATGTGTTTGACCATCGCGCACAACGAAGGCTCTGGTTTGGGTCGTCGTGAGGTCGGCATCAGTCTCCACCGTCACTCGTTTGAAGAACGCTTGGACCTCCGGGCGGTTGATTGGACCGTCCTCGTACGTCGCGATCGCTCCGGTGTCGCAACCATGGACGAGCAACGACTGGGTGCCGGTGAGGCTGAACTTCGCCTCCAGGCCGGTAGTTGGCTCGGGAATGCCGCAGACGTCGAGAATGCCAGGACTGACCGTGAGCGTGATTGCATCGATCCCAGAGGGTCGGAGGACTCCGCCGGCTTGGAGGGCGGCGGTCGTGGCCTCGATGCCGGCGTGGGTGAGGTAGCAGGCCGCGTGATATTTGAAGAGCGTTCGCGGTGTCAGCCAATCGTCGGCCCATCGGGCAAAACGCTCCATCTGGAGTTGGCCGGACCCTGCGGCTTGGGCGAGCCCCTGGTTGCCGCCGAGGGCATCTGGATTCGCGGTGAATCCCCTCGCTGCCAATCGAGCTGCCATGAGTCCGCGCTCGGCGGCACTCCCCGCATGCAGGGGCTTCGTCATTGTTCCGAAGTTGGCCTTGAGACCAGCCGCATTGCTCGCGGCGATACCGAACGCCCAACCGAACTGTTCGGGGTTCAGACCGAGGAGCCAGCTTGCGGCCGCTGCGGCACCAAATACTCCAACAGTGGCGGTTTGGTGCCACCCTTTTGCGTAGTGCTCTGGACCAAACGCCGTCCCCACCTGGGATTCGATCTCCAGGCCAACGATGAGCGCGGTCAGAAGGTCTCGGCCCGACCGGTCCTGTTCCTCCGCCAAGGCCAGCGCGGCGGGGAGTACCGGAGCGGTCGGATGGCCGCCCATTTGTGTGTGGGTGTCGTCGAAGTCGAGCGCATGGCCGGTAGCCCCGTTGACCAGCGAGGCAAGAAGCGTCCCTGCTCGACGATTCGATCCAACGAGAGTGGCGACGCCTTCATCCTGGCTGAACTCGTCGCGCAGAATGCCGGCGAGGGGTTCGGAGCTTCCGGCGAGAGCGCATCCGAGCCAGTCGAGGACGCATTGATGCGCAACTTGGCGCACAGAAGCGGGAACATCGTCGAGCGAAAGCTTTCCGAAACGGTCCCAAAGGTCCGTTGCAAGTTGTTCGGTCATGGCTTGTTCGGTCATGGCGTCACTTCCGCTCGGAGCGCCGTGAGCCGCTCGGTGGTTGGGGTCAGATCGAACGCCACCACATCGTCAAAGCCCATCGAAGCGAGGCGTCCGATTCTGGCGACCGCAGGAGCGATATCGAGCCCAACCTGCACGTTCGTCACCACAGCTCTGGTTCCTCCGGCGGCGCGATACCTCTTGATGGCGGCGGCGAGTGTTTCATCATCCGCGTTCGCTGCTGATGCGATCCACGCGGATGCCTCGGTTGCCGCTCGCTCAACCCACCGACCACGCCATCCGGCAAGTGCCATGGAGACCGATCCAGCGACCCCGGGCCACGGTGAGAGGGCGCCGCTCGGACCAGACCCGGTCGACATCAACTCGACGAGCTGCTCGTACTGCGCATCGAAGGTAGCGAAGCGGTCGGCGAAGTTCGTTCCGAAGAGTTCGAAGTCAGCAGCTGTCGATCCTGGACCGACTCCGAACAGAAAGCGATCCCCGGCGAGCTGCGCCAGGCTGAGGGCACGATGGGCAACGTCAACAACGTTTCGAATCGGAAGCTGCATGATGCCAGTTCCAAGTTCGATCGTGGTGGTTGCCGACGATGCCACGGCGAGTGCCATCAAAGGATCGTGGAGCACGAATCCTCTTCCGACAGCGTCAAACACCCAGATCGATTCGAACCCGATCGCCTCGATAGTGCGTGCGTTCTGTGCGACGCTCCCGAATTGAAGCGGACCTCCCGTGAGATCCGCCAGTGGCATCGAGGCTCCCAACTTCATGAGCTCACTCTTTCGTGGTGAGGGGCTTCCCCTCGAATTCGGTCCAAAACGGGAAGCAGGTGGGGAAAGAACGCTTCGGGGTTCTCAGACATCGGGAAGTGCCCGACTCCAGACATCTCCGCGAACGTTGATCCTGGGATGGCTTCGTGTGCTGTCCGACCGTGAGCGACCGAACCGGAATGGTCGTACTCACCCGAAAGGATGTGGACACCAATGTTGGCGGTGTCGATCTCGCTCGCTCGATCTCGAAGGTCGAACTCTTCGCAGTAGTACGCCAGATCGCCGATGAAGGCAGGAGGCCAGCCAGCGGCATAGG
>CALHCB010000060.1 GCA_937930695.1 uncultured Acidimicrobiales bacterium | reverse complement strand
CTTGGTGGCCATTGGCGTGCTGTGCTTCCTTACGGTGCTCTTGGCGATGTTGCTCACCCAAGAACGGGATCGCTGGGCCACGACCGAACAACGTCTGCGGAGCTACACAACCGATCTGCTGAAGGCATCTGACCCGAATGCGATCGTCGACCGTGCGACCGCTGTCGTCGACGAAGTGCTCATGAAGCACCGAACTCGCTACGCCGAAGTTCTGATCGCTGACGAATTCGGCGAATTCTCTCTTCAAGGCGGAGGCGACGGCATCTCACGAACGGTGGACGGTCTGGACCTCCAACGAGCTGTCGTGAGCCAGGAGCTTCAGCGGGGCGAGTATCGAACGGGCCCGAACTCTCAATACGCCTCTCGTGTTGTCGCCCCTCTGGGGCGTGACTCGGTTCTGCTCGTGGAAGCGTCCCCAGTTCTCACCGCAGTCGAGACAAGCCAGATTGAAATGGTGGCAGCGAATACTCGGCTCGCTTTGGATGTCGCTGCGGCCCGCGAGCGTGAACATCGGGAACGTTCTGACCGTCGATTCCGGGCCCTCGTTCAGGACTCGAACGACATCATCTTGGTTGCGAACGGCGAGACGCAGCTCGTGGAGTTTGTGAGCCCAACGCTCGAACGTCTCCTCGGTGTCGAGGAGCATGAGATCTTGGGCAGCGATGCGCTCGATCTCGTTATCCCCGAGGATCGCGAGCACATCCTGGCGCTTCGAGAGCATGTCGCACCGAATCGAAATCTCGACGAAGCCGACGTTCGGGCCCCGCATGCCGATGGTTACAACCACTGGCTCTCCCTGGTCATCCGAGATCTCACCGATGACGCGGACGTCGAAGGCATGGTGTTCTCCTTCGCCGACATCAACGAGCGAAAACTCGCCGAGCTCCAACTCGGAAACTCCGAGTTGCAATACCGAACCATGGTCGAGAACGCCAGCGACGTGTTCTCTGTGATTGATGATGACTACACGGTCAACTACATCAGTCAGAACGTTGAAAAACTGTTGGGCTATGGGGCCTCTGAGTTGATCGGTACTGACGTTCGCGGGTTCCTGACCGAACGCGGACGAGCCGACCTGAGCGCGTTCATCGCTCGACGCGAGGTCCGAACCGGAGATACGACGGCAGACATTTCAGTGCGTACCAACACCGGCGCTGAGCTCATGTTGGCCATCTCCTTGTCGGATGCGACCGACCTCGGGAGCGGCGTCATGGTGACGATGCGGGATGTCACCGAAACTCGTCGGCTCGAAGAAGCGATTCGAACCCAAGCGTTGCACGATGAACTCACCGGCCTCTTCAACCGTGCATCGTTGCGCAGCGAGCTCGAACGAGTTCTGCAACGGATGACACCCGAAGATCAGCTCGGTGTGATCCACATCGACCTCGACAACTTCCACCCGGTCAACGAGAGCCTCGGTTTCGAGACTGGTGACCAGCTGCTCATCGATGTGGCCGCCCGACTTCGTGCGGAACTGCGAGGCGACGACGTGCTTGCTCGGCCGAATGGCGACGAGTTCACGATTCTCACCGTGCACGAAAGTGTGGAAAACGTTGAAGCGTTCGCCACTCGTATCAGGAGAGTATTCGAGCGTCCGTTCCGAGTTTCTGGCAAGGAGCGAAAGGTCGACGCGTCGTTTGGTCTCGTTGTGACCGACGATCTCGTTGCCCAGTCGCGAGCTCTGCTTGAAGCCGCAGCCATTGCTACCAACATGGCGAAGAGCGACAAGACCGCGCCGTTTGTTCGTTTCATGAACTGGATGCGCGAAGAAGCGACGGAGAACTTCGAGATCGCAGCGGACATTAGTGAAGGCATGCGCCTCGACCAATTCCGACTCGCCTATCAGCCGGTTCTCACGCTCAGTTCTCGAATGGTTCGAAGCGTCGAGGCGTTGCTTCGTTGGCAGCACCCCATCCGAGGAAACATCTCCCCTGGAGTCTTCATCCCGATGGCCGAGAGTTCCGGCGAAATCGTCGAGCTCGGTCGCTGGGTACTTGAGACCGCCTGCACCCAACTGCACGAATGGCATCAGTCATTGCCAGGCGGCGAGAACCTGAGCGTGAGTGTCAACGTCTCGGCCCGTCAGCTCGAACTCGATGGTGAGACCGACCGACTGCGCCAGATCATTCTCGACTCAGAGGTCAATCCTGCGTTCGTCACCATCGAACTGACCGAAACCGTGATGGTCGACGACTCCGCATGGCTTGGCGAACAACTCGACATCTTCCGCAGTCTCGGCGTGTCGATCGCCGTGGACGACTTCGGCTCAGGCTCAGCTGGAATCAACCAGCTGAAAGACCTGCCGTTCGACGTGCTCAAGATCGACAAGCGCTATATCGACGACATCTGCACCAGTGACGAGGCACAGACGATCGTCTCCAGCGTCGTTGAATTGGCGCACTCGTTGGGCGCCAAAACCGTGGGTGAAGGAATCGAAACTCCTCCTCAGGCAGACGTGCTCCGTCGCCTCAACTGTGACTACGGCCAGGGCTTCTATCTCGGCAAGCCAATGGATTCGCGTCGGATCGAGACTTGGTTCCGTCAGGGTTGGGATGGCAAAGTCCCGGCGTTGATCGAACGCTCTACGGGCTGGTAGTTGATCGCCGGTAGCGTCGCGGGTGTTGTCCTCGCTCATCGCTTTCCGTCGCTGGTCCTCATGCCACACCATCGGGTGGACTGTCGCGCTCTGCGTCGTTGTAACCGCCTGCTCGAGCTCGAACCAGCTGGCTGAAGAACAACGGCTCGAGGCGATCTCTGCACTTCGTGAACTCGCAAGTGGACCGGGCATCGAGTTGAGCGATGAGGATGCCGCCTGTGTCGCCGATGGTCTTGGCGAAGAGTCAGCTCAGACGCTGATTGACGCCGGCGGTGCAGTGCAGGACGAACTCGTCGCTTCGGTCGTGGATGGCATCGTGACCTGTATCCAAGGCGAAGAGCTCGCGGCAACAGCGATGCGCCCGCAGGCTCCGAACGCTTCGGAGGAATCGATCAGGTGCGCCGCAGCAGAGCTTGATGCCGATCTCTTCTCCGAGCTGATCCTCAATCGGTTTGTGCCGCAAAGCAGCATCGGGCCGCGCCTCGAACTTGAGATTGGTGTCGTCCTTGCGACCTGCCTCACGCCCGAAGAGCTCCTCGGAGCGTCCGACGAGTAGTCCAACGACTCGAGCGGAGTGAGGCTTAGTAACCCCGAGAACGGTCAACGGCGGTTGGTGGCATCTCGCCCCGTTCAAGCGCGGTGAGATTGGTATGAAGCGCTCGAAAGAGCCGGTCGATGTAGTCGCCCGACCAGCCGGACGTGTGTGGGGTGACAGCGAGGTTTGGCACGTCCCAGTAAGGGCTATCTGTTGGAAGCGGCTCGGTTTCGAACACGTCGATCGTTGCCGCTCCGAGTTGTCCCGTTTGCAACGCCTCAACGGCTGCGTCGACGTCGGTCACACCACCGCGACCAACGTCGACAAAGAGAGCTCCAGGCTTGAGCGCAGCGAACTCGGCTGCTCCGATCTGTCCGCGAGTCTCCTCGGTGAGTGGAGCAATGGTGACAAGGGCGTCCGCTCCGTCCATGACTTCGAGCCGCCGGTCAGGTGTGACGACCTTGTCGACACCATCGACTGGCTCACCAGATCGGCGGACACCGACAACGCGCATTCCAAGCGCGATCGCTCGGCGAGCAATGCTCTGACCGATGGTGCCGAGACCGTTGACGCACAGGGTCTTGCCGGTGAGGGGAGTCGAGCGGCGAATCCTCCACACATGGTCTGCCTGTTGAGCTGCGAGTTCAGCGAAGCCGAAATTCATGGTGAAAAGCGCGGCGATCGCGAACTCCGGAAGCTGAGGTTCGTGGCTACCTTTCGCATTCGCAACGATGACCGAGTCGGGCAAACCCACAGCGGGCAACAGCGCATCGACGCCTGCACCCATCCATTGGATGAGACGAAGACTCGTTGCCTCTGCCCAGTGATCGCGGTCCATGCCGAAGCCGAACAACACTTCGATGTCGCCGATCGCGTCGAGGAAGGCTTCGTTGTCAGGAAGCGGAATGAGCTCTCGACCCTCGAACGGTGCCAGCGCCTCAGGTGACGCGTGCTTCAGCATGTAGTCGGTGTAAATGTGGATCTTGCCGAACGACTCGGTCATGAGCTCGTCCGTTGGAACCGGCCAGGATCAACTTCGGTGGCTTCGCCTCGGTCAAGCATGCGAGCGACATGGAGGTCGGCAGTTCGACGTTCAACTGAATCGGCGAAGACGTGTTCGACATGCGGGCGGTACACAAAACGAGTCGTGACCATCTCTTCGATCGTGCGGGGCTCCGCCAAATAGTCGAGCATCTTCTGGTGGCGGCTATCGATCACGGCCAGAAAGTTCGTGCACATTTCGACGAACGTCTCCCGGCTGGAGATCACGCCCTTGTGGTGGAAGGTGACGTAATGATCGGCCTCTTCAGGCAGCACCCGGTGCAGGCTGTCCTCGAATTGATCGAGGTCGCTCCACGCGTCTCCGTAGTAGGGACCGAATCCGGTCAGATCGATGTCCGACAGGAAGAACACGCCTCCGGAGATTCTGAAACCACTGTGGCCCTTTGTATGTCCAGGCAGGTGAACGGCTTCGACCGTGATGCCACCTCCGAGGTCGAAGACGTCTCCGTCAACGAAACCCTGTGCATCCTCGCGCGGCATGTAGTTGAACTCTTCGACGATCTGCTTGCCGAAGTCTGTTCGCGGCTCGCCTTCGAGTCCATAGATGTCGAGTAGCCCGTCAAGGCTGTGGGCCGCCATCAGATCATCTTCGTGAATATGAAGCCGAGCATCGGTGAAAAGTCCGTTGCCAGGCATGTGGTCTTCATGGCCGTGGCTGTTGATGACTGCATCGATTGCTTGGGGCGCCCCACCCTTCGCCACGACCGTGACCGATGGATCGATGACGACCGTCTCGCTTGCCCCTTTCACCATCAGCGAGTTGCCAGACGGGTATGCCCCGTTTTCGGCTCCTCGCAGGACGCTCACGGCGTCGGTGAGTTTCAGTTCGTCGCTACCCCAGTCAACCTGCACGCGGGCGAGACTAGTGCCAACCCCGCGCTCGCTACCTCTTCAGAATCGTGCCCTTGTGCTTCTTGGACAGAACTGGGCCATCCTGACGTGGTGACCGATCTGATCTGGCACGACAACGCCGACGAAATCCGCCCGAAGCTTCGACGTCCTCTCCTGCTCATGGCCTTCGAGGGCCTGTTCGACGCGGCTGAGTCTGCGACGAGTGCCCTTGGCATGATTCGAGACCGCTCGGAGTCCACGGACATCGCCGAGATCGACCCCGATGGCTTCTTCAACTTTCAGGAGACGCGGCCCATCGTGTCGTTACCCGACGACGGAGTTCGCAAGCTGACCTGGCCAACGACCACCGTGACGACGTGCCAAACGTCGGACGAACGTGACCTGGTGTTGGTGACCGGGATCGAGCCTCATCTGCGATGGCGAACGTTCGCCGATCAAATCGTGGAGATCGCCCGTCGCACCGGCTCAGAGATGGTGGTCACAGTTGGGTCCATGGTGTCGATGGTGCCCCACACCCGTCCTCTCGCGGTGACAGGTTCAGCCTCTGATCATGAGCTTGCGAAGCGATTGAATCTTGATCTCCCGAGCTATCAGGGACCGACCGGCGTCATTGGTGTCATCAACGATCGTGTGCACCGTGCGGGGATCCCGATCATCTCAATTCGAGTTTCGATCCCTCATTACGTACCGGCTCCACCGAACCCCAAGGCAACCAGGGCGCTCCTTCGTCGTATTCAGCAGACGACGCGAGTGCAGACCGGCTATGAGGATCTCGATGGTGACGTCGTTGAGTGGCAGAACCGAGTTGATTCCGCTGTCACAGCAGACGACGAGATTCGTGAGTTCGTGACCCAACTCGAACGTCAGGTTGATTCCAACGAAGAACTCTTGCCCTCGGGAGAGGACCTGGCCGGAGAGGTCGAGGCGTTCCTCCGGGAGCGAGGCAACGACGACGAGGCGCCCGACTCAGACGACGGGTAGGACGTCAACCGCCCGCTGACGGAGCCAGTGATCAGCAACAACGAGGAGTGCCATGGCTTCGACCATCGGCACGGCTCGGGGGAGCACACAGGGATCGTGACGTCCCTTGGCTGCCAGGGTCGTGAGCTCACCATCAACGGTTGTGGTTTTTTGCTCTGAGGAGATGGTTGCAGTCGGCTTGAAGGCAACACGGCCGACGATGTCTCCGCCGCTGGTCATCCCGCCCTGGATCCCGCCTGAATTGTTGGTTTCGAGAACGGGAGCTCCGTCGGGACCAGGAACGTAGGGGTCGTTGTGGGCGAGGCCGGTCTGGCGAGTGCCCGCAAAGCCGCTGCCGATCTCGAATCCTTTGGACGCTGGCAGTGAGAGCATTGCCTTGGCGAGGTCGGCGTCGATCTTGTCGAAGACTGGCTCGCCGAGTCCGGCTGGAACATCACGCACCACGAAGGTGACGACGCCGCCGAGGGAGTCGCCGTCGCGTCGCGCCTGTTCAATCGCTTCAGTCATGGCCGCAGCGGCTGCCGGCTCGGGGCATCGAGTGGCATCGGCCTCGACGTCTTGGAGCGTCACGGTGCTTGCGTCCACGTCGGCGTCGATCTCGTGGACTTGGCTCACCCATGCCAACACTTCGACCCCGAGCGCGGTGCGCAACAATTTGCGGGCCACCGCAGCACCGGCAACTCGGCCGATGGTCTCGCGAGCCGAGGCTCTGCCTCCACCCCGATGGTCGCGGATGCCGTACTTGGCCCGATAGGTCCAGTCGGCATGACTCGGGCGATACACGTCTTTGAGGTGGTCGTAGGCGCCCGGATTCTGGTCGGCGTTCCGCACCATCATCGCCAGGGCCGTTCCGGTGGTGAAACCATCGAACACGCCCGAGAGAATCTCGACTTGGTCGGCTTCGTCGCGCTGGGTCACGAGGCGGCTCTGGCCAGGTCGCCGTCGGTCGAGGTCGAACTGGACCTCATCGCGGCTCAATTCGAGCCGCGGAGGACATCCATCGATGATCACGCCCACGGCAGCGCCGTGCGACTCGCCGAAGGTAGTGATCCGGAAAAGGTCGCCGAACGAGCTGGTCACGATCGATGATCGTACTGCCACCCAGGACTCACTCGATCGAGAATCGGTTCCGGGCGCATCTGCTCAGCCGGGTCTGGTGCCCTCGGTTCTGGCTCCAAGGCGCCCGAGGGGTATCGTTGAGGCAATGAACGCGGCGTCATCGGCCAGGCTCCTAGTCTGGATTGATCAGGACTTGTGCACCGGCGACGGGATCTGCACCGACCACGCTCCCGAGGTGTTCCGAATTCTTGAAGACGGAATCGCCTATGTGGTCGAGGACAACGTCGTGTTGAACGACCCGGGAGGCTCGGGATCTCTCGCCGTAGTGCCCCAGCGCTCCGAAAAGGCCGTGATCGACTCGGCTGGCGAATGTCCGGGGGAGTGCATCTTCATCGAGTTCGAAGAGCTTCCCGAGCTTGATCGGGCCGGCGCTCCTGCGGTTGGTCGAAGCGCCAGCGGTGCCTGAGAATTCGGCACCCATTCGTGTTGGCATTACGCCGCCATGGTCGCTTTTTTCTCTCCCGCACACCGAACAACGAGCCCTCCTCGGCGCCATCGCCGATGGCGGGATTGATCAGATTTTCACTGCCGATCACGTCAGCTTCCGGGGCGGATCTGGCACCGATGGCGTCGTCTCTCTCGCTGTGCTCTCGGGCCTGGAACCCCGCCTTGATCTCTCGCTCGGTGTTTTGCTGCTCGCGTTACGACACCCCATGGTGGCAGCCCGACAGATCGTGACACTGGCTGAGGCCGCACCAGGACGGCTGACGGTCGGCATCGGTGTCGGGGGCGAGGATCGCTCAGAGTTCGAGGTGTGCGGTATCGATCCCAGTACCCGAGGCCGACGCACCGACGCTGCGCTCGAAATCGTCCGCAGGTTGCTCGTTGGAGAAACCGTCGACTGGGACGATGAGTTCTTCACGCTCGACGGAGCTCGCATACGACCGGAACCCTCTCCGGCTGTTCCGTTTGTCGTCGGTGGACGCAGTGATGCTGCGTTGGCGCGTGCGGGTCGGCTTGGTGACGGATGGCTCGCCGCCTGGTGTTCGGCTCGCCGCCTGGCGGAAGGCATCGCCATGGTCGAAGAAGTTGCGGCGCAGGATCGATCAGTCGCGGCCCCAACCCCTTCGGAGTGGAGCCACGGCATTCAACTCTGGGTTGGTGTCGGCTCAGATCCCATCGACGGACGACAGCACGTGGCAGATGGGATGCGGCGCTTCTACAAGATGCCGTTCGAGCCCTTTGAGCGTTACACGCCATTGGGCACGCCCGAGCACATTGCAGAGTTCTTGATGCCGTATGTCGATGCGGGTGCGACCACGTTCAATCTCACCCCGGTCGGCAAGGACTCGATGGCCGAGATCGAATCGATCGCTGAAGTTCGACGCCTTCTTCAGCCGGGTTGACCGTGGTGGGCGATCTTGCTCACATGACCTAGCAACAAGGCTCATTTCGCTCACGAGAACGAGTTTGCGCGCCGTAGAAGTTGTCACGGGTGACAACCGCATCGGGTGACAAGAATCGAGCGAGATGAAATGGGTTGTTCAACAACAACAGCAAGAGAGATTGAAACCGTCAGCGTTGCCTGCCCGCAGTGCACTTCTGACGACAGCCAGACCGTAGAGATCGGTGATGTGATGGATGGTGCGTTGCTACGCACCGACTACTACTGCCGGACCTGCAACGAGCCGTTTGCTGTGTGGTGGGATTGACCATTCTGCCATTCGCTCTTTGAGCTGACTCGGCGTCCTACGGCGTCGACAACTACCATCCGCACTCCTACCGACTGATTTCCAGGAGTCCGCGATGGCCGCCAAGACCAAGTACCTGCTCGACGAATCTGAAATGCCGACGCAGTGGTACAACATCGTCCCGGATCTTCCGTCGCCGCCGCCTCCCGCGCTCCACCCAGGAACGCGTGAGCCGGCGGGACCGGAAGATTTCGCTCCGTTGTTTCCAATGGCCCTCATCATGCAAGAGGTCTCCCAAGACCCCTATATCGACATCCCTGAGGAGGTCCAGGAGGTCTACAAGCTCTGGCGACCGTCGCCCCTCTATCGAGCCCACCGGCTTGAGAAGGCCCTCGATACGCCAGCGAAGATCTATTACAAGTACGAGGGCGTCAGCCCTGCTGGCTCACACAAGCCGAATACGTCCGTGCCTCAGGCCTATTACAACAAGGCCGAGGGCATCACGAAGCTGACCACCGAGACCGGTGCCGGGCAATGGGGCACTGCCCTTGCGTTCGCCTGCTCGCTCTTCGACATGGAGTGTGAGGTGTGGCAGGTCCGGGCGAGCTATGACCAAAAGCCATATCGCAAGGCGATGATCGAGACCTTCGGGGCCACTATTCACCCGAGCCCATCAGACCTCACCGAATATGGTCGCAAGCTCCTGGCCGAAGATCCGAACAACCCAGGAAGCCTCGGAATCGCCATTTCCGAGGCCGTTGAGATGGCCGCGCCATACCCAGAGGTTCGTTACGCCCTCGGGTCGGTACTCAACCACGTGCTCATGCATCAAACGATCATTGGTGAAGAGGCGATCAAGCAGCTGGAGATGGCGGGCGACACCCCAGACGTGATCATTGGCTGCACCGGCGGCGGGTCGAACTTCGCAGGTCTTACCTTCCCGTTCATGCGGGAGAAGATGGCGGGCAACATGAACCCGACCATTCGAGCGGTCGAGCCCGCAGCCTGTCCGTCCCTCACGAAGGGCGCCTATGCATATGACTTCGGAGACAGCGCAGGCATGACGCCACTCATGAAGATGCACACGCTGGGCCACGACTTCATTCCTGACGACATTCACGCTGGTGGACTTCGATATCACGGCATGTCGCCGCTCATTAGTCACATCTATGAGTTGGGCATGATGGAAGCGATCTCGATCAACCAGACCGAGTGCTTCGAGGCCGGAGTGATGTTCGCCCGCAACGAGGGCATCGTGCCAGCGCCTGAACCGACACACGCCCTTGCAGGAACGGTGCGTGAGGCCCTGGATGCCAAGGAAGCTGGGGAAGAGCGAGTGATTCTCACCGCTCTCTGCGGGCACGGCCATTTGGACCTCGCGGCATATGACCGGTACTTCTCGGGTGAAATGGTCGACTATGAGTACCCCGAGGCGAAAGTCCAAGACGCTCTCTCCCGGCTGCCGCAGGGTCTCTAGGCCAGCTCGCTGTCGCAATCCCACCGTCCGGACCACAAGCCGGATACAAACAGACGCATGACTGATGCCGTCGAGCCCGTTCCCGATGACGTCGTGACGCCTGTCGCATCGAGCGACGACGACGATCGTCGTGCCACCAGGCTGAGTTGGTTGTACCTGCTCGTGCTCTTCGGCGTCTTCGCTGCCGTCGCCCTCCTTGCGTTCCAGGCTGACGACGCGGTCGTCGAGACGGCGGCAACCACGACTGCCGCTGCTGATGCGTCGTCGGAATTCACTTCGGTCGATCTCGAATTCGTCGTCGATGGCGAGAGCGTCACCTTGCGAGGCGCGGTGCCAGATGTTGCCTCGAGAGACAGTCTCTTGCAGTCCGCCCAAGACCGCTATGAGCGGGTTGTCGACGAGCTCGTGATCGATGAGGGAACAACGATGGATGGTGGGCGGCTGAATATCTCAGGAAACGCATTCGAGGGCGACACCGACGCCGCGGGTCTGCAGGCGGATGCTGCTGCATCGCTCGGGCTCGAAGCTGGCGGCTTCGACGTCGCGCTCATCGAGCTCGACGAAACTCCAGTGGATGCTCAGGTTCGCATCTCGACAAACACGGTGGTCCTCACCGGCTCGTTCCCTGACCAGGTATCTCTTGATGAATTCGAGGTTGCCTCGTTCCGGATCTTCGGACAGGCCATGACCGATTCTTCAGCGCTTGTGGTTGACCCAGACACGACGCTTACGAACTCGACAATCACGATCTCCGGACTGGTCGATGCCGGAGACTTCCGGGCAGAGGCGCTCGCCACCGAACTCAGCCGCTTCTTCGGGGCAAGCTCCATCGATGGTTCGTCGGTTTCCTTCGACACCAGCCCCGACGCCCTTGGCCGACTCGAATCGCAACTCCGAGCCCAGGTGGCAGCCACTCCGATTCTGTTCGAGTCTGGCAGCGCCGACATCCAGACCACCAGTGATGACATCCTCACCAACCTTGCTCTCGCGATCAATGCCGCTCCGGACGTGCCGGTGGAGATCGTCGGTCACACCGACAGCTCTGGTGACGCGGGAACGAACCAATTGCTGTCGGAAGATCGGGCTGTTGCGGTCGTTGACCGCTTGGTCTCACTCGGCGTTGACGAAGCGAGACTTTCAGCCCGGGGGGCTGGAGAAAACGAACCGATCGCGGACAATGAGACTGATGAAGGCAAGGCCGCCAATCGCCGGATCGAATTCGAATTCGAGGGCGCCACTAGCGACGAACCAGCAGAAGATGAGACGGACGAGGATGCCTCGACGGACGAGGAATCCGACGAGTGACGGTTCGCTGAGTCCTCGACGTCAGCTACGAGGTCGTTGTGGTCTCGTCGTCGGGAACGGTCGTCGTCGTCGTTGTTGTGACTAACTGACGTTGAGTGAAGAAGACATCAACGGGGAACTCGTCCTCGTTGATGTCGTGGAGACTCATCACGAGTTCGTTGATATCGGGCTCGACGAGGCCGATGAATTCGATCACGGCCCGCTCGCCATCGAAGACAAAGAACTGAAGCGTCAGAGAGTCGTCTTCAGCAGCGAAGTCCTGGACCTCTGATCGCATCTGTTGCGACAGCACCTCGAGCGGTGTTGGGGTCGTGACTCCGGGGGTGAGGACCTGGCGTTCGGTCCAGTTCAGCCGGATGGCCAATACCTGCTCGAGTTCTGCGTCGAGCCGTTCTTCGAGATCGGTGAGCGACGGCGGCTCTCCGACACCAGCTGCGTCTACTCGGACGACACCGTCCGCAATGATGATTTTGTCGAGTTCGTAATCGCCGCCGTCGTCGTTGTCGGTGAGCCAGGCGCCAACGATTGTCTCGACCTTGGTCTCGAGGATCTGCTCGTCTGAAAGGATTGTGGTGGTGGGGGCAGCTGTCGTGGTGGTTTGGGCCCGCTCGATTCGGTCCCAGCGAACTGACACCGCGATGTCTTCACCAAACGCATCCTGAAGGCGGCTCACGACGACTTCTTGATCGAGCGCTGGTTCAAAGCTGTCGACCTCAACGAGGATTCGACCTTCTTCCAGTCGATTCAGACTGACTTCGCGATCCTCGTCCACATCGCCGAGCCAGGCATCGACGATCTCGTTGGCCTCGATCTGTCGATTCGTTGCGTCGACAGCACCCTGTGATGCGCTGTAGAGAGGGAGGGCAATGGCAACGACCACACCGATCACGATCAACTTGGACAACAAGAGTCGCTTGCCCTGGGAAGCAAGGCGCCGAGGCGGAACGAATCCCGTCACGATGAAGACGATCGTTCCGGCAAAAATGATGGCGGCCAAGTTGGTCGTGTAGAGCAACAGTGCGCCCTGGGCGTAGCTCTGATTCCCTGCTTCAAGGGCAATGCCGACTGTGCCGAGTGGCGGGACGAGCGCCACAGCGACCGCAACACCAGGCAACGCAGATGAGGCATCTTTGCGAACTGTTGCGTACGAGCCGGCGGCCCCCGCGCCGAGGGCGACGACCAAATCGCGAATATCTGGCTTGGTCCTCGCTACGACTTCGATCGGGAGTGGCCCGTCGGGCACGAAGAACTTGGCAAGGACATAGGACAAGGCGATGCACCAGGCAGTCGCCAGGATGACCTTGGCGAGGAACACGAACGCTTTCTTGAACAACGCCATCGATAAGCAAGCCGCAGTGGCGAGGACCGGCCCCATGAGCGGGGCGAGCAACATGGCGCCAATGACCACGGCGGCGGAGTTGGCCGACAACCCCATCACGGCGACGATCACCGAGAGCGTGAGCATGACGGTGAAGCGGAAGCCCCAATGTGGGGTACGACTAATCGCGAGATCGGAGAGAACTCGGCGCCGTTCTTCGGGCTCGAGGTGGCGATGCCACCACTGTCGGCCTTTCAGCGGCGTGAGCGGGTCCGAGGACGACGTGCTCTTCTCCGGCTCCTTGACGGGGGCCGGGCTGTCGTCTTCTGTCACCGCCATTGCGACACTCTAGAGGTCAGTCCGCCAGCGTCCGGTACCACCCGGCCAGCACGTCGAACGCCAACTTTCGTTCGCCCTCTTCGCTGAGGAGTCCTTTGCGGTTGTAGCCATCTTGGACACCGGGGAGGACTCGGAGCGGCGTGCGGAAGTCCTTGAGGATCCAAGGCGAAAGTCCGGCGCAGTCGGGTTGGCGAGCAATCATCTCGATCTGGGCTCGATAGACCGCCGCCTGAAACTCCTCAGTCCAGATTTCGTCGTCGTTACCGTGCAGGCCGGCTTTGGCCCCGGCGCCCAACTCGCTGAAGACGATTGGCTTGTTGAAATCTGACGTCCAATTCGTGACCGCGAGATCGGATCGATCGGCGTAATACCAGCCCATGTATTGGTTGACCCCGATGACGTCAACATGACGGCCGAGCGGGTCATCGATGTGGACTGCTGGGTCGTTGCTTGGGAGGGTGAGCAAGGCAGCCGTCGTGAGGCGGGTCGGGTCGAGTTCGCGGAAGCGCTTGATGATCGCGGCGATGAAGTGTTCGCGTTCGGGGCCAGGCAGTGTCTCGTTCGCCGCGGACCAAAGAATGACGCTGGCCCGGCTTCTGTCTCGCAGGACCAACTCATCAGCCTGTTCGATGCTGTTCGCCGCTGTCTCGACATTCGCGAAGTCAATGCCCCAATAGACCGGCAACTCACACCAGGCAAGAAGTCCCCGTCGGTCGGCCTCGCGGACCATCGCCTCGTCGTGTTGGTAGTGGCCAAGGCGGACGAAGTTGGCCCCCAAGTCTTCGGCCCACCCGAGAAGTGTTGCCGCATCGTCTTCGCCGCTCGCTCGTCGTCCGCCGGATGGACCTTCTGCGTGGAGTGAGATGCCTCGTAAATATGTCGGTCGGTCATTGACCAGAATCGTCGTCCCCGCGGTTCTAACCGTCCGGAATCCGACCTGATCACCAATGGTGTCGTCGCCCGCGGTGAAGGTGACCTCGTGCAGGACGGGTTTGCCAGGGTTCCAGCGCTCAACGTCGGCGACCTCGCCGGCCCCGATTTCGAACGTTGTCCCCTCGATGGTGATGTCGATCCCGGCGGCTTCGAGCACGAAACGCTTCGTGAGACCTGCATCTGGTCCGTCGAGCGTCACGCCGCCGACAAGTCGACCGTCCGCGGCCATAGTGACCCAGGCGTCAGCGATGAACGTCGCTGGCACCGTGAGGAGGTCGACCGAGCGGTGGAGCCCGCCGAAGTTCCACCAGTCTGAACGCATGGCGGGGATTCGATCCGGCTCGCGTCGGTTGTTGACCATGACCACAAGAGAGTGCTCGCCGACGGTGAGCCGTCCGGAGACCTCAACCGAGAACGGGCCGAATCCGCCGGTGTGGGTCGCAATTTCCTCTCCATCGAGGAACACCTTCGTGGTGTGATTGGCGGCACCGAAGTGAACGAACTGGCGCTGATCGAGCGCCTCCTCAGCAGCACTGACGTTGATCAGCCGGCGATACCAAACCGTGCCCTCGTAGTAAAGGAGTTCGGGATGCTGGGTGTTCCAATCTCCGGGGACATTGAGCTCGAGCGAGTGATCGAAGTCGTACTCGACTCGATCACCAGCGTGCCGGGGCTTGAAGTCGCGGAAGTAGCCCTGACGATTCCGTTCGCCGAGGATGTTGATGTAGCCAGAGTCGTACGGATCGACGATCGCTCGCCAGGTTCCGTCGAGCGATCGCACCTGCCCATTGGCCCGGCGCGCCGCCAAGTTGGTGAGAACAGTCAGACCTTGGTTCATCGGGCGCTCCTGGCTGGGGTGCAGTTTGGTGGGCCTCGATCAGGCGGTTTCGAGTCGGCGGAACGCTTCGGCTTGTCGACCTTCGGGAAGGTCGCCCGACTTCGCAGTCTCGGCGCCCCACTCTCGAATGCGCTCGGACATCCCCGGCGGATCGGCGATCTGGCTCTCATGGCACATGAGGGCCTCGATCTTCTTCTCCATGCTGTCGGTGATGTCGATGAAGATGTCGGGCTTTGGGCCGCCGACGATCCAGACCTCCGGCACGCTGTGCGGCTCGAGGCCCTCCTCGGCGAGCAGCGAGGTGTGCGCAAACTCGTTGCGAGCATCGGGGTAGACCGCACACAGGGTGGCTTCACCCGTCGCGATGTGATCGGGGTGGCTGCTGTAGATCCTGCCGAAGTTGCGCTCCGGCGACTGGGTGACGACCCGATCGGGCTTGACCATTCGAATCACGCGGCTGATGGCCTTGCGAAGCTCGATCGTGACTTCGACCGCTCCGTCGGGAAAGCTCAACCAATGCAGTTCGGTGACACCGACAACCTTGGCGGCAGCCGTCTGTTCGTCGCGCCGGATCGCGGCCATTTGGTCTCGGGTGATCGTGTTGTCTGATCCTCCGGCTTGACCGTCTGTCACGAGGCAGTAGACCACGTTGTGGCCTTGTGCCGTCAGTGAGGCCGTTGTTCCCGCGCACCCAAAATCGAGATCGTCGGGGTGGGCGGCAACACACAAGATCGTCAGTTGTTCTTCGCTCGTTTCCGTCATCCAGAGCCACGCTACCGACCAGATGTGGGCCACACTGTTGAATGGCCAAGATGTCGGTAGAGCAGCGCGAGGCATACCTCGCGAAACCTCACGTGGGAATGTTGGGTGTCGAGGATCCGGGTCGTGGACCGCTGACGGTTCCGATCTGGTACGCCTATGAGCCCGGCGGGGACCTCTTGATTCTGACCCACCCCAAGTCTCGCAAGGCAACGCTCATCGATCAGGCCGGCCGATTCAGTATGGGCGTCCAAACAGAATCGTTGCCATACAAGTACGTGATGGTTGAAGGCCCGGTGATCGAACGTCGGGAGTGCGATATTGAACAAGACGCCCGACCAATGGCGCATCGCTACCTGGGCAAGTCCATGGGTGATGACTACATCGATGATGGCTCAGATGGGTCCAGCGTCGTCTACATCATGCGCCCCGAGCGCTGGTACTCCGGTGACTACGGGGCGTGACCCCTCTCGCTGAGTGTGCATATCGCCTCTGGAAGTGGCGGTCATCTTCCGGCACACTGTCTCGGTGACCTCCGTCACGGCTCGTCGCCGTCCAGCGAATCCAATCTTTGAACTTCGCTCGCCGATTGAGTTCTGGGCGTTCGTTGCCAGCAATCCCGTCTTTCGAATGGCGCCCAAAGGCACCGGCAGGCCCGTGCTGGTGCTTCCTGGCTTCATTGCGAGCGACACGAGCACCATTCCGCTGAGAGTGCTGCTCCGACAGCTGCGACACCGCCCTGTTGGCTGGGGACTTGGGCGCAACATGGGACCAACAACAGAGAAACTGCTCGGCGTGCGGGAACTTCTCGAGGAAATGGTCGAGGACGCTGGTGGGCCGGTTCCGGTTGTCGGATGGTCGCTCGGCGGCGTGTATGCCCGCCTCGTGGCTCAAGAACACCCTGCCCTGGTCGAGCAGGTCATCAGTCTTGGAAGTCCATTCAATTTCGGCGCTCGAGAGAAGAGTCCGCTCACTCCATTGTGGGATTACCTTGCCGCCCGCAACGAGTTCGTGCGCGAGCGAGACAACGTGGACTTGGACCAGATTCCTGTGCCTTCGACCTCGATTTACTCCCGTTCAGATGGCGTGGTCTCCTGGCAGAGCTGTATCCAGTCCGAAGGCGACGCATCGGAGAACATCGAGGTTCGCGGTAGCCACGTGGGGCTCGGCGTGAATGTGGCTGCTGGGCTCGTGATTGCGGATCGTCTGGCCCAAGACGTGAGCGATTGGAAGCCGTTCGAGCCCAAGACGCCCGCGTCATGGTTGTTTCCTAGCTAGTTCACAAGCGACATCCCGGCCGGGATCAGAAACGGTGGAGTCATGCAGCAATTGTCCGGTCTCGATTCGGCGTTCCTCACAATGGAGAGCGCCACGACAGTCGGTCACGTGACCGGCGTGCTCATGCTGGACACCTCGACGTCGCCTGAGCCGTGGACATTCGAGCGCTTTCGGCGCCATCTTCTGTCGAGAATCCGTCAGCTCAAACCATTCACCCAGCAACTGGTCGAAGTCCCGCTCGGGCTCGACAACCCCTACTGGGTGGAGGCGGTGGATTTCGACCTGGACTACCACCTGCGCCACGTCGCGGTCCCGGGCGATGGCAACCGGGATGCGTTCGCTGATCTTGTCTCGCGAATCCACGCTCGCCCTCTCGATCGCAGCCGGCCCCTGTGGGAGTGCTACGTCGTCGACGGACTGCCCGACGGTCAGACGGGACTCATCACCAAGATCCATCACGCCGCGATCGACGGCCTGTCTGGCCAGGAATTGCTGGCCTCGCTTGTCGATATCGAAGCTGGTGCCCCGGTTCCCGAGGAGGTGGAGGACTGGTTGCCGTCGTCGAGTGATTCTGCAGAGGATGTCTTGGCTCGGGCGCTTCTGTCGCTTGCGACATCACCCGTCCGCATGATCAAAGCGGGCGTCACGATTGGCAAGTCGCTGCCGGTGCTGGGCCAACTTCTTCATTCAGTTGACCAAGGAGGCAGGGGCGGATCTCGCATCGATGCGATCACCAACCGCGTCTCGGCGCCCGAGACACCGTTCAACAAGACCATCGGGCCACACCGACGATGGGCGTATGTCTCGGTGCCGCTCGACGACATCAAGGCAATCAAGAACGAACTCGGGTTGACCGTCAACGACGTCGTTCTCGGGTTGGTGAGCGGGGTGCTGCGGCGCTGGTTGCTGAACCACGGTGGGATTCCCGACCGCTCGCTCTCGGCGATGGTGCCGCTCTCAGTCCGCAAGCCAGGCCAGGAAAACGAGGTGGGCAACTTCGTGTCGGGGACTGTCGCCACCCTCGCCACCCACCTCGACGATCCGGTCGAGCGGCTACGGGCGATCCAAGAGGGGATGACGATCGCCAAGCAGTCTCAAGACGCGCTTCCGGCCGAGATCCTTACCGACATCACCCAAGTTGCTCCCCCAGCAGTCGCTGCGCTGGCCTCCCGATTGATCGCGTCGACCAGACTCGCTGACCGCATGACGTTGCCATTCAACGTGGTGGTGTCGAATGTGCCCGGACCCCCGATCCCGATCTATCTGGCCGGTGCGGAGATAAAGGGACACTTTCCTGTCTCGGCCATTGTTGATGGCGTCGGGCTCAACGTCACCGTCGTCTCGACAAATGGCATGCTCGACTTCGGCTTCGTGAGCGATCGGGATCTCGTGCCAGACCTGTGGGACATGGCGAAGTTCGTCGAGGAAGAGCTGGCAGAACTGAAGGCTGCCGCAGGAATCAAGCCGCCCAAGAAGGCTCCGAAGAAGTCAGCCAAGAAGCGAACCAAGAAGAAGTAGCGACTCGTCGCTTCCGTTCCGGTGGAGGTGCGCCTGGTCGAATCTTGGTTCTGAGAGGTTCTTGAGATGTCCGCCTGTCAAGGTTCGAAATCGTCGTTTCGACGAATCTGACCAAGGGGACTTCAATGACCGATGAGAAGCTCGATGCACTGAGGAACACAGCAGTCGGCGAAGCCTGCGCTGGTGTCCGAGTGCCGCGCCGATCTAGCGTGACTCGACGAGGGTCGGCAAGAACAGGGAGATTGCATTCGATGGCGCTGTTGACCGAAGAGATGCTGGGATGGATCGGACGATCGGAACCACCAATCACCGTGACCGTCGCCCGACGTGATATCCAGAAGTACTCGACAGCGACCGAGCAACAGCTCGACAGATATCTGTCCGGTGACGAAGCGCCGCCGATGTTCGTCTTCAACTTCTTCAGCGAAATACCTCTGATGTCGCAACTACGTCCAGACGGTCTGGCTCGAGGCTCTGTTCCTGGCCCGAAGCTGCCGCTGAAACGGCGAATGGCCGGAGGCACGCGGATTGAAATGCACCGTCCTATTCGCGCCGGTGACACGCTCACGGCCACACGGACCTTGGTCGATTTGTATGAGAAGGAAGGGCGGACTGGTCCGCTGATCTTCACCGAGTACGTCACGCGTATTGTCGACGACGAGGGCCAACCGGTGCTCGACGAACATCTCACCGGAATCGCGAGGTGAGGTTGTGAGCCAAGAACAGCCCCGTCAAGAACTGCCCTCAACGGCCACGCTCGCGGTCGGCGACCAGCTGCCCACTCGGGAGCACGTCGCCACCAACGTCAGCTTGTTTCTCTACAACGCAGCGGTGTGGAACCCGCACCGCATTCACTACGACGAGCCCTATACGACTCAGGTCGAAGGCCACGCTGGCGTAGTGATCGACGGGCCGCTTCAGGGCGACTGGAT
Organism: uncultured Acidimicrobiales bacterium; assembly: GCA_937930695.1. Taxonomy (GTDB): domain Bacteria; phylum Actinomycetota; class Acidimicrobiia; order Acidimicrobiales; family SZUA-35; genus CALEWY01. The sequence goes on along the minus strand of CALHCB010000060.1, from coordinate 29,303 downwards.
TACTCAGGTCGTCCTGAATTGGTTGGGGGCTGCCGGTGAACTCAAGGAGTTCAGCTACTCGAATCGCCAGGCTGCGCATCTGGGCGACACGTTGAGGAGCACCGGGAAGATCACGGCGATCGACCCAACGACGAGAACCGTGGAGCTCGACGTGTGGATTTCCAACGAAGCGGGTGAGGCGATCACTCCGGGTACCGCCGTGGTGGTCTTGAACAGCTAGGCGTACCAACACGCGACGACGGGATCACAGAGATTGGTGTGTTCGATCTCAGACTGTCAGGAACTTCTTCGTGATCCGCTGCAACGTGCCCTGGGTGCGAACCGTCGTGACACCCAGAAGCCGTTCAGTGGCTCGAACGTTGAACGTTGAGGTGCTGATGCCCTCGATCGGCAACCAGAACATCACCCGGTCATCGAATGCGAGTTGTTCTCCTTCGGGAAGCAGATCTTCGACCTCGGCAATTACGTTCGACGACGGTGTCGACTTGAGCAGCATCACCTGAATCTTGCGATCGGTCGCGGCCATGGCTTCTTCGGGAAATGGCGAGGCATCGGCCAGAGCCGCCACTTCGGACGCCGTGCGGATCAGCGTTGGCACGGGGTAGCCGAGTTGAGCTTCGAGGGCTTGCGCGAGTCGGACTTCGAGCGAGTCGATCTTCTTGACCGTTGGCGTTCCGAACCCGGTCGGAAGATCGAACACGACGTTGCCACTTGCTTGGTAGGGCGTTGGTTCGAGGAGATCGATGCTCTGGTAGATGTCCGCAAGCTCATCGTTCGTCACTCGATTCCCGCCAACGTTCAGGGCTCGCATGAAGGCAACAGACCGCATCCTTCAGTCTGCCGGACGTGGCGCACCGACACGAGCAAGACTGAGCCGATGGTCTCATGTATGACATGCGAACTCGTTGAGCGACGCGATAGGGGAGAGGCGCCGCCATGGGACGCCATCCTCCGAACGGACTCGTGGGACGTGGTGCATGCGTTCGGAACCTCGATCGAGGGCTGGCTCGTGCTGGTGGTTCGCCGACACATCACCGCTGTTGCCGACATGTCCGACGCAGAAGCTGGCGAACTGGGCGTCCTCATCAAGAAGGTGTCTGCCGCGTTGGCCAAGACAACCGGATGCGAGAAGACCTATGTGGTCCAATTCGCCGAGGCCGAAGACCATCCGCACGTGCATGTGCACGTGATCCCTCGTGCGGCCGATCATCCTCCCGAACTCCGTGGCCCCCGCGTATTCGCTGCCCTCGGTGCTTCCCCGGAGGACGAAGTGAGTGAAGAACGACGGAATGCAGTGGCAGCCGAGCTCTCGGTTGAGCTATCCCCGTAGATGGAGATTCGGGGCCAAGAGCTCCTCGAGCACCGCTCGTTCGGCATCATCGAGTTGTCCCGCGGCGTGGGGATGCACGGAATCGCCGGTCAGGTGCGTGGCGAAGGCTTCGGCGAAGTCGCCCTGGCCCGCTTCAAAGTCTGAAAGGTACGCATCGACCCACCACTGGGGGCCGATTTCTCGCACTTCGAGCCACTGATCGCGTTCGGATGGTTCGAGGTGTGTCACGTCAAACGCATGTCCCATCTCGTGCGCCAGGATGCTGGCCACGTCGGTTGCGGTGTCATTGGACCGAATCGAAACAACGATGTGCTTGTCGTGTGGATAGGTCACGCCACGTTGCGCGCCATTCGAGGCTTCGAAACTCAGCGTCCACCCTGGCAGCGTCTGCTGAAGATCGACGCCGATGATGTCGAGGGCTTGGGCTCCAAGTTGATCTTCTCGCGAGGCATTGGCCATTTGGAGATCGGCGGCTGCGTCGAGCGACTCGATCACCGGCTGTACGGAACCCCGAGCGGCGAGCTCGGAACTCGGTTCGAGCACCGCTTCGATCGTGGCAACCGTTCCATCCGTTGGTGTGTTGTTCAGCGCTGTGTTGTTCAGCGCTGTGCCGCTTGCCCCAGTGAGCGGCTGGACCGAACGGCTCGATGTGCTGTCGATCGAGAGGCTGCTTGGCTCGCTGGCCCCGAGAGTTCTTGAGGAATTGCCGTCTGCTTCTGACGGAGCGGCCAGAACGAGTGAGCCGAGCGTGACCGCGCCGACCAAGATGCCGGCGGCCGGGATGATGAGGGTTGAACGCAGGCGAACAATGAGCGAGACCAGGGCTTGGTCGTTCGCTGCCATCGCGGCGAGGAGTTGCTCTTCGAGAAGCTCCGCCCGTTCGTTGAGCGACGCTTCGAGGATGGCAAGATCGTCCGCCCGCATGGGGATTTCGGTGCCTGGCTCGATGTTGCGGAGGAGGTACACGAGTCCCAGATATCGATCGAGCACGTACTTGTGGTTCTTGCGGCGGAGGCGAACCTCTTCCTCGCCGACGCGAAGCGATTGTGCGCCCAGGTCAAGGCACAACTTGGCTCGCTGCGGCACGATCGTGTGGCAATCGACCCGGTAGAGCGCGCTGAGTTGAGTCATCTGTTCGGGATCGACCGATCGCTGGCCTCGCTCGATTTCTCCCAGTCGATCAACATCGAACTGACCGCCAGACTGAAGGGCCAGATCTTCGAGATTGAGGCCATTTTCGTTTCGCTGTTTGGTCAGGAGAGGGCCGAGCCGGTGGGCCGGAAGCAGATCGAGTGTCGCCGTTGTCACCTATTTTCTATCGACCTGCTGCGACAAGCACTAAAGATGAACTTTGCGGGCTTCCTGGACCAGATTTCGGCACGCGGGCTCCTCAGGATCCAAACATGTCGCGGTATGCCGTCGGTGTGATGTCGCGCGCCCGGCGGAGTTCTCGCCGCAGGCTCGGAGTCGAGCCGAACCCGGAAAGCGCAGCAACTTCGTCTACGGGAAGATCGCTTTTTTCGAGCAGACGACAGGCGGCGATGACCCGCTGCTCGGCGATCCAATCTCGAGGGGTGACGCCGAGGCGATCGGCGAAGTGGCGTTCAAGCGAGCGTCGGCTCAACCCAGCCGCTGTTGCGAGATCAGCCACGTTGCGAATCGACGCGATGTCGCCGGCAGCAACCGCCAAGGCCGAGGCGACTGGTGACTCGTCAAGCTCGATGGGCGGCGCTGCTGCGAACTGCGATTGACCGCCAGAACGGTGCGGGGCAGTGACCATCGACCGGGCAATCGCGGCCGCTTTGTCCGCTCCGTGTTCTCGTCGGACGAGGTGCAGGCAGCAATCGAGGGCTGCGGCACTGCCGGCCGAGGTGACAACCGATCCGTGATCGACGTACAGGGTGTCCGGTTCAAACGTCACTCCGGGGTTGCGGCGCTCGAACTCATCGCGATGGCGCCAATGGGTCACCGCGCTCCGTCCATCGAGTAGCCCCGCTGCCGCAGGAACGAACGCACCAAGACAGAGGCCCACGATGCATGTGCCGTTGGAGTGCGCTGTTCTGATGAGATCCAGAAGCTCGTCGGGAATTGGCGACGAGTGGATCGGCCATGTGGGAATCACAAGGACGTCAGCGGTGTCGATGCAGTCTTTCAGTGCATGCAGACCGCCCATGCTCAATCCGTCTGCAAGTTCGATGTGTCCTTCATTGAGTCCACAGGCCACGAAGTCGATAGCTGGTCCGCCTTGTTCGGTTCGATCGACAGACCACACACCGATGGGCGTTGAGATCTCGAAGAACGAGCCGTGCTCGGGAACCATGGCGACGACACGTTGGCGCATTCTGACGGACAATAGTCGTTTGCGCCTCTCGACCCTGCCTCGCCGACACAAGACGATGTAGCGCATGACCTCTCGGCCCGCCCCGTTCACTCTTCGCACCGCCGCAGGGCTGCCCTCCGAGGCAGGCTCGGTCGATGCGAGTGTGCTCGTCGTGATCGACGCGCAGCGCGAATACACCACCGGCTTGCTTCCCCTTGCCGGAGTTGATGCTGCGGTGGACAACATCGGCCGACTGCTCGACGCCGCTCGATCGAGCGGTCGTCCGGTTGTGCATGTGATGCACCAGGGTCAGCCAGGCGGGGCATTTGATCGGCAAGACGGTGGACGGGCAATTGAAACCCTCATGCCGCGGCCCGATGAGTTGGTCGTCGCCAAGACCCTGCCAAACGCATTCGCTGGCACGACGCTCCTGAAAGAACTGAAGCAAGTCGATGCATCGCACTTGCTCATCGTCGGGTTCATGACCCACATGTGCGTGAGCACAACGGCTCGAAGCGCATTGGATCACGGGCTCGCCAACACCGTTCTCGCTGACGGAACCGCCACTCGGGACCTCCCTGGTGTCAATGGAGAGGCAGCGGTCGAGTCCGGGGTCGTCCAGGCCGCAGCCTTGGCTGCTCTCGCAGACAGATTCAGCGTCGTCACAACAATTGATGCCGTTCTCAGAGAAACTCCTTGACCCTCCCATAGTGGGAGACCGAGAGACGTACCGCCGCGTTGGCGCCGAACGCAAAGGGAAAGCTCCCCGCATGGTTGGATGGCCGGTCGTTGCCGAGCTGACCGGTCGATGGGGTCAGGTCTCGCTGATGTCGAACCACTCACTCAGAAGCTCGGGCCACTCGCCGGCACCCAATGGTCGTTCTGTGACCACGCCGTTGCGAGTGAGCTTGAGCTGCTTTGCGGTGAGGGAGACCCGATCGGGTCCGCCGTCGATCAATCGAGTGGCGAACGGTGACTTGCTCCACTGCTTGTCTGGGTCGATCTGCATCGAATCAGAGATGGCTTGAAATTGGTCGAGAGAATGTGCGACCCGCTTGAACCGGTACTGGGCGACAGGAACGCCGTCATCGAGCTTGGCGAACGTGGTGCCGTGTGGGCTCGGAAGGAACTCGAAGTCGCCGGTTCCTCCGTCCTGTCGGCCTGCCATGTTCAAGGCCAGCGGCTGGCTGAATGAGTCGCCAAAGCCGACGTCGATGAGGTACGGCTGGTCGAGCACGACCTCGAGTGCGAGGTGGTCGATTGTTTGTGTCGGGCCGTTCAAGAGCACGGCGGCGCCTAGGAGCAACACATCGAAACCGAGGGAGGCGAGGAGTTCGGCGAATGCCCCATTCAGCTCAAAGCACCAGCCTCCTCGACCTCGTCGAACGATCTTGTCGATGTTCGCGAGCGCATCGACGCTCACGGTTTTGCCCGCAGCAATGTCGAGGTTCTCGAACGGAACGGCAGTGAGATGGTGTCGTTGCAGCGTTGCCAGGCCCGCGACGTCGACGGGTGGCCGTTCGCTCAACCCGATTCGGTGTAGGTAGGCGTCGACGTCGAACTCGGGGCTCATCTCAGGGCCGCTCATACCGCTCGTCGTCGAGATCCGCCTTAGATTCGACATTCGTCAACGGGGCCATCAGACGCCGCCGTCCGCAGCCTTTCTGCTGATGATCTCGCGCATTTCCTCGTAGTTGATATCGCCCATGAAGAGCGAGTGCAGCAGCCGGCCGAAGGGACGGATTGGCCAGCGCTCGTCGGGCTCGACGTAGTGCACATCGCTGGTGACGGACCCGTCGGGGTGGAATTCGAAGGTTCGGTAACCGGGAGGGAGCCATTGGCGAGGCTCCATGGAGAAGTTGTTCTTGAAGGCCGGGGCCACGAACACCGGATGTCCTTCAAACTCGTAGTCGGTCGCAACGTGGGTGTGGCCACCAGCGAACCCACGCAGCTTTACAACGTCGGGCACGAGCGCCTGCCACTCGGCGGTGTAGTCGGCATCTTGGCAGAGGGGCAGCGTGGCCGCCGGTGGATGATGCAACCAGATGAACACGTGCTCGGCTGTTGTCGCGTCGCAGATCCGTCGGACCCAGTCGGCCTCCCGCACCCCGAGTGATCCGTTGACATGCAATCGGTCTTCGCCGGGAGGATCGACCCACACGCCGTGCTCGTTCTGCACCGTTGCTCCGTCGTTCGAGTCGACGAACACGAACGCCCAGGCACCGGCTTCGATGACTCGTGAGGTGTTGACATTTGGTCGAGCGATGCCTGCTCGAAACTGATCGTCAAAGTCGTGATTGCCCGGGCAGACATTGACCGGAACGTTGAAGCGGCTGAACGCATCGGCGGCCCGCCGGTACTGGGCATCCCGCCCATGGTCAGCCACATCGCCGGTGACGACGACCATGTCGAGCGGTGTGTCGACGGTGGTGTCGCGTATGTGGTCATAGACCGCCTCGAAGGCTGCGGAGGTGTCGTAGGCCTGCCCACCTTCGGGTTCCTCGCCAGGAGCAAGGAAGTGCGTGTCGGAGAGTTGGGCAATGCGGACGATGCCAGACATGCCTCAGAGTGTCTCAGAGGTCGAGCCAATCCGACAACGGTGTCGCAATCAAGATCGCTGGTCTGCTGCCGGCCGCACCAAGCGGAACGATCTGGACCGGACCCACATCCGCCCGGCCACCGATTTGTCTTGTCTGTTTTGTGGAGCCTGGGAGAATTGAACTCCCGACATCCTGCTTGCAAAGCAGGCACTCTACCAACTGAGTTAAGGCCCCTGGAAGCGACAAGACTAGCGATGTCTTCGGCTTGCTCCACGCCATCGCATTCGTTTGATCTTCGGGCCGGTCGGTAGGGTTCGCCGGTGAAGTCGATCACGGTAGAACCCGGCGTTGATGCCGGAGCCCCAGCGGAGCAGCAAGGCGTCTTCTACGGGTGGGTCATCGTCGGTTCCTTGTTCGTTGCCTTGACGTTCTCGGCTGGTCTGGGCTTTTACAACGCCTCGATCATCTTGGGTGTTGCCGTCGACGAGCTTGATGCGTCCGTGACCGCCGTTTCCGGGGCAACAGCACTGTTTTTCGCCACGAGTGGAGCTATCGGGTTCTTTCTCTCCGGACTGATGGACCGCATCGACATCCGCTGGTTTTTCCTCGCAGGTGGAGCGCTCGGGGCCGCGGCGCTCACGGGGCTTCGGTGGGTTGATTCGGTTCCCCTGCTCTATGTGTTCTTCTTCGTGCTCGGACTTGGGTTCGGAACGGGTGGCCTGCTCCCGGCCACAACGCTGGTGGCTCGATGGTTCGATCGGCGACGTTCTGTGGCCATGTCGATTGCCTCGACCGGGCTGAGTTTCGGCGGCATTGCTCTCACGCCGCTTGCAGCGGGCTTCTTCGATGATCGTGGTCTGGCGGGGGCCGGCCCGTGGCTGGGGGTTGCGTGGTTCCTCGGGATTGTCCCGCTTTCGTTGTTGTTGCTGCGATCGCACCCCGATGCCAAGGGGCTGGAACCCGACGGCGTGCCGCGTCCCAAGGTCCGCCCCCCAGTGGTGGGCGCGACGTTCGCCCAGGCAACTGGAACTCGGTTCTTCCGTTTCATGTGTGCGGTCTATTGCCTGATCTACCTCGCTCAGGTTGGGGCGATTGCACAGATGTTTCGGATGGTGTCCGAACGGATCGATAGTTCGGCAGGTGCCGCCGCGGTGTCGACTCTCGCGTTGGCGAGCGTTGCCGGTCGTCTGGCTGGCGGAGTCATCGTGACGAAGATGTCGACGTTCAATCTCGTCGCCGTGCTGATCTTGGTACAGAGTGGCGGCCTCGCCCTCTTGGCGTTCGCCGACACCAGAACAGCGGTCACATTGTCCGCGGTCGTGTTCGGGATGAGTGTTGGCAATTTGCTGATGTTGCAGCCGCTCATCATGGCGGAAACCTTCGGGGTCAAGGAATACTCCAAGATCTATTCGCTCAACATGCTGTTCGGCACCATTGGGGTTGCCGGTGGCCCGTTTGTGCTCGGGTTTCTGCGAGATCTCTTCGACTACCGAACCTCGTTCTTGGTTGCTGCCGTTGCAAACGTCATTGGCTTTGCCCTACTCCAAGCCGGAGGCTCACCTGATCGGGCTCGAGAGGTCTGGCAGGTCAGCGAGAAAGTCCCGAGCTAGTTCCGAGAGCGGCTGGCCGGCAATCCACACCGCTCGAAGCGAACGGTCGACGGCGAGGCCGGGCACCACGATTTCGACCAGGCTTCCCGCGACGAGATCGGCAGCTACTGCACGGTCACTGATCACCGCAGGAGAACGCCCATTGATCACTGCAGACCGCACGGCTGCGGTCGAGCCAAGCTCCATAGCCGACGCAGCAGGGGCGAATCCCAAGGTGGCGAGCTCAGCATCGAGTGCATCCCTGGTTCCGGATCCCTGTTCTCGAAGGACGAGTGGCGTCGCGACGAATGCGTCGAGCGAGACTTCGCCGGCTTTGGCCCATGGGTGGCTGGGGGAGACCACGACGACAAGCCGATCTCTCCCGACGGTCTGCTCGGCCAGGTCTTCGGCCGTGTCAGGCGACTCGATGAACCCCAACTCGGCCTGACGTTGCCTGAGTCGATGGGTGACCGACGATGAGTTGGCAACGGCAAGCTTCACTGAATCGTCTTTGCGGTTGCGAAGGAACGCCTCGAGCCACGCGGGCAGCAGATATTCGGCGATTGTGAGGCTGGCAGCCACCCGGAGACGCCCGGCCTTGCGGGCCCGGAGCGCATCGACGCCAGCGTTGAATTCGGTTGCCGATTGCAGCACGTTGGCAGCCCACTGGGCAACGAGTTCTCCTTCGGGTGTCGGGCGAGAGCCGCTTGGGGAGCGCTCCAGGAGTGTCATTTTCAGCTGCCGTTCGAGGGCGCGGACCCGACCGCTGGCAGAGGGTTGGGCGATGTGATGAGCCTCTGCTGCCTTGGAAAGACTCCCGAGCTCGACGACGGAACAAAACAAGTCGAGTGCAGCAAGAGGTGGGGTGGAAGGCCGCAGGGTCATGCGCTGCAGGCTATATGTCAAACCTTGAACTACCCATAGATCAAACCTATGACGTTCAAGTGATGTGCTCCCTACTGCCCACTTGGTGCTTGTGTCACTCTCAATAGATGCTCACCGAGTCCTCGCCAAAGCCAAGTGGCTTGCCCGTTCGGAGCGGAGGATCAGCCTCGATCGCCCCCGGACTCTTGGTGATCACGGCCAGTACTGCCCTGGCATTTGGTTTGGCCACGATCATCGGCCCCCTCTCGAGCCTCGTCGCAGCCCTCCTGATTGGTGCGATTGCTGGCAACTTGGATCTGATTCGACCTGATTGGGCGCCCGGCTTCACGTTTGCGACGAAGCGTTTGTTGCGCGTCGGTGTGGTGTTGTTGGGGCTACGCCTTTCTTTCGCTGATCTCGCGGCCCTGGGGATTCCGACATTGGTCGTTGTTGCTGGGACGGTGGCCGCGACGTTCTTTGGCACTCAGTGGATCGGTCGACGCCTCGGCTTGAGTCGAGATCTGGCGCTCTTGATCGCAACCGGGTATTCGATCTGTGGTGCTTCGGCAATCGTGGCGGTCGAAGGATCCACCGATGCCGACGAAGAAGAAGTGCTCACGGCGATCGGGCTGGTGACGCTCTTTGGGTCCGTCGCGGTCGCGGTGCTTCCCTTTCTCGCCGGTGCGTTTGATCTCACCGACGCGCAGTTCGGAACCTGGGTGGGTGCAAGTGTGCACGACGTTGCCCAGGTGGTGGCCGCGTCGTCAACAGGGGGATCGGCCGTGGTCTCGGTCGCCATCGTGGTGAAGCTCAGCCGAGTCGTTCTGTTGGCGCCGATCGTCGCTGGCGTGAATATTCAGCGCAGTCGAGAACGAGGCCGGAATGTTGCTGAGACCGACGAATCCGCAGAGCGAACCCGGCCACCGTTGCTCCCGCTCTTCGTGGTTGGGTTCCTCGTGGCGATCGGAGTCCGATCGAGCGGTCTTCTGTCCCTCCAAGTGATCGAAGGAGCACAGTTCATCGAGAAGGTCATGTTGACTGCGGCCCTCGTCGGACTCGGCTCAGGTGTGCGGCTCGCTCGGCTCCGCAGATTGGGCCCCATGCCTCTTCTGCTCGGGTCCTTGGCGTGGGTGGTGGTGGCCGTGGTGTCCCTTGGGGCGACGCTTATTGCAGTCTGATTCCCATTGTCTCGGAGGGGAATCGCTCACTTCAACCAGGGGCCGAGCTGTACGGCGGCGGGCATCATCACGCCGGGAAGTTCGATCGTCCAGGTCCCCGATTCGATCCAGTCCTTTGTGACCTTTTCACCGCGGACCGCCAAGGCCATGCCAATAGCAGCGTCGACGGTATGGCCCCACATGCCACCCGTTACGTACCCCACGCACTCACCATCTCGATACACCGGCTCGTTGTGATGAAGGAGCCGGGCATCGGGGTCGCTCGGTTGTACAAGCTTGACCTGGACCAGCCGTTGGGTCGCCCCAACGTTGCGTTGCGCCTCGACTGCGGCACGCCCCCGGAAGTCCGTCGCTTTGTCCCACGCAACCGCAAACGAGAGGCCAGCCTCGATCGGGGTGTCGTCAGGAGTGACGTCGTGTCCCCAGTGCCGATAGCCCTTCTCGAATCGGAGCGAGTTGAGCGCGTGGTAGCCACACAACTCCAAACCAAAGTTGCTTCCCGCGGCCGTGAGCTCGTCGAACACGCTGACCGCGAACTCCGAAGGTACGTAGAGCTCCCAGCCCAACTCGCCGACGTAGCTCATCCGGTTGGCCCACACGAGAGAGTCGGCGATGTCGATCTCTTGGTTGGTGCCAAACGGAAACGCCTCGTCGGAGAGGTCAGCGGTGGTGAGTGATGACAACAGGTCTCGGCTGTTCGGTCCCATCACACCAAGGCACGCGTATGCGGATGTCAGGTCAACAACCGAAGCGTGTTTGCCCGAGACAGCGCGTTGAAGTGTGTCGAGATCTCGGCGCCGAGTCCCGGCGCCGCCAATGACCAAGAACTCCTCTGACCCTCGACGACTGATGGTGAGATCGGCTTCGATGCCGCCGTCATCGTTGAGCCATTGGGTGTAGACCGAGGCGCCGACTGCGCCATCGACGTTGCCCGCCGACAGCCAGTCGAGAACCGAACCAGCATCGGTGCCGACGACGGCAAGCTTGGAAAACGAGGTGAGGTCAAAGAGGCCAACCTGTTCACGAACAGCTCGATGTTCGACCTCGTTGGACGCATGCCACGGCGGAATGTCCCAGCCATCGTGATGAGTCGCCTGGACACCGAGATCAGACCGAGCAAAGAACATGGGCCGTTCCCACCCGTTCAGGTCCGCACAACATGCGCCGGCATCGACCAGACGTTCATGAAGCGGCGTTCGCCGAATTTCTCGAGCCGTGTCGTAGGTGCGATTCGGATAGTGCGGTGCGTAGAGGAGCCCCAATACCTCTGTGGTGCGCTTGCGTAGAAACGACTCATTGTTTTGGAATCGCTCGAAGCGACGAATGTCGACGTCATGAAGATCGAATGGCGGCTCACCCTCGGTGATCCAATGGGCGATGGCCATTCCGGCACCACCTGCCGATTGGATGCCGATCGAGTTGAACCCCGCAGCCACGAACAGGCCGGGGCGGCTCGGGGCTTCGCCGAGGATGTAGCCGTCGTCGGGGGTGAAGCTCTCTGGGCCATCGAAGAGCAGCCGAAGGCCAGCGTCGTGCAGCGCAGGGATTCGGTCGAACGCGGGGACGATCCACTCCTGGAGGTGATCGGAATCGGGCTCCATCGTGATGAAGGGCTTGTCGATCGGTGGGGGACCGGTTTTCGGCCACGGTCGACCATTCGGCTCAAAGAGGCCAACCAGCATGGCCCCGCCGCCTTCGGGCTTGTAATACGCCCAGCGGTCGGGGTCGCGCAAAATCGGTCCATGCGCATCAACCCCAGGCACTGGCTCGGTGACGACGTAGTGGTGCTCCGCTGCCATGAGCGGCACCTCGACTCCGGCTGTCGCAGCCAGATGGCGAGTCCACAAACCACAGGCAAGAACGACCGTGTCCGCGGTGATCTCTCGACCGTCGTCAGTGCGAACACCAAGGCAGCGGCTCTCGTGGCCTGAGGGTGTCTCGGTGTCGATCAGCAGTTCGCCAACGCCGATACCTTCTCGGACGACAGCTCCGCCCGATCGAGCTCCGCGGATGAGCGCCATGGTGCAGTCGGCGGGACCGACCACGCCATCGTTTGGAAGCCAGATTCCACCCTCGAGGTCGGAAACCTCGGCGAGCGGCCAGCGCTCCTTGATCTCTTCCCGGTCGATTTCGGTTGCCTCGATCCCGAGGCGACGAGCCATCGCTGCCGTTCGCCGGTATTCCTCCCAACGTCCGGGTGTCGAGGCCAAGGAGATTGCCCCCGGTTGACGGAAGCCGGTGTCCTGCTCGGTCTCTTCCTTGAGCTGCTCGTACAGCTCCAAGCTGTAGCGAGCGAGCTTCGTGGTGTTCTCGGTTGACCGGAGCTGGGCAACCAGGCCAGCGGCATGCCAGGTCGTTCCGCCGGTGAGCTGATGCCGCTCGAGGACAAGGACATCCGAGATCCCGCGTTTGGTGAGGTGATAGGCGATGGATGCGCCGACGATGCCGCCGCCGACAACGATGACCTTCGCGTGATTCGGGAGTTTGTTCGCTGATTCGGGAAGCGTCATGGGTGAGTCCTGAAGTGATGTCATAGGCCGAGGCGTCGGGCCTTTTCGTCGTGCGGGCTGAGTTGCAGAAGGAAGCGTTGAGGTGGCCGGTCAGCCGAGCAATTCGGTATTGCCGGGGTCAAAGAGTGGCCCGTCGAGAATCGTTGCTTCGCGTTGTTCGCCGAGGATGAGCACCGTGAGTTCGGTGCCAGGTTCGGCATCTTGTGCTCGAACGTACGCGAAGGCCAAGCTCTGGTCGACGGTAAACCCGTAGCCGCCAGAAGTCGTGAGCCCTATGGCGGCGCCGTCGCGGAACACGCCCTCGCCGCCGACGCAGTCCGCGGCAGCCGGTTCATCAGGAACGTCGACCTGCAGGTAGACCAATTGCCAGTCCTGACCGGTTGGCGCCTCACCGATGGCATCTCGGCCGATGAACGGACCCTTGTCCATCTTGATCCAGCGAGAGACGCCTGCCTGAAGAGGGCCGATGTCGTGCGTCAGTTCGAAGCGGGTGAGGTAGCCCTTTTCCATCCGAAGACTGTTGAGCGCGTGGCTGCCGATGTCGGAGAGTCCGAGATCAGATCGAGTCTCGTCGCCAGCCGACGCACTCCAGAGCGCCGAATAGATGGCGGGTAGTGAGGCCATCGGAGCATGGAGTTCCCAACCCCGCGATCCGGTGAAACCAACCCGCAGTGCCCGAACCTCGCACCCAGCGATCACGAGCGATTGCACCGAGAGAAACCTGAACGCATCGTTGGACATGTCGGTGTCAGTGCACCGGCTGATGAGTTCTCTCGCATGTGGCCCGGCGACTACGAGCACACCCACATCTCGTGTGAGGTCCTCGATGATGACGTCGAAGTGCGAACCGTCTGGCTTGGTGGTGTGGTGACAGAACCAGTCAAGATCACGCTGCTGACCCACTGGGCCAGAAACCGCATAGATCTGGTTGTCGTCGATTCGCGACAGCGTCACCTCGGTCTCGACTCTGCCGTGCTCTGTCAGTACGTAATTGAGGGCGATCCGTCCTGGTTTTGGGATCGTCCCCGTGCAGAGTTGATCGCAAAAGGCCCCAGCATCGGGGCCGGTGATCATGTACTTCGAGAAGGCCGAAAGGTCCATGACGCCGACGCGTTCTCTGACCGCCGTGGATTCTGCTCGAACCGCCTCGAACCAGTCGGGACGACGCCATCCGTAGGCGTCGACGAGCGGTTGGCCCTCAGGGACAAACCATTTCGGCTGCTCCCAGCCGTAGGCCATGCCGTGCATGGCCCGACGTTCCACAAGCTCGTCATGAAGCGACGAGGTCCAGACCGGGCGGGAGGAAAGTCGTTCCTCGCCGGGGGGATGCACCCGGAACATCCACTCGTAATCCTCGATCGACTTGTTCTTGACGAACTCGGGGGTCGTCCAGCCAAAACGTCTGGGGTCGTAGTGGCGAAGACTCAATTCGGTCGTGCCATGCACGATCCAGCGGGCCAGTTCGCGGCCGGCTCCTGGACCCCACGCAAGCCCAATTGACGAGCCGGTGTTGAGCCAATAGTTCCGTAGTCCGGGCGCTGGACCGAGCAGCATATGTCCGTCGGTGGTGTGGGTGATGGCTCCATGAATGACTCGCTTGATTCCGACTTCGCCAAGCGCGGGCACGCGGGCGAACGCCTCTTCGAGCCATGGTGCGATCTTGTCGTAGTCGGCGGGGAACAAGGGGTTCTCGGCGTCCCAAGGGACGCCATCGTCCCAAATCGACTCCGCACCGGCATGTTCGTAGATGCCGATCAGCCCTGCGGTCTGTTCCTGTCGGATGTAGCCGGCCACCCGATTGTCTCGCATGACGGGCATCTCGGTGCCGTGGGCCACGAACTCGGGGACCTCTTCGGTGACGAGGTAGTGGTGCAACACGTTGGTCTGCGGCACAGAAAACCCGCTGAACAGACCGACCTGGTGGGCGTAGCATCCGGCTGCGTCGACGACGTGTTCGCAAACGATCGAGCCCTGCTCGGTCACGACGGACCATTCGCCGTTGGCGAGGCTGTTCACTTCGAGCACGCGATTGTGGCGACTCACGAATGCACCGGCGTTCCGAGCGCCAGAGAGGAATGCCATAGTCGCATCGGTCGGATCGATGTGACCCTCACCCTCGGTCCATATCGCCCCCTGCACGTCGGTGAAGTCGTAGAACGGATTGAGTCGAGAGGCCTCCGCCGGGTCGATCAATTCGATCGGGTATCCGATGTATCTGCCGACGCCGAGCTGTGCTTTCAGCTGATCCATCTCCAGGTCGTTGTACGCGACGCGCAAACCCCCTGGTTGATGAAAGGAGATGTCGCGTCCGGTCTTGGCAGCCAAGCCCTCGTAGAGCTCGATTGCGTAGTTCGCGAACGCCGCAGTCGTGTAGTCGCCGACCGATCGCGTGATCTGGCCCGCTGCGTGCCAGGTCGACCCGGACGTCGGCTCTGCCTTCTCGACGAGAACCACATCGGTCCATCCCTCTTCGGTGAGGTGGTAGAGCAGTGCAGCGCCATGAATGCCGCCGCCGATGACGACGACGCGAGCTCGGTCGACAAGATTGGTCTCGGTCATCAGATCCCCAGTTCGGTGCTGGCGTCCAACACGACGCCGCCGCCGAAGAGCCTAATTTGGGGTTGAACGAGATAGCGCCGGATCCGAGGCTTGTGATCACAAGGCGGGAACCTGAGTCTCACAAACCAGTGACCGGAGAACTCTGGGCTCAGGGCTTGGTCCCGACGCATCGCGCCAGCGTGTCCGGAACGAATTCGGAGATATCGATATCAACGAAGCCTGCGTCGGCGAAGTAGCCGACAACCTCGGCCCGGGTGTGGGAGCGTCCAAGGCTTCCGCAGATGAGCTCGTTCATCCCCCACATTGCGGAGTCGAGTGGGCCACTGCGGTCGTCGTCGAGCATTTCGCCGATGAGGTGCATCTCGCCGCCGGACTCCAATGCCCGAAAAGCCCGAGCCACAACGCCAGCGATGACCTGTCCGTCGTAGATCGGGAGGTTGGAGGCCATCACGACCGCATCAACGGGTCCGGGGAACTCGCCTTGAGTGAAATCTGCGCCGACCGTGTCGACGCGATCGCCCACTCCAGCATCGGCGATGTACTCCTGAGTGGCCACGACGACCGGTGGGAGGTCAAGAACCGTGGCCCTCAAGTTCTCGAAGGTCTCGACCGCCGTGATGCTGTAGGCACCGCTTCCACCGCCGAGGTCCAGAAGGTGTCGGCGTTCGGAGAGGTCGACCGTCCGTACAAATCGACGCGCCGCACCGAACCCGATGCTCGAGGTGGCCTGGTGGTATTTCTTGGCGGACTCGACCGTGAGCTCGTCGTACATCCCCAACCGAGTGCCATGTTGGCTCAGCATGAGCTCGGTCATCCGGAACCACTTCGGCACGTCGGGACGAGTGAACATCATCCATTCGCCGGCATATCTGCGAGTGCCCTTCACGAGAAACTTGTCGACGTCTGGAGCATTGACCAAGCTGCCGTCGTCTGACCAGGTGATCATCTCCATGCTGAGCAAGCAGGTGACCAATCGTTCGACGTCGATCTGCCGCAACGTCGTTGCTGTGATGAGTTCTTCCTCGGTGGTCGAGCCGTTGTGGATGTGGGTGAACAGCTCGACATCGAGTGCGGCATAGAAGACGGCTGATTGGGTATAGGCCCGGGCCACCGCCTGTAGTCGCGTTGTGTCGATTCGTTCGGCTGATTCTGTCATTGGTCTCTCTTCCCCTCGAGAACACAACTACCACGCTTGCTGAAGATGTACGCGACCATGAGGCGGTGGAACAAGCGGATCTCCTCTCGCTCTATGACGCCAAGACATTTCGCCGCGGTGCTCCGCACGACGCGATCGATCGCCTACGAGCTGATGGGCCGGTGGTGTTCGTGCCCGAGCCGTCGATCGGTGATTGGCCTGCGGGACCCGGCTACTGGGCTGTACTCAGCCATGCCGAGACCAAACACGTGTTGCGGGACCCAGCAACGTTCTCGAGTCACGTCGGCGGGACCCAGTTGCGAACACCACAGGACCCGACAGATCTCGCGTTCGTGCAATCGATGATGCTGAACCAAGATCCGCCCGATCACAGCCGATTGCGGGGCTTGCTCTCGCGGGCATTCATCCCTCGAGCGATCAGCGCGCTCGAGGCGGAGATCGTGACGCGCTCAGCCAAGTTGGTGGACGTCGTGGCGGACAAGGGCGGGTGTGACATCGTCGGCGACGTCGTCGCCGATCTTCCCGTCGCAGTGCTGGCCTCGGTCCTCGGCATGCCCGAGCAGGATCGAGGCTTGCTCTATGACTGGTCCAACCGAGTGATCGGCTATCAGGACAGCGACTACGCAACCTCTTCCTCGTTCGATCCCGCGTTCGGCAGCGAGATGGCTCGGGCTGCCCTTGCACACCGACCGAAACCGGATCGCTCCGGTGCGATGCCCAACCCGCGGACACGTGCAGGGTTGGCAGACATGTATGCCTATGCCCATTCGCTTGCGGAGATGCGACGCGACGACCCGACCGACGACATCGTGTCGCTCTTGCTCGCGGCGGAGTTCGATGGAACGCGCCTGACCACTGAAGAATTCGAGACGCTGTTCTTCTTGTTCGCCGTCGCGGGGAATGAGACGTTGCGCAACGGGATACCTGGCGGGTTGCTCACCCTCATCGAACACGATGACCAGTACGAGCTACTTCTCGAAGATCGATCGTTGCTCCCCGGGGCGGTCGAGGAAATGCTTCGGTTCTGGCCGCCCGTGATTCACTTTCGCCGAACGGCAACCCGTGAAGTAGAACTCGGTGGTGTCACGATCGAACCGGGAGACAAAGTGGCCGTGTATCACCTCGCAGCCAACCGAGATCCTGAGGTCTTCGAGGACCCCCATCGTTTCGACATCACGCGGACCAACAACGATCACGTCTCCTTCGGATTCGGAGCGCACTTCTGCCTCGGGTCACATCTCGCCCGTCAGCAGATGCGTTCGATGATCGGCGAGATCATTGACCAATTGGGCAAGCTGCGACTCGATGGCACGCCGCAGCGGCTGGAGTCGAACTTTCAGCAGGGCCTCAAGACGTTGCCGGTCACATGGTGACGCTCGTGGCGCTGCATGGTCTCGGCGCAACGTCCGCGGTGTGGACGCCCGTCCTCGACCGGCTCGATTGGGAAGGTGACGTCCTCGCTCTTGATTTGCCAGGACACGGCATGAGCCCTTGGACGGGCGACTACCGGATCGAGGCCATGGCCTCGGCTGTCGCCGACGCGGTCCGTGGTCACTTGGAAACGACGGGGAGTGGCGACGGATCGGTCGTCATCGTTGGGCATTCGCTCGGCGGCGGTGTGGGGCTCGCTCTTGCCTCGGGGACCCACGGAGTCGATGTCGAGGCCATGTTGGGGCTCGGGATCAAGATCACGTGGACCGCCGAGGAAGTTGCGGGCATGGCCAAGGTGGCCGCCAAGGGGATTCGCTGGTTCGCCACTCGCGACGAAGCCATCGAACGTTTCACTCGCACTGCTGGGCTCTCGAGTCCCGCCGGTCTTGATCCGGAACTTCTGGTTGGTTCGGTTGTCGAGGAGGCGAACGGTTGGCGGCTCGCCCAGGACCCTGCGTCCTTCGCGCAGACCGCCTTGGATGCTGTCGGGTTGGTTTCCGCCGCTCGTTGCCCGGTCGTACTGGGTGCGGGTGTCGACGATGCCATGGTCGCTCGAACCCACTTGGAAACACTTGTCGATGAGCCGGCGATGGCACCTGAAGCGGGCCACAACGTTCAGGTCGACAACCCAACCTGGGTTGCCGACCAGATCACGCGGGTGCTCGACGGTCGCTAGCTCGAAGATCTCGAAGAGAAGTCGAGGTTCGAAACAGTTCGGCGACGCGCTCAACCTTCGCCCATATCGTGCCGAAGCTCCTGGGACAAGGAGATACATCCTTTGTCGAGTTCCACCATGAGTCATCAATTGTCTGTCGATCCAGAAGATCTCGCGACCAGCGTCGAACGAGCGGCCATAGCCGCTCTCCTTCCCGCGGCGCGAAAGTCTCTGATGATGAGCGTGCTCTCAGTTGCGGTGTTCTCGACCTTGCTCTGGCGGTTCAGCCCGACGGGCATGGCGACCTGGATCGGACTGCGCGTTGTCTTCTCGGGAGCTGCGCTCGCGCTCCTTGGGAGCGCCGTACACAACGGCTGGTCGACCGAGCGAAGCCTCAGCGCATTGAATGCAGCCATGGGTGGCAGCGGCATCGTTTGGGGCCTCATCCCGCTGTTTGTGCAACCTTCTGACCCGGAGTGGCGAGCGGTTGTGGCGCTTTGGCTCTTCGGCAATCAATCGTTGATCACCGCGGTGTGTTCGCTGTCGCGCGAAGTCTTCCGCTGGGCTATCGGGACGGTCACCCTTGTTGGTGCGCTGACCGTTGCAAGCGCAGGCGACTCCTTTGGATTGGTGTTGGCCGGCGTGTTGTTGCTCGGCGGTATCTACTCGCTGATGATTCATCAGTCGATGCATCGAGCGGTGCTGTCGGCAATCGAAGGACAGCTTGTGACCGCAGCACTCGCTTCTGAGTTGAGCGCCCAGCAGAACGAATTGCGTGACGCCAACTGTGCGCTGGAGGTGCTGGCCAGTCGTGATGGTCTTACCTCGCTTCCGAACCGTCGAGCATTCAGTGCCGCTGTGTCTGATCAGAACGGACGCGTCGCTGCGGCGACGATGATCGGCTTCATCGATCTTGATTCGTTCAAGCAGATCAACGACTCACGCGGACATAGCACCGGGGATGTGGTCTTGGAGACCGTCGCCAAACGGTGGCGACGCCTCCTCCCCGAAGGAGCCATGCTCGCGAGAATGGGCGGGGACGAATTCGCCTTGCACCTTCCTGGTTGCGACGAACCGACGGCGCGTGAAATTGCGGGCCGCCTCGTTCTTGCGCTTGACCGGCCCATCGAGGTCGGCGACGGCTGCACCGTGTCGGTGTCGTGTTCTGTTGGTCTTGCTGAGGCCAACCTTGGCGAGGATTTTGCCGCGGTGATGGCACAGGCCGATGCCGCGCTCTACGAGATCAAAGAGCGCGGAGGCTGCGGGTTCGCGTTTCGTGGGGAGTCCGTGCTTGGTCCCGCCACGGCCACGACTTCGGCTGCTGACCCGTTGAGCGTTTCCTAACTCTCGTCCACCTTGAAGTAGTCGGGCTTGCCGAGGGCCCAGTACTCGCCCCAGATCTGTTCGCCGCCCGCAACGTGAACAACGTCGCCGGTGACGTAGCCGCTCGCCGTCGGTGAGCCGAGATAGGCCACGGCCTGGGCAACATCGTGGACGTCGCCGAGACGCCGCTGAGGGTTGTGGTCAAACGAGGGCCGGGCCTCGGGCGGGTAGCTCTCGAGCCCCGGGCTTCGCACAACACCCACTGCGATCGTGTTGATCCGAATGTCGTGCGGGGCCCACTCGACACTCAGCGAGGCGGCGAGCCCCGCGGCTCCTGCGCGGGCCGCAGCGGTGTGGGAAATTCCCACGCTCCCTCGACCCGTGATGGTTCCGATGTTGACGATCGATCCAGCGTGTTCCCGCTCGATCCACTTGTTCGCCGCAGCCTGCATCACGTACCACGTGCCGTACAGGTTGGTCTCCACGACAGCGGCCCATCCCTTTGGTGAGATGTCGGTTGCTGGTGCGGGGAATTGGCCGCCGGCATTGTTGACAACCAGATCGATCTTGCCGTGAGTGTTCCACGTTGTTTCGAACATCTCCGCGACTTGTTCGGGATCTCGGATCGTCATGACCAGTGGAGTGCAATCGATGCCGTGCGAGCCGAGCGAGTCGACGAGTTCGCTCAGCTTGTCCTCGTTGCGGCCACAGGTGACGATGCGGGCACCGAGGCGACCGAGCAGCATGCAGATCGATCGCCCGATACCACCGGCACCGCCGGTAACGAGAGCAACTTGTCCTTCGAACAGGTCGGGTCGGTAGGCGTGGGCCAGCTCGGCCAGCTCGTCGTCGCTGAAGCTTCGGTAGGGATTCTCCGTCATGGGGCGACCCTAGATCGAGCCGCCTGGACGAGCGTTAGTTGTCAGCCAGAGCGTAGAAGCCACCGTTGCGGGTGCCGAAGAAGATTCGACCGTCCCAAACCGCGGGCGTCGACTCGATGCAGCCGTCGACAACCACTTCCCAAAGCTTCGGTGGTTCGATGGTTGTGTCGGAGACATCGAAGGCGTGCATGGTGCCATCGCAGTCACCTTGCAACAGCACGTTGTCGACGACGACCGGACTCTGCCACAGCGGACCGAGGAGCTTGAGTGTCCATCGTTCAGCGCCGGTGTTTCGGTCGAGTCCGAGCACCCGACCGTCGTCGGTGCTGATGATGACGATGTCCGCGTGGAGTGCAGGCGTGGCCCAGACCCCCGTGTCGAGTCCGTTGCGCGCCTCTCGACTCCAGACCACAGGATCATCAGGCTTCGATGGATCGAGCTTGATGACCTGGCCGAGCTCTTGAGATCTGCTATTTCCACGCTCGTACTCGACACCCACGTAGAGCATGCCGAGTTCGTCCGCGACGAGCGTGGCATCAACGTCGTCGCCAGCCCAGAAGCGGAAGACTCTCTCGGGAGTTCCACCGCTGGTGAGAGAGGTGATGTCCCAGCCCTGCACCAGGCCGCCAGAGTTGGCGAAGTACACAACGTTGCCGCTGATGGCGACGGAGTTTTCGATCGACACGTCGTTGCCGACCGCAGCGGTGAGTTCGTCGTCCCAGCCCTCCGTGGAGAACACAATCTCGGGGTCGACGGTGACCAGTCCCGCCGCGTCATAGCCCCGATTGAGCTTCACGATGAAGAAGCGTGAGTTCTCGCCCCCTTCGAACAAGTAGTCGTCGACGATCAGGCCGGAACCGTCCCAGTCGTTGTTCCACTTCGTTGGTTTGACAGCGTCAGCGGACAGCTTCCAAAGGGCCTCGGGCACCGGTCGGTCAATGGCAACGATGTGGTAGAAGTTGTCCCGACTTCCCGTGTACATCAGTGGAAAGCCGTCGGGATCAATCGTGATGGTGCCCTTGATGATGTCATCGGTCGCGTAAGGCGGATAGACCTCGGTGCCAGTCGTCGGGTCGAGGAAGTTCACGTTGCGGTTGTACGCACCGAAGGCGAGCCACCAGTTCTCTGAGTCGCCCGGCGGGTGGAAGATGGCAGGTTGGCCCGTCCATCCGGAGCCGCACCACTGCTTGTTCTCACCCCCGACTGGAGAGTTTGAGCAGCCGATTTGGTACGTCCACGCAATTGACGGATTCTGAGGCACCGGGCCTCGCCCGTAGTAGGAACGTGTCGGGTTGCCTCGAAAGGTGAGGAGGCCTTCGACGGCCCCGAGCTCGGACCAGGCTTGACCAGACGACGCAGGATCAACCCAACCGTCGAACGGCGGCAAGGTCGACGCCGTGGTCGTGGTCTGGACCGTTGTTGTCGTGGTCGGTTGGGTTGTGGTCGTCAGGGCAGCGGTGGTCGACGTCGAATCTCCTTCGGCGTTTGAAGACAGACCGGCCAGCTCATCGTCGGATTCGGTCCCCGTCCGATCTGCCGCACGATTGGCAACAACGACGAGACCAACCAAGACGAGTCCGAGCACGCCAACAAGGATCGGCAGGTTCTTCTTCGAGTCTCCCCCCTCGGTACCCATCAGCCGTTCGCAGTCACTTAGCTGAGCCCACCTTCGGCCACCATGCGTTCCAACGTGAGCTCGGGGTGATCGGCCAATACTCGGTCCATCCAAAACTTGCTCTCGAAGAGAGCCAGCAGCGTTCCGTCTTCCCGGCTCAGCACGCTCACGCCCTGCATCTGGTGCAACGCTTGACGAGACTCCTCGTCGGTCTTGCGAGCGATTGTGTAAGGCGTCGCGGTGAGCTCGATAGGTGCACCGAACTCGTTTTCGAGCCGATGGGTGGCCACCTCGAACTGAAGCTGGCCGACCGCAGCCAAGATGGGAGCCTGCTCGCCAAGGTCCGGATCGCGAAGAACTTGGACCGCACCTTCCTCATCGAGCTGGGCAACGCCCTTGCGGAACTGCTTGAACTTGGAGGTGTCCTTGACCCTGGCCCGCATGAAGTGCTCGGGAGCGAAGGCAGGCAGCGGTGGAAACTGGCATGGCTCATCGACATACACCGAGTCGCCGGCCCGAAGATCGTTCGCATTGACGAGTCCGAGAATGTCGCCGGGGAAGGCCTCATCGACGGTGTCTCGATCCTGGCCGAACAATGTTTGCGCATACTTGCTGGAGAACTGACGGCCTGATCGGCCAGTCGTCAGCATTTCGCCGCGCTCAAAGGCGCCTGAACAGACTCGAACAAATGCGATTCGATCTCGGTGGGCCTTGTCCATCCCGGCTTGGACCTTGAAGACGAGGCCGGAGAACGGTGCATCGACGGGACGACGAGATCCATCAGCGAGCAATCGTGGAAGTGGTGCCGGAACAAGATCGATGACGCCGTCGAGGAGAAAGCGAACCCCGAAGTTCGTCATCGCAGAACCGAAGAACACCGGCGTGCTTTCGCAGTCCAGGAACGTTTCTGGGTCGGCAATTCGGCCGAGTTCGCGAAGGAGTTCTGCTTCTTCTTGGCCGGCGTCCCACCACTCGCCATCGACGATGGCAGCCTGCTCGGCCGAAACGATCTCCTCAGGGGCGATCGTGGAGCCCCGAGCGGTTCGTTCAAAGCGGGTGTATTCGCCGGTCACCTGATGGATGAGACCGCGAAAGTCGCCGGGAATTCCCACCGGCCACGTAACCGGTGTTGGTTCGACGACGAGCGTTTCCTCGATCTCGTCGAGCAATTGCAGCGGCGGTTTGCCTGGGCGGTCCCACTTGTTGATGAAGGTCAAGAACGGGATCTCTCGTTCTCGGCAAACCTCAAACAACTTGAGCGTTTGTGGCTCGATGCCCTTTGCGGCGTCGAGGACCATCACCGCAGCGTCGGCGGCGGCGAGGACTCGGTAGGTGTCTTCAGAGAAATCTCGGTGACCAGGTGTGTCGAGCAGGTTGACGACGCAGTCCCGGTATTCGAACTGAAGCGCCGCAGAGGTGATGGAAATACCTCGCTGCTGTTCGAGGTCCATCCAGTCAGATGTCGCTGACCGGCGGCCTTCGCGTGCCTTGACGGTTCCCGCTTCTTTGCCGAGGGCGCCTCCGTACAGGAGGAATTTCTCGGTCAGCGTGGTTTTGCCCGCGTCGGGGTGCGAAATGATCGCAAACGTGCGTCGTCTAGCAGCCTCGGCTTGGGGGTCGGTCACGAGATCGAACGCTATCGGGCTCCTTGGGTCGCAGTTGGGACTTCGTGGGAGCCAGAGGAGATCGTTACCCTCCTATGGTGCTCACCTATCCCGGGGCCCGGCGGCCCGACACGTCATGGACAGTCGACTCCGATGGGCTGTCAATCGCCGCCTATCAATGGGGGGAAGACGATGCCCCCGTGCTCTTCGCCGCTCACGGCGGTTTCGATTTCGCAGGCACCCTCGATGGTTTGGCCGCTCGCCTGGCTGACGGCGGCTGGCGAGTGATTTCCTGGGATCAGAGAGGACACGGCGATTCAGAGCACGCGGCCCTCTACAGCTGGGATGCCGATCTGCGCGACGCCGTACGGGTTCTCGAGTCGGTGACGAGCGCGCCGGCGCCGGTTGTCGGACACTCCAAGGGCGGCGGCCTGATGATGGCTCTCGGCGATGTGCGACCCGATCGAGTCTCGGCGCTGATCAATCTCGATGGTTTGCCATCGAAGCGGACCGTCCCTGACATGCCGGATCGACAACGTCGCCGCATGATGGCCGATGAGATGTCGGCCCGGCTCGACTATCGACGCAAGTCGCACGACAACGTGCGGCGTCCAGGAACGATCGAAGAACTCGCACAACGTCGAGCGAAGATGAATCCTCGGCTCGACATGGACTGGCTTCGCTATCTCGTCACGGTGGGAGCTGCGGAGAGCGAGGACGGATGGCGCTGGAAACTTGACCCGTCGATGCGCTTTGGAGGGTTTGGCCCTTACCGGCCGGAATGGTCCTTGGCCCGCTTGCCGGGATTGCGAGTTCCGTTCATGGCTGTTCTTGGCCTGGAGGTCGAAGAGATGGGTTGGGGCACAGAGCCTGGCGACGTCGAAGACTGGTTCCCGCCGAATGCTGAGTTCCATGCGCTCTCTGATGTTGGGCACTTCGTCCACATCGAGAAGCCCGATCACATCGCCGGCCTGATTCTGGAGTTCCTCCAATGATCCGTGAACTCGTCCACAACAAGGTCACCCTGGCGCTTCATGAACTCAAGAAGGGGAGTGGTGCGCCGCTCCTGCTTCTGCACGGGCTGGGGGAGTCATCACATCTCCCGCATGAGCCCTGGTCAGATTGGTCTGGGCCGATCTTCGGTCTGGATTTCACGGGCCACGGAGCAAGCACCGTCCCCAAGGGTGGCGGCTACACATGTGAGCTGTTGTTGGGAGATGTCGACGTTGCGCTCGCCGAACTCGGTCCCGTGACGGTTCTTGGCCGGGGTCTCGGCGCATATGTCGGACTGATGATCGCCGGTATTCGGCCCGACCTCGTCCGCGGTGCTGTGCTTGCGGATGGTCCTGGGCTTGCGGGAGGAGGCGAAGACATGACCTCGGGAACCTGGTTTCATCCATCTGATGCCGACGGTCGTGCGCCCGATCCGTACGCATTGTTTGAACTGTCCAACGACGTCCGCCCGGCCGACTATGCGACGAACTTCGTCCACCTATTGTTGGCGGCCTCAGAGCTTGATGCTCCGCTTTCGATCATCGCCAAGAATTCGCCGCCATGGCTGACGGCCATCGCCAAGGAGCCAGGCGTTGTGAGCGAGTCCTCACAAGCAGCGTTCGAGCGATTCAACAGCTGAGGTAGCTACATCGTGCGGAGCAGGAATGGCCCTGCGAGCACGAGCGTGACGGCGACCGAAACAAAGAGAGCCATCAGGACTCTGTGGGTGCGCCAGAACTGGGCCCCTGTTTTCAGCAACATCTGCACGAAGACAGCAAACAAGCTCGCGAGATCGTTGGCATGGGCAACCCGTCCCGAACGGGAAGATCACCCCACGAAACCCGAGAAAAAAGGTGACGCTCGGTGTTGTTTGGGTGGCGCCCGATACCGGGCGACACGCAGGAGGCTTAGACCGGCTCGTTCTCGACGTTGTTGAGGTCGATGATGCCGAGACGCACGGCGCCGAGGACGGCATGGGTGAGGCTCTGGGCATCGAGCTTGCGATAGATCGCGTTGAGGTGGTTGTGAACCGTCTTGGTCGTGATGCCGAGATAGCGGCCGGCCTGCTTGGTGCTCATGCCGTCGGCGATTGCCTGAAGGATCTCGACCTGACGATCAGAGAGGAGCGCTTCGTTCTCTCGGGCCTTGGTAGCCGTCTCGAGCATGGCACCGGCGAGGGCAGGTGACAGCACGGTCTCGCCGTCGGCGACTCGCAGAACGGTTTCGCGTACCTCAGAGAACGACGTTCCCTTGCTGAGGTAGGCGCTGGCGCCAGCAGCGATGGCGTCACGGGTCTTATCGATGTCGTCGTGCATGGTCAGCACAGCGATGCGCACGCCCGGAACCTGCTCACGAATGGAGCGTGTGGCTTCGATGCCATCCATGACCGGCATGGAAAGGTCCATCAAGACGACGTCAGGCTGAAGGGCCTTGGCAAGGGCAACAGCTTCTTCACCTGTTGATGCCTCACCTACAACGGTGTCTCCGGCGGACTCAAACGAGCGGCGAAGGCCGTCTCTGAGGAGGGTGTGGTCGTCGGCGAGCAGAATCTTGATCATTTTGAGACCTCTGTAGAGGGGTGCATAGATGGCGCAGGATCCGGTTGGCCCGTGAGGACCGTAATCACGGTCCCCTGGTCGGGTTCGCTGGTCACTTCGAGGATGGCCCCGACGGAAGCAGCCCGTTCGCGCATGCCCACGAGTCCGTAAGCAGTTCCCCGGATGCCCTTGGACGGGTCGAAACCTCGACCGTTGTCCTGAACGACCAAGACGCCGCGGCCGTTTTCAACGGACCAACCGACGTGCGCGTGTGTTGCCATAGCATGCTTTTCGACATTTGTGAGCGCTTCCTGAGCGATTCGGAGCAGCTCATTTTCCACAATCGTGGGAAGCCGGGCCGATCGATCATCGGGCACCACCACTGTGACATCGATTGTGGACCGTTTGGTGAACCGGTCGACAACCTCGCCAATCACCACCCCGAGAGGGCGTTTCTCGCTCACTGCAGCCCGCAACTCGATCAGGGTGTCGCGAAGGTCAGCGATGGCGCCCTGGGTGTCTTCATGGAGTTGTTTGAGATCGGTGGAAGGCTCAGGAAGTGACCCGTTGATGCGTTCCAGCTCGAGACCGATGTAGGTGAGCCACTGGCCAAGCCGATCGTGAAGGTCACGGGCGATGCGGGTTCGTTCTTCAGCGGCGGCGAGCGAGCGCAGCTGCCGGAAGGCCCGAGCATTCGCAACGGTGAGGGCGAGGACATCGGCCATACCAGCGAACAAATCGGCGTCGGATTCCGAGTATGCGCCACTGGTGCGCTCAACGGCGACGAGGCCTTTGTCGAGCCCGTTGACGATCAATCGGGCATACATGCCGGCGCCGAGACGGTTGGCGGGCCCGAGCAGATTGTCGACCTTCATGACGCCTGGCGAGGAGGTTGCCGCGAGAATTGGTTTGGGAAGATCCGCAGTCGGAAGGGTGGGCGGAAGGTCGAATCGTTCCTGAATGAGTGGCGACCAGGTCTTGTCCTCAAAGGTGAGAAGAACAAGTCGCTCGGCGTCGAACGTGTCAATGAGCTGCTCGCGAGCCGACGCAAGGACATCGGCGAGATCGAGCGACGAGGGCATGGTGCGGGTGACTTCGTTGAGCACCCCGAGAAGTTGATTGGTGTCGGCCAGCTGACCAATGCGTTCGGCTTCGACCCGTCGTCGATCCTCGAGCTGAAGGAGCCGTTGCTGGCCGATCCCTGGGAAGATCGCGGCGCCACCGAGCGCGATGACACCGAGGGCGCTGGGAGTTGAGAACGCACCCTCGACGAGTCCAGAGGTGACCATGACGACCCCGAGAGCGATCGTGGCAGCGAGCATTCCCTCCTGCAGTCCCCAGCCGAACGCGACAATCGCGACAGCGACCAGAACACAGCCAATAAAGGGGGAAGAGAGACCTTCGCTTGCGCCGACGGCACCGGCCAAAAGCGCGACGTCGGTCATGCCAACCGTGCGCTGGACGGCTCCTCGATCGCCAAGGCGGATCGGGCGAACTGTTCGCCACGAGGCCAGGAAAATGGCAATCGTGAGGGTGACGACAATGGCAATGTCGCCCGATGCTGCACCCGTGGCAGCCCACGCAAGACCCACCATGACGGCCCCCCAACGGAGGGCGGCCAGAACAGCAGAAAGCGAGCCAACAACAGAGGGTCCGAGCTCGAGGGCGCGACCCGTTTCATCCAGCCCACCGGTACGCAGGGCGCGCAAGGCAAGCAGAACTTCGCCCGCCGACGATGACGTCGACGCACGGTTGGAGTTGCTCTCCAGACTGCTTGTCACCTTGTTCTCATCGGCACGAGGACCTCGGCCTCAACCGTTCTGCTGCTTGGTACGTGTGCGACATTGTTGGCAGAAGCCCGTGCAGAGTTGACGTCACGACGACAAATCAGTGAGTTCTGGCGGCAACGAAGTTCGCAAGAGACACCAGGGTCTGTCGGATGCCGCGGTCGAATGGTAGGGCACCAGCTGCCTCAGCTGCTGTTTCCACCAATTTGTCGATCCGCGTCTCGACTGCACCAATTGCCCCTGTTTCTCCGAGAACCTCGACAATGCGGACGATTTCATCATCCAGTAAGTCGCGTTGCCCGATCAGATCGAGGACGCCTTGTTGCCCAGCAGAGGCGTTTTCCGTTGCGATTGCCACGAGCTCGGTGGCCTTTCCCTCTCGGAGGTCGGCGCCAACTGGTTTGCCGACCCGGTACTGATCGCCGATGACACCAAGCAGGTCATCGCGAAGTTGAAAGGCTTGACCCACGGGCCTCCCAAAGGTGTCAATGGCGTCAATGGCGGCCGTCGTGGCTCCGTCCTTCCCAAGGGCAGCCCCGAGCTGCATCGGGCGGACGATGGTGTAAAGCGCTGTCTTGAACGTGGCGACGCGTTGTGCTGTCTTTCGATCGGGATTGCGCTCGGCGGCGGCTCGCATGTCGAGGTACTGGCCGAGATTGAGCTCGATCCTTAGCTCATCCCACAGGGCACGGGCCTGAGGCGACCGCGTCGACACGAGCCGGTCGGCATAGACGTGGCTGAGATCGCCCACCAAGATGGCCACGCCTTCGCCAAATCGACGAGGTTCGCCGATGAGGTCATCCTTGCGAAGCTGTGCGGCGGCAACGGTGTGAATGGTTGGCTCGCCCCGTCGAGTGTCGGCGTCGTCCATCACGTCGTCGTGGATCAGCGCGAAGGTTTGCAGCAATTCGAAGGCAGCACCCGCATCGATTGCCTCGAGCCGCTCTGGTTCATCGGGGTCGTCGATGTCGCCACCGGCAGCCAGATGACTGCCAGCCCAGCTCCAGTAGCAGAACGCAGCCCGAAGACGCTTTCCTCCTGCGCTCATTCGCTTCAGCTCCGAGATGGCATCACCAAGACGGGGATCGAGCTCGTTCCATCGAAGGCGTTCCGCTTCGAGGACTTCTGCGACACGGCGATCGACGAGATCGCCGGCCTGAGCCAGTTCGGGAGGGGCGAGCGTCATGAGCAAGGCGCGATCATGGCGCACCGTTCTGATCGGCTTGTTGGGTGAGGTCGGCGACAACACCGGCAACGTCGGTCCGCACGACTTCGAGTCGGCCTCGGCAGTACGCCACCAACTGTGCGGCTCGACCAACGCGTTCGGCAAGCGTGTCGACGTCGACGGCTGACGTTTCCAATTCGGCGAGGATGGTCTCGAGTTCCTCGAGGGCATCGCTATATGCCAGTTCGAGTTCTGGGGCATCAGC
>CALHCB010000059.1 GCA_937930695.1 uncultured Acidimicrobiales bacterium | reverse complement strand
CACAGCAAGCTGCAGATCCTTCCCGAAGCCGGCCATCTCTCTTGGTCAGATCAACCAGAGATGTTCGGAGCGATGATCACTGACTGGGCCATAGGCGGTTTCCGAAAAGTTTGATCAAGAGACGTCGACGAGGTCAAGCTGACTATGTCGTTGGGGTCAGGTTGACCGTGTCGTTGGGGTCAGGTTGACCGTCAGCCACGAGTGGTTGCCATGATCAAGGACTCAGTCCTTGGATCGCCATCACCTGCACCGCTCTTGGGTGTTGTTTTGAACCCAAGGTCCGGCACAAAGTTGCTCTCCAATGCGCCGGCGTCGCAACTTCCACCAATCGGCCGAGGGCCATCAAAGCCGTCGTGTTCAGGACAGTCGAAGAAGGTCGAACTGGTGATGCCAGTCCCATGTCCGATGGCAATACTGGAGTCGGCGAGTGGCAAACCTCGACGCATTCCAGGGCCGGCGGCCTCAGTCGAGAACCCCGGATCGAGCGGCGACGCCTCGACGCCGTAAGAGAATCCGCGATCGTCACCCCAGGTGGTGTCGAGCATGACGCAGTTTGCGTTCAGTACGCCGACCACGCTGCCTCGCATTGAGGTGAAGCGATGCTTCTCCGGCGAGTAGCAATCCGGTGCGTGTCGAGCGTCCCCTGACTCGTGACCATCGCTGTTCTCGGCCAGAATCGAATTGCCGATCAATACCTGTCCGCCATTCCAGATCCCGCCGCCTGCTCGGGAATCGTCTGGCGGTTTGATCGAGCGGCCGGCTTCGTTCCGAGCGACCGTTGAGAACGCAATCGAGACGGTCGCCAGCTTGCTCCCGTCATGGATCTCCATGCCGCCGCCAATGGCCTCTGCCCAATTGTTGATGACGGAGGTATTGGTCATCCTCACACTTGAACTGTTGATCGACAGGCCGCCCCCGCGTACTGCCCAGTTGTCATGAATCGTGCTGTCCTCGATCGTGGCCGCGCCCCGCTCGATACGTATGGCCCCTCCCCGCTGGGTCAAGCCACCACCGTCAATGCCGTCATCCGGCGTGCCTGCAATGTTGTCGCGCAACACCGATCGCCTCATCAACAGAGAGGAATCTGCGAGATACATACCGCCGCCGTAGTTGCCTCGACTCTGCTCGACGACGGAGTCGAAGAACTGAACGGTCGAACCATTCAGCGCCGAGATTCCGCCGCCACGGTTCACACCGTCGCTCCGCTCGTCCCCACTGGCCTCACCCTTCATGATGTGAAGCCGATCAAATGTGGCGATCACACCATCGCTGCCAAAGCCGACGCCGAACACCTTGTGTTGGCCTTCGGCACTGATGCGAGGCATCTGATAGCCGCGCAGTGTGACCGAATCCTCGATGTAGAGCGGGCCGTTGTGTAGCTCATAGAGGCCGAGGCGACCATCGATTGAGATGCTCTGTTGACCAGGCTGTGCGTTCGCCTCTTCAATGGCAGCCCGCAGTCCGCAGGTACCCCCGCCGGTCGACAAACCACCCAAGTTGCCGATCGAACACACGCCATCGCCAGGATTGTTGTCGTGGGTATCGGCGGTTGTGTCGACCACGAAGTCGCTCTCGAACAGGGTGACCGTCACCGCTGCTTTGAGGCCCGCGAGTCCGCCCTGGCTGTCTTCGGAATATGCCGTCGCCGCGATGTCGGTCGAACCCAGCGCGAAGGGCGCTGGCAAGTAGTCACCGGCATTGTCGCCGTTCAAGGCATACGGAAACTGATTTTCGAGTTGGTAGCTCGAATCCCCATCGCGCTCCCACATCACACTTTCGGTGTTGGGGGATGCGTCCGCCCGCATCGTCATCTCCGCAGGAAGGTAAGCCCGCTCAAAGCTTCGAGCGCTGCCTGCCACGACGTAGTCGAGTACTACATCGGCGTTGGCGTCGACCAACCAGAAACCGTCCACAGACGGAGCAACTGCTGCGCTTGCGGCGGTCGGCACCACGGCAGCGGTGATTCCCGCAACTGTCAGACCGGCAAGGACCGATCGCATGATTCGTTTCATCTGCAAACCCTCCAGAAGTGTCTGAGCCGGGTCGCCTTCAGAGCTCAAACGGTGCCGCCGTTGCGACGGTCGTCACATCTTCTTCTGGAGCTCCGATGCACCCATCGGGGTGATCCCCCTTCGCTCCCCCAGGGTCGTGAGCACAATCCAATCCACGAGAGGTACGCGCCAATCCACGAGAGGTACGCGTCGCCAGCTCGTGATAAGACACCCTCAGGGAGGACCATCATGACTTCAGTCGTTCATGTCGAGTCTCAGAAGCCGCTCCACGAGACACATCGCATTGAGGAGATGGGGGCAGTCGATGCAGACGCTCACATTCTCGAACCACCGAACCTTTGGGAGGAATGGATCGATCCCAAGTACCGCGATCAAGCGCTACGAATCACGGTTGATGAGCAAGGTCTCGAAGAGTTGGAGATCGGTGGCGAACGATCGACCATGTCTCGTCGCGGCTTCCCCTCGACGCTTGGAGCGATGGGCTATCCAGACCTGGGAGCGCTCCAGCGTGACCCAGAGCGGACCTACCTCCGAGAGGCGCCATACGGAACGATGCACGCATCTGAGCGCCTCGAGGTGCTCGACGCAGAGAACATCGACATCGCCATTCTCTACACCACGGTCGGCCTGCTGTGGGAAGCAGAGCTCAAGGATCCAGCGCTCTGCCAGGCATACACCACGGCCTACAACCGATGGATCTGTGCGTTCAGCGCCGACTCTCCGCGGCTGGTTCCTACGGCCCACATTTCGCTGAGCGATCCAGTTGCCGCGGCCAAGGAAATGGAGCGAGCCGTCGGCGAAGGAGCGAAGGGCGCATACGTCTGTCCGTTTACCCACGACGCGAAACCGCTCGGCCATCCCGATCACGATCCCGTTTTTGCGGCTGCCCAGGACCTCGGCATCCCGTTCGCCATCCATCCGACATTCGAGCCTCAATGGACGAAAGGCGAACGAATGGGCTCGTGGGAAAACGTGAAACAACTCAGACTGTTGGCATCTGTGACGGCGAGCGATGGCGTTCGCCACCAATTCACGTCATTGTTCGACTACGGAGTTTTCGACAAGTTTCCATCGCTCAAGGTGCTTGTTCTCGAGTCGGGCGGAGGATGGATCGGCTATTGGCTCGACCGTATCGATGCGGTGTACGGCCACACGTTCATCGGCGGCAAGGTGCCACTGAAGCACAAGCCGTCGGACTATTTTCGGGAACGAATCTGGATCAGTTGCGATCCCGATGAGCGCACCATTCCATCACTGGCCGAACGATTCGGCGTCGATCGATTCTTGTGGGCCTCCGACTATCCCCATGCAGACCACACCCCTGAATACGTGCACGATCTCAACACGCTGGTTGCCATGTTCCCCGAGCAGGATCGTCGCAAGTTTGTGGGCGACAATGCTCGAGAGCTCTTCGGTCTACCGGCTGGACGAGGTTAGAGCTCAGGCAACCAGCGCGACTCAACCCCGATTCCCCAGGTCCCGTCCGAGCTCTGCACTGCCGCGGGCGATCGAATACTGACTGGACGCCGTGGAGCCACCTGGTCCTCCGCCGCCCTTCGGACCGGGACCATGCTTGAAGTAGCTGCGGATCTTCTCGTACACCTCACGGAGAAACAGCATGCAGCCAGTATCCATCCTCTCGGTCCAGCTGTCGACGCCGACTCCAATCCGCACGTGCCGCGTCGGAGTCCAGGTGGCTGCCCGATTGACGGAGCTTCAAGAGACGTCGAACTGCACACGATCTACAGTTTGCTCGTGGTTGCAATCATCACTCAGGCAGAAGTCGACACATACGAACGAGACGGAGTCGTCTGTCTGCGCCAGGTGATCGATCCCATGTGGATCGAGTCGCTGCGAGAAGGCGTGGAAGCAAATGTCGCGTCTCCCTCGGCGCGAGCTCGGATCTGGAATCGAGCCGACGACGGAAGCACAACGTTCTATGACTCCCAGGCTTGGCAACAGATCGGGCAGTACCGGCGCTTCGTGTTGGAGTCGCCCATGGCTGAACTCGCGGGTCGAGTGATGGGATCGAGCCGAGTCAACTTCTTCTTCGATGCCATCTTTGTGCGAACGAAAGGCGCCCAGTTTCGAACGCCATTCCATCAGGACGAGCCCTACTGGTCGGTAGAGGGGTTTGACTGTGCGTCATCCTGGATGCCGCTCGTGCCGGTCGAGCGGAAGAGCGCGCTGGAATTCGTTCGAGGTTCCCATCGATGGGATGAGCACTACGCGCAGCAGAACTTCGGAGACCTCACCGGCGATGACCGCGACCAAGTGACCTTTGTCGATGATTCGACTGCCGTCCCATTTCCTGATGTCGAAGGAGAGCGCCATCGCTACGAGATCCTCAGCTGGGATATGGAACCGGGGGATGTTGCCATCTTCAATGCGCGCATGATTCATGGAGGAAGCGGGAATCTCGACCCCGAACGGGAGTTGAAGGTCTTCAACACACAGTGGCTGGGCGACGACGTTCGAGTGTGTATTCGTGAACGGGGCATGGATCCTGACCACTCTGAAGCGATGGCAGAGCGTGGCCTTCAGACCGGCGATCGCGTTGGCACTGATCTTTACCCGGAGGTGTGGCGAGCCGACGAATAGAGCGACCGGCTCACCCACCTCGTCATGACGTTCGTCACGACGGGAAGAAAACCGCGGGGACACCAGTTTCAACTCATAACTCCCTTGCAGGTTCCCTCCACCTGCAAAACCCAGTGCCGGCCCATGCGGCCGGCACTGAAGGTTTTGGGCTCGATGAACTAGCGTCCTCGGCACGCTCGCCATCGTGGCGAAACGTGATAGCGGGAGGACATCATCAACCTCAACCGGCTTGGTCGAACTGCATTGCAGGTCAGCGAACTGTGCCTTGGCACGATGAACTTCGGACCCAAAACGACGGAATCAGACTCCTTCGATTTGCTCGACGCCGCGCTCGACGGCGGCATCAATTTCCTCGACACTGCAAATCAATACGGCGGCGACAAGGGCGTCGGGGCGACCGAGACGATCCTGGGGAACTGGTTGGCCCAGGGAGGCGATCGTCGAGAACAAATCGTGTTGGCCACCAAGGTTCACGAGCCGATGTCGGACCGGCCAAACGACCGAGGCCTCTCGGCGCGCCACATTCGACTGGCATGCGAAGAGAGCTTGCGCAGGCTGCAGACCGATCACATCGACCTCTACCAGATGCATCACATCGACAGCGCCGCTCCGTGGGATGAGATCTGGCAGGCGATGGAGACCCTGGTAGCCCAGGGCAAGATCAGCTATGTCGGCTCGAGCAACTTCGCTGGGTGGAACGTCGCCCAGGCCAACGAGGCAGCTCGCTCGCGCCACTTTCTTGGCCTTGTCTCAGAGCAAAGCCACTTCCATCTCGCTGAACGGACGATCGAACTCGAGGTGATTCCAGCGTGTGAGAGCTACGGGCTCGGGTTGCTTCCCTGGAGCCCACTCGGCGGCGGCCTGTTGGCTGGCGTACTCGATGCTGAGAATGCGGATCGGCGGCTCTCCGCCCAGATGAGAACTCGAGTCGAGGCGCTTCGCCCCCAGCTCGAGCGTTGGGAAGCGCTCTGTCGCCAACTCGGAGAAGCACCCGCCGACGTTGGTATTGCCTGGCTTCTCCAGCACCCAGCGGTTACATCACCGATCGTTGGACCACGGACGATGGACCAGCTAAACGGAGCGCTGCACGCGACCACCATCACGCTGTCTGCCGACGTTCTCGCCGAACTCGACGACATTTTTCCCGGACCAGGCCAAGCTCCAGAGGCGTACGCGTGGTGACGGGATGGAAGACTCTCCTGTCATGAAGATCCGCATGGCAGTCGCCAGCTCCAATACTCCCGCCGATGCCGAAGGTTTGGCCGATCTCGTCGACGGGCTCGAGAAGCGTCGCTTCGACACACTCTGGCTCTCAGACACACCGATGACCCCTGCGGTCGAGCCGTTGATGGCACTCGCCGTGGCCTCGGCTCGAACAACACGACTCAAGCTCGGCACCAACGTGGTCGTGCCCGGCCGAAATCCCCTGCTGCTCGCCAAGGAGCTCGCTCACCTCGACCGATTGTGTGGCGGACGACTTCTCCTGGCGTTCATGCCTGGCATTGGCTCACCCAGCGAGCGCGCCGCCCTCGGTGTGACCGGGGTCGACCGCAACAACCGCATCAAGCAGGCGATCGAGCTGTGCAGAGCCTGGTGGGAAGGCGACGAGGTGACCGCAGAGTTCGACGGTTTCGTTTACGAAAACGTGCGCGTTGGACCACCGCCTGTCCAAGAGCCGTTGGAGATCTGGCTCGGAGGAAACGGCCCCAAGAGCCTTGCCCTCACCGCGACCCATGCCGATGGTTGGCTGGCCTCACGGGCCACACCCGCCGAGGCCGAACTCAGCCGACGCACGATCGAGGCTGGTGCAGCTGAGGCCGGCCGCTTCATCGACGACGATCACTTTGGGATCAGCATCCCGTACGCCCGAGCTGCGCTTCCAGACCGAACAATGGAGGCGGTCATGCGCAAAACCGATGCAGCACCCTCGGATATCTGCCCGATCGGCCCCCAGGAACTGACCGACCTTGTCCAGCGACACCTCGATGCTGGCATCACCAAGTTCGTACTTCGACCCATGTCGCTCGACGATGGCTGGGATGCTGAACTCGACTATCTCGCTGAGTACGCCATCCCGTTTCAGAACTGAGGCTCGAGCTCTCCGCTTCGCATCGGAGGACCCCGGCTCAGCCCGGGGTCACCATCAGACGAGTCGTGCCGCGAGTGACGACTGACTGCTTCCACTCCACGTCATCAGCGTCGTAGCGATACTCGCCGAAGCGGTCGACAAACGCCCTCAGTGCGGCTTTCGTCTCCATCCTCGCAAGGGCGTGACCAAGGCAATGGTGCAGGCCGTGGCCGAACGAGACCGGCTGTGGGTCATCTCGATCCAACCGAAGCACATTCGGGTCCTCGTACCGAACGGGATCTCGGTTGGCAGCCCCTGGCATCACCAGAATGTTCGCGCCCTTCTTCACCTTCTGACCGCCGATGACCACGTCGCTCGCAGCAACTCGGGGGACGATCTGCACGGGTGTATCCCACCGCAGAAGCTCCTCGATTGCATTGTCCCAAAGGTCTGGATTCGAGCGAATGAGCGACCGCTGCTCTGGGTGGTCGGCCAGCGCGATGATCGCGTTGGTGATCAGTCCGCTCGTCGTGTCGTGTCCGGCGAACATCAGAAGTCCCACCATGCCGATAAATTCGGCATCACTGAGCCGGTCGCCATCGTCATCTTCTTCTGCCAGTGCGGTCACAAGATCTTCGGTGGGACGAACACGACGTTGTGCCGCGAGGTCCAGGAAGTAGGCCGCCATGTCCTCGATCGCATCACTCACATCATCGGGGTCAAAGCCCACCATCACGTTGCCTATGAGCGAGATCTGTGTCGAAATGTGAGCCGCCCATTCCCATCGCTCCTCAGGGACTCCCAGCAACTCGCAAATCACCTGGATGGGTAGCGGAGCCGCGAGCGAGGAGAAGATCTCCACAGGCCCGCTACCGGGACCATCAGCTTCGGCGAACGTCAGTGCATCGTCGACCAACCGACGAGCCAACGTTTCGACCGCCTCCTCCATTCGGGCCATCTGGCGGGTCGAGAACGTTCGACTCACC
>CALHCB010000058.1 GCA_937930695.1 uncultured Acidimicrobiales bacterium | reverse complement strand
CCTCGAGCAGATGGGCCACTCAGGACCAACAGATGTTCTGTCGTTTCCCATGGATGCAGATGAACCGGATGTGGCGTCGGCTGCGGGGCCGGTTCGTCACTTGGGCGACATCGTGATCTGTCCTCAGGTTGCCATCGCCCAAGCACCGGAACATGCCGGTTCGGTCTCAGCGGAGTTCGCGCTCTTGACGATTCACGGCGTTTTGCACATCCTTGGTCACGACCATGCGGAGCCTCAGGAGACCCAGCTCATGAGAAATCGAGAACGATTGCATCTCAAACGCCTCGGTCATGAGCATCCGGAGCCTGCGTGACAGGTCCGCTGCTCCTGGTGTTTGCGGCGGCCCTGTTGGTCGTTGCGTTCGTCCTTGTGATTGCCGAGAGTGCGATCACACGAACGAGCACGGTTCGAGTCCTGGCGCTCGAAGAGCAGCATCCCAAGAAAGTTGGTCGACTGATCGAGCTGCTGGGCCGACCCGAAAAGATTCTCAACCCGCTGCGCTTGGTGGTCGTCCTCGTGCTGCTCGCGGAGGCAACCTTGGTCACCCTGCTCGCGCTCGAGTGGTTTGATCGAACCGGCTGGATTGTGGTGCTTCTTGGCCTGAACCTCGTTGTCGTGTTCGTTGTCGCCGAGACGGCGCCCAGAACGCTCGGCATCATCCACGCAGATCGGGTTGCCGTCGCGCTCGGAGGACCGGTGGCTGCACTCGTCGGCTCACCGCCGGTGAGCTGGATCGCGGGGCTCCTCGTTTGGTTCACCAACATCGTTGTGCCCGGCCAAGGGTTGCAGACTGGGCCTTTCGCCACGCCGAGAGAACTCATTGCGCTGGCTGACGCAGCAGTCGAAGACGACGTGCTGGAGCCTGACGAACGTGACCTCATCGAATCCGTGATCGAATTCGGTGAGACGATCGTGCGCGAAGTCATGGTGCCGCGGACCGATATGACGACGGTAGATATCACCATGACGGTCGAAGAATCGCTGGAGGTCTCAACCGAGGCAGGCTTCTCTCGTCTTCCCGTGGCCGGCGACAACATCGACGACATTGTCGGCCTCGCCTATGTCAAGGATCTGATTCGAGCTGAGCTCGATGATCGCAACGATGAGCTTGTCGGAGGATTTCTCCGACCGTCGCGTTTCGTCCCCGAGACAAAGAAGGTCGCACCACTCCTTCGCGAAATGCAGAGTGACAGTTTCCACATGGCGGTTGTGGTCGATGAATACGGTGGCATTGCCGGACTTGTCACGCTCGAGGATCTGATCGAGGAGATCGTCGGCGAAATTGTCGATGAATACGACGTCGAGGAGCCGCTGATCGAGCGGCAACGCGACGGCACGTTGCGGGTTGATGCCCGCATTCTCATTGACGAATTGAACGATCTGGCTGGGCTTGGACTGCCTGAAGGCGACTACGACACGGTTGGCGGATTGGTCTTCGACTCGTTTGGCCGCGTGCCCCAAGAGGGGGAAACGTGTGAGTCCGATGGGTACGTTCTGCGGGTCGAACGTGTACAAGGCCGACGTATCAAGCGCGTCCGCGTGCTCCGACCGGAACAGTCGGAAGGCCAGACAACCGAACAACCACAGAACGAGCCTGCAATGACCGACAACTCATGAGCGAGACCCCGATTCTTCGATCAGGATTCGTGACCCTTTTCGGCCGGCCGAATGTCGGCAAGTCGACGCTGCTGAACAAGATCGTCGGCCAAAAGGTTTCGATCACGTCGCAGAAGGCGCAGACCACGCGCCATCAAATCCGTGGTGTGCTCAATCGAGACGGAATGCAGATCGTTTTCGTGGACACACCGGGTGTGGGCAAACCTCGCACCGCACTTGGAAAGCGGCTGAACGACACCGCGAAAGAGGCTCGAGGTGACGTCGACGTGGTTTGCTTCGTGGTTGATGGGCGAAGCGGCGTTGGCAAGGGGGATCTGTTCCTCGCTGAGCAGTTGCATCCCGCCAATACCGTTGTGCTTGTCAACAAGATCGATGGCATGAGCGCGGAACAGGTTGGTCAGCAGCTGATTGCGGCCAGTGCGATTGAGGCCAGCGCATACTTCCCGGTGTCTGCCCAGACGGGCGATGGGCTCGAGAGCTTGATGGACCACCTGGCCGCCCAGATGCCCGAAGGGCCGGCATGGTTCCCGGACGATCAGGTGACCGACACGCCCGAGCCACAGTGGGTCGCAGAACTCGTACGCGAACAACTGCTCCGTACCATGCGTGATGAGGTCCCTCACTCGATCGCGACGCGGGTCACTGAATGGGAGTGGCCACGAATCAGAGTCGAGATTCTCGTCGAGCGTGAATCCCAAAAAGGCATCGTGATCGGGAAGGGCGGTTCGGTCTTGAAAGAGGTCGGAACCAAGGCGCGCCAACAGCTGCCGAAGGGCGTGTTTCTCGATCTGTTCGTAACGGTCGACGCGAATTGGCAGCAAGATCCGGCGTCCGTCGAACGGCTCGGCTACTAGATCAGTCGAGGCTGTTGATCGAACTGTCGTGTGACCACCGAGCAATCAGCAACGCCGCGAGCCCAGCGGCCCAGAGCGACGTCTCTGGCCCGTTGATCAGTCCGATCCCGAGCCGAATCCGGGTCATCGAGAGCACCCACTCGGTGCCTGCGATCGAGAGGTAACCGACAAGCAGTCCGGTTCGCAGCGAGCGAGTCATGTTGGTGGCAGCGAAGACGACAGCAGCACTGATCAGGAGCGTGATGGGGGAGTAGGCGACGAGCAGTGCGGTCGCTCCCGCCAAGCCGTGAGAGCCGAAGCGGCCCCGGCTCGGAAACGGGGCAACTGAGCCAAGAACAGTGGCGAGTCCCGACCACAGTGCAGCGGATTCCCAGACGGTGAGGGCCTTGGCAGAGAGGAAGCCAATGGCTGAGGTGTTGCGAAAGTCATCAGTGCCAGGAGCGACGGCGTCGATGAATGCGTAGGTCAGTGCCGCCCAAATTGCGGCGACGAGACCTTCGACGACGAGCTGCCGAATGGCAGATTCGCCAGACTCTGCTCGATCAGGATCAGGTCGAACCCAGTTCCGGGCGAGCGAGCCGACGATGTAGCCACCGAGGATCCATAGGCCGACGTACAGAGTGATGAAGTTGGCGTGTCTCACGACGTCGAGTCGAGCGAGCGAAGGAACTCCATCACCTCGTCGCGATCTCGAGTTCGTCGGAAGGGAGGGAGCGCGTTGATGAGGTCCCACCGGTAGGACTTCTTGGTGGATAGACGGCTATCGAGCACCGCGACCACGCCGCGGTCATCTTTGCGTCGCACCAGTCGGCCCGCAGCCTGAGCGAGCAGCGTTTGGGCTCGGGGCAGGTCGACGAGTCGAAATGCATAGCGACCAGCGTGATCTCGTTGTGCTTGAGTGACGGGCTCATCGGGTCGAGGAAACGGGATTCGGTCGATAGTGACGAGCGTGAGGGTGTCACCGGGCAAATCGACGCCCTGCCAGAACGACAATGTTGCGAGAAGAACGCTCGATGGATCGGCCTTGAAAGCCTCGATGAGGGCAGGTTTGGGCTTTTCGCCCTGCATGAGAACCGGAAAGTCGAGTCGTTCTCGCAAATCTTCGGTTGCTTCTCGCATCGCTCCGGAGCTGGTGAAAAGCCCGAGCGTTCGGCCTCCCGCGGCATTGATGAGATCGAACATTTCGTCGCGAACCGCGGCCCGAGAATCTGGATGTCGTGGCTCCGGCAGGTGCGTTGCGCAATAGAGCAGTCCGAGATCCTCATAGTCGAAGGGGGAACCAACCCGACACACGGACTCACTCTCATCAAGTCCGAGCTGGGGTCCGAGAGCATCCGGCAACGTTGCGCTGGTGAGCACAACCGCTCGTTCTCCCCAGAGCCGTTCGTTCAGCAGGTCACCAACGTCGAGTGGAGTACGACGAAGGACCGGATTCGAATCGTTGCCG
This sequence comes from uncultured Acidimicrobiales bacterium, assembly GCA_937930695.1. Classification (GTDB taxonomy): domain Bacteria; phylum Actinomycetota; class Acidimicrobiia; order Acidimicrobiales; family SZUA-35; genus CALEWY01. Next base: position 13,174 of record CALHCB010000058.1, on the reverse strand, counting down.
TCGATCCACAACACATCGGTCTCTTTCGCACTGATCACGCCATCGATGTCGCCAATCAACGACATCGCGTTGAGCTGAGCGCGCTCTACTTTCGCCCGAGCGTCAGTCCCTTCTTTGGTGTTGATGTTGCGTAGGGCACCCACGACTTTGTCGACACGCTCCCGTGCTGTTGTCAACGCATCCATCGTGTCAATGTCGAGTTCGACTCGCTCGCCGACGTAGGGGCGAATCTGATGATCGATGTCTCCTGCTGTGCGATCGATAGCGAGGGCTAGGTCTTCATCGGTGAGCACCGCACGCACACGGCGGGCGAACGATCGGAGTCGGCCGCCGGAGAGCTCGGTTCCACAGGTTGCGGCAAGAACCTCGGGGAGGTGATGCGCCTCGTCGAACACCACGACGTCGTGTTCGGGAATGAGTACGTCTCCTGAACTGATGTTGAGTCCGTAGTAGTGGTGGTTGGTCACGATGACATCGCACTCGAGCGCCGTGGTTCTTGCCTTCTCGGCGAAACAACGGTCACCAGAGGGGCACTTACTGGCCCCCGGACACTCATTTGCGCTGACACTGATGGCCTGCCACACATCGCTCGGCGGAGCAGGATCGAGCTCCTCCTTGTCGCCGGTCATTGTCTTGGCGGCCCAGTCCCGAACCATAGACAGCTGTTCCTTCGGCGATTGGCCCCGAAGCAGTTCGAGTTGCTCTTGATGGGACGCTCGCTCCAGCTCATCGAAACGCTGCACGCACATGTAGTTGGAGCGACCCTTGAGAATGGCGACAGAAACATCGGTCTCGAGCCCGGCGGCGACGTGGGGAACGTCGTTGAGCACGAGTTGTTCTTGCAGCGCGATCGTGGCCGTTGCGACTACTGCACGCTGGCCCGCCGCCACAATCGGTGTGAGATAGGCCAGCGACTTGCCAGTACCGGTTCCGGCCTCGACGAGTGCGGTGCCGCTGTCCGTGATGGTTTTGGCCACTAAAGAAGCCATTTCACGCTGGCCGGGGCGGTCCTCACCACCCGCTGGGAGGTGTTGAGTCACCCTACCCAGGAGCTCCTCCATGCTGGACATCGGACCGATCCTAGGCAGTACCATCCATGTTTGCGGGTGGGGACTCGACAGCACACGTTGGGCGATAGGACGTGAAGAAGTGATCGACGACACAACGCAACGAGATAAGCAGCTCCTCGACGAGGAGGCTGAGAAGCTTGCCGAGATTCTTCTTGGTACGCGACCCTCGCCGTCCCAAGGCGACAACGAGATCGAGGTCGTTTCCTCGACGGATGGTTTGTTCCCTTCACGAGAGCAAGCCGAGCTTCAGGCCTCCATCATCATGGGCGATCTTTGGGAGCCGGTTACCGACGAAGTCCCTGCCGTACCACTCGATCTCGGCGACGATCTCGAAATCGACGTCTTTCAAGAGCTCGAAGACGAGCTTCTCGGGGCCACGACACCAGATGATCTGGCGGGTGCCCAAGCAACCTCGAACGCAGCGAAGAAAGCGAGTGGCTTCGGTTCGCTCTTCACCTCGCCCACGACGGAACCAGCCGCAGCTCTCGGCGCAGCCGGCCTCTTTGACGAGGCTCGCACTCGTGATCTCCCAGCTGCAGACGAGACGGCCGACGTCGAAGCGACGCTTCTCGACGATGTCGAACCCGATGTCGACCCTGACGAGACGAGCGGTTCGTCAGTTAATGGATCGTCACTCACAGCAGGGTCACTTTTCATCAAGCGAGTACCTGAGGAACCTGCCCCGGTTCTCGCCGCTCCAATCTTTGGCGGGAACCTTGCCCCGTCTCGAGTTGAGTTCGTTCCGGTCGACGATGTACCGGATGGACGTCGCTCAGCGGCTCTGATCGCTGGTGGAATCTTCGGATTCTTGGTCCTCATCGCCCTTATCGCCTTCGTCGTTGGCAGCGGTGACGATGGATCCACGGTGCGCGCCGTTCCTTCCACGACCATCGCCTACACGACCACCACGGAAGCACCGACCACAACGACGTCCGAGCTGATCACCACCGTGGTCTACACCACGACGGTTGCCCCGCCGACCACAGTGGGATCCACGACGACGCTGGCTCCTACGACCCGAACCCCAGCAACGACCCGGCGTCCAGCTACAACGCAGCGTCCAGCAACGACACGGCGTCCAGCAACTACGGCTGCCCCTGCAACGACGGCAGCTCCCGTTACGACCGCCGTGCCGGCGACGACGGTGCCAGTCACCACTGCTGCTCCCGCAACAACCGCAGCGCCTGTCACAACGCCTGCGCCGGTCGCCACCTGGAGCATTGCATCGAACGACGTCGAGAACTGATCGACCGTATTCAGCCGGTCATCAACCCTTTCGCCTGTCCTGCCGGGATAGCGTCCGCTGCATGGATCTGAGCGGCATTGACCTCGGGCATGTCCCTGCCCACGTCGCCTGTGTGATGGACGGCAACGGCCGGTGGGCCCAGCAACGTGGGCTGAAGCGGACGGATGGACACAGTGCAGGGGAAGAAGCGCTTCTCGATGCAGTTCATGGAGCGCTTGAGCTCGGTGTGAAGTGGCTGACTGTCTACGCGTTCTCCACAGAGAATTGGCGTCGCCCAACCGATGAAGTTCGGTTCCTCATGGGGTTCAATGAGTCGCTGCTGGTTCGCCGCCGGGACGAACTCAACGAATTGGGAGTCCGAATCCGATTCATTGGACGACGCGATTGGCGAGTGCCAAAGCGCCTGATTCGCCGCATGAACGAGTCAACCGAGCTCACGAAAGACAACCGCAAGCTCACGTTGACGATTGCCTTCAACTATGGGGGACGAGCAGAGCTGGTCGACGCCATGCAGAAGGTCGTCGAAAGCGGCGAACCGCTCACCGAGGCCTCGATCGCTAAGAACCTTTATGACCCTGAGATGCCCGAGGTTGATCTTTGGGTTCGCACCTCTGGCGAATTCAGAACATCAAACTTCATGCTCTGGCAAGCGGCATACGCCGAGTTGTATTTCACCGACGCCTATTGGCCGGACTTTCGCCGAACACATCTCGCTGATGCGGTCCGCGAATTCCAGGATCGTGATCGCAGGTTCGGCGGGCTCAAGTCCTGACATGGCGCTGTACCGCGATGACGGAGTCGTGCTTCGCAACTTCAAGCTTGGCGAGGCGGACCGAATCGTTGTGTTGATGACGCGGAATCGAGGGAAGGTCCGGGCCGTCGCCAAAGGCGTGCGTCGAACGAAGTCGAAGTTCGGGGCCCGGCTCGAGCCCGGCTCGATCATCCACGGTCAGTTCTACGAGGGCCGCAACCTCGACATCGTCACCCAGGCAGAAACTGCGGCGATCTACGAGAACCTCCGCACTGATCTCAGTCGCTATGGGCGTGCGGCCATCATGCTCGAGATCGTGGATCAGATCACCGAAGATGGCGGTACACAACCAGCGCTGTACAAGTTGCTTACCGGGGCGTTGGCCGAACTCGATGGCAGCGGCAACCCGATGGTTGTGCCGGCCTTCGTGGTGAAGATCCTGGTCCTCGAAGGCGTGCAGCCACTTCTTGATGCCTGTGTGAATTGCTCTTCCAAAGAGCGCCTAATCGCGATCGATATCCGTCAGGGCGGGGTGTTGTGCGATGACTGCCGGGCCGGTGATCCGATCTCGGACGCCGCTCGGTTTGCGCTGCAGGACATCTTCGCCGGCCAGGTGCGCCATGTGCTGAATACGACCGATGAGGAGACGACGATCGAGCTCGAGATCCTCGCGTCTCGAATGATCGAACAACACCTCGAACGACGCCTGCGTTCTTCAGTCGTGGTGGATCAACACCTGGCGCACTGATCAGCCGCTAGGAGTTTTTGACGGCGTGCCAGGTGTCAGTCTCTGGATCGTGCCGCAGCCAGGTGTTTTGGCCGGCGTCCCAGAACATCCAGGCGCTCCACTCTTCGTTCCACTGCGGCTCAGTTGATGACTCAGCGACAGGTGACGGCTCGTTGTTGCTCGCCGGCGTCGGTTCAGCAATCGGCACTGGAGCAGCCGTAGCTTGGTCAGCCGCTTGTTGAGTAGCCGCCTGGGTCACTGCGGGAGCGGTGGTAGTGATTTCTGGCGTGCCACCTTGGGCCGGAGGAGTCCAGACCGGGGCGTGTTCAGCAACGGGATGATCCCAGTTGGTGCGCTCAACCCGATGTCGTGGCGGTGGAACCGCCTTGTTCCCCTCGCCCTCAGTCCTGACTGGCTGCGGGGTTGCAGCTGCAGCAACGCGCTCAGGAGACACAGTTGCTTGCTGGACGGCCTGTCGCTCGGCTGCGCTGCGATGAGCCGGTGGTGGGGGCTTCTTCGCTCCGGACTCTTGCACAGGTGGTGCAATCGCTGGCTCGGAGAGGATCTCGTCGGCGGGAGACTGCTCGAAGACGGGGGCATCGAACTGCTCGACGTCGAACGTCGGTGCGTCGACCGGAACCGGCGGAGGAGGATCGGTGTTGAACTGCTGAGCAGCAACGACAGGATCGTCGAGTTCGGTTATTGGGGCGTCGACCGGAACCGGCGGAAGAGGGTTCGTGTCGAATGAGGGTGTGTCGAATGAGGGTGTGTCGAATGAGGGTGTGTCGAATGACGGAACTTCTACCTCGGGTTGAGGCGGGAGGACTGGCGCTGCAGCCGGCATGTTGAGCACCGCGCCTGCGGGTGGTGGGCGGGTTCCCTCAGGTGAACTGAGCCGAGAACTCAGGTCGACCATGCTTTCGTCGACGGGTTCTGGCTCTGCTTCTTCGACCTGACGTGCACGTTCTTGTTCTCTCGCCCAAGCGTCCTCGTCGACAAAGCGAAGCTCGCTGTTTCGCGAGATGACGAAGGTCTTGGCGATGCGATCGCCAAGGCGCTGCGTCTGGACCGATCGCCGAGCCAGGAGCCAGCCGGCCAGCCCAGGCAGGATGACAGGGAGAACATCGATGAGGGCCGGAACCATCCGAGTGAGATGGCGAACAAGCGAGGGAGGCTCGCCGTTCTCGTCGGTGACGCGGAGTCCGAGAATGCCCTGGCCGAGACTCCATCCGGTGTTGGCAGGGATCAGCACCTTGCTCAAGAGAAACAGAAGTGTGGTGACGACGGTGATCAGAATCACGTCGACCAGATCGAAGACATGCAGTGTGTCGCCAAATTCTTCAGCCCGGTTGAAGCCATCCGCGTAACTCTGGATTCGTTCAAAGTCGAATTCGGACCAGATGGGCTCGTTGTTTCGCTGATCTCGCTCGGTGATCAGAAACTTCTCGCTCTGGGTCGACGCGAAGTAGAACGCGAGGAGACCCACCGTCGCGAAATCGATGAGTGCGGCGACGACGCGGCGAAACAACACCTTCGTCAAGGACGGGTCCAACATGGCTCCAGTCTGCCCCCGCCACTTCGTCAAGTCGGGGACTCTCGACAACTCGTGGGGGTGGACACGAAATCTTGCGTGAAGCGGTCCGGATAAGTGACCGAGAGCTGTGTCGTTGGCGTATACCCTCCGAGCCATGTCTGAAGCTGGTTCGCCGGATCCTCTCTTTGATCAAATCGTCAACCTTTGCAAGCGCCGCGGCATCGTGTATCCGTCGGCCGAGATCTACGGCGGGTTCCGCTCGACCTATGACTACGGCCCGGTCGGTGTGCTCATGTTGCGCAACGTCAAGGACGCGTGGTGGCGTTCGATGGTCCAGATGCGCAACGACGTCGTTGGTCTCGATGCCTCGATCCTCTCGCCGCCACAGATCTGGGAAGCGTCGGGTCACCTGGCCAACTTCACCGATCCGCTCGTTGATTGTCGGAACTGTGGAGCCCGTCATCGCGTCGACAAGCTCGACAATCCTGATCAGTGTCCCACCTGTGGAATGAGTGATCAGTTCACCGACCCCCGCCAGTTCAACCTGATGTTCAAAACTCAGGCGGGTCCGGTGGAGGGCGCTGGGCATGACGTGTATCTGCGGCCAGAAACAGCCCAGGGCATGTTCATCAACTTCGCGAATGTTCAGTACACGAGTCGTAAGAAGCCGCCCTTCGGCATTGCTCAAATCGGAAAGAGTTTCCGCAACGAAATCACGCCGGGCAACTTCGTCTTTCGGACCCGAGAGTTCGAGCAGATGGAGATGGAGTACTTCGTCCCGCCTGCGGAGGCCGAGCAGTGGTACGAGTATTGGTGCGAGACCCGCATGCAGTGGTACCTCGATCACGGCATGCCTGCGGAGAAGCTCCGACTGCGGGCCCACGACGACGACGAACTCAGTCACTATTCCTCGGGAACGAGCGATGTCGAGTTTCTCTTTCCGTGGGGCTGGGACGAACTCGAGGGCATTGCCAATCGCGGCGACTATGACCTGACCCAGCACGCCACGCACTCGGGCAACAAGCTCGAGTTCTTCGATCAAGCGGCAAACGAAAAGTACGTGCCGCACGTCATCGAGCCGGCCGCGGGGGCAACGAGAACCATGATGGCGTTCCTGATGGCGGCCTACGAAGAGGAGCAGGTGAATGACGACACGCGCGTCGTACTCCGTCTGCATCACCGTATTGCGCCGTACAAAGTCGCCGTTCTGCCGCTCTCGAAGAAGCCTGAGCTGGCTGGTCCATCGATGGAGCTGTTCCAGCAATTGGCTGGCTCGTGGATGTGTGACTACGACGAGACCCAGAACATCGGCAAGCGCTACCGGCGCCAGGACGAGATCGGCACGCCGTACTGCGTGACATTCGACTTCGACTCGCTCGAGGACCACGCCGTCACGGTGCGCGAGCGTGACTCGATGGAACAGGTTCGGTTGCCGATCGATGACCTCCACGGATGGCTTGCTCAGCGTCTCGTCTAGCTACCATCGAACCCGATGGGGACTGATCAAAATGGGCTGACGGGGGCGCAACGTATTCGCGAGGTCGTGAACCGGGTTCACTCCGGTGAGTTGGCCACCAGCGATGCGTTGCTCGCCGTGAGCGCTGACGACGTCGAAGACGTGCTTCACGCCCAGTTTGATGGTGAAGTCGTTGCGTTGGCGACCGGACTCGGGGCCTCTCCTGGTGCCGCAGTTGGCCAGGTGTATTTCGATGCGGACGCGGCTTGTGATGCCTATGACCGCGGTGAGGACATCATTCTGGTCATGCAGGAGACGTCGCCCGAGGACGTACACGGCATGGAAATCGCCGAGGGGATTCTCACCACTCGGGGAGGCCTGGCCAGTCACGCAGCCGTCGTTGCTCGCGGTTGGGGGAAACCAGCGGTTTGCGGGGTTGAAGCGTTGACGTTGGGCGACGGCAGCTTCTCGGTGGGCGAGGTCGTTGTTCGTGAGGGAGATGCGATCTCGCTCGACGGAGCAGCCGGTGAGGTGTATCTCGGTGTGGTCGACCATGCGCACGACGAGCCGTGTCCAGAACTGTTCGAGCTGCTGACCTGGGCCGATGAGATCCGAGCGGGAATTCTTGGTGTGCGGGCCAATGCCGACTCAGCCGTCGATGCACTCAAGGCCCGTGAGTTCGGAGCAGAAGGCATCGGCCTTTGCCGAACCGAGCACCAGTTCCTTGGTGATCGTCTTCCTGCTGTGCAGGCCATGATTCTCGCCGATGACGCGGCGTCGGAGCAGGCAGCGTTCGATGTGCTGGAAGAGCTTCAAGAAACAGACTTCGTCGCGCTTCTCGAAGCGATGGACGGCTTGCCCGTCACCGTCCGTCTGCTCGATCCTCCCCTTCACGAGTTCCTCCCGAGCACTCTTGAACTCTCCGTAGCGAAAGCCACGACAGGCTTGGATGCCGCACAGGAGAAGTTGCTGGAGTGTGCAGAGCGTTGGCAGGAAGAGAATCCGATGCTCGGCACCCGTGGTGTCCGGCTCGGGATCATCAAAGACGGCTTGTATCGGATGCAGGTTCGAGCCCTCGTCAAGGCGGTGCAGGAACGAGAGGCTGCTGGGGGAGATCCTCAGGTGGAGATCATGGTTCCTCTCGTCGTGTCGAGGCCGGAATTAGCCCATGTGACGAAGTGGATCAAAGAAGAGATCGATGCCCTTCACGGGGAGCGCTCTCGCATCCTCGTTGGGACCATGGTCGAGACGCCACGAGCTGCGCTCTGTGCCTCCCAGATCGCAGCCGAGGCTGACTTTTTCAGCTTTGGAACCAACGATCTGACACAGATGACGTTCGGATTCAGCCGCGACGATATTGAGAGTCGGCTCATGGGTGTGTACCTCGAGCACGGTCTGATCGAGGGCAATCCGTTCGAGTCCATCGACGTCGACGGTGTCGGGTCCCTCGTCGACTCTGCAGCACGAGACGCCAGATCATCCAACCCGGACATCAAGCTCGGCATCTGTGGCGAGCACGGTGGCGATCCCGCCTCGATCGACTTCTTTCTCCGGGCAGGCCTCGACTACGTGTCGTGCTCTCCCTACCGAGTTCCTGTCGCTCGTCTGGCTGCCGCTCAGGCGATTGTCAGACAGCGGCAGTAGCTTCAACAGCAGTGGGGATTGTCGACGACGACATCGCACGGGTCCGGGACAACACCGACATCGTGCAAATCATCTCGAGTTACACCCAGCTCAAGCGCGTCGGTCGGCGGTTCTCGGGGCTTTGTCCGTTCCACACGGAGAAGAGTCCGTCGTTCTCCGTCAACTCTGAGCAGGGCGTTTACTACTGCTTTGGCTGTCAGGCCAAGGGTGACGCCATCACGTTCGTTCGCGAACAAGAGCAGCTCGACTTCGTCGGCGCCGTTGAGTTCTTGGCTGGCAAGGCCGGAGTCACGCTCAACTACACCGACAAGCACGAAGGCGAAGATCGCAAGCGACGCTCACGGCTCAACGATCTTCTTGGAGAAGCCGTTGACTGGTATCACCATCGGCTGATGACGAGCCCCGACGCCGGTGCGGCTCGGAGCTATCTCCGTCAACGCGGCTACGACGGCGACATCGTGAAGGCCTATCGGATCGGGTGGGCTCCTGACGGCTGGGATCACCTGGCGAAGTCGCTCAAGACCTCCGATGACGACTGGGTCGATTCCGGTTTGGGCCGGCTCAACAACCGCGGCGGTCGGTACGACTTCTTTCGTGGGCGAGTTCTGTTTCCGATCTTCGATGCGCAGGAGCGGGCGATGGGCTTTGGCGGTCGCATTCTCCCCGGGTCAGATGACCCGGCCAAGTATCGGAACTCGGCCGATTCTTCGGTGTATTCAAAGAGTCGGGTTCTCTACGGTCTGAACTGGGCAAAGACGGCGGTTGTCGAAGCTGATGAGGTCATTGTTTGCGAGGGCTACACCGACGTCATCGGATTCGCCCAAGCCAACGTGCCGCGTGCGGTGGCGACGTGTGGCACCGCACTGACCGAAGATCACGTGAAGCTCCTCAGCCGCTTCGCTCGTCGAGTCGTGTTGGCATTCGATGCCGACTCTGCTGGCCAGAACGCAGCTGCGCGGTTCTATGAGTGGGAGAAGAAGCACAGCCTGGATGTCGCGGTTGCAGACCTTCCCGATGGCGTTGACCCGGGCGACCTCGCTCGATCTGACCCTGAGCGTCTCGCTCTCGCAGTGTCTCAGGCCAAGCCATTCCTCGGTTTTCGGGTCGAGCGGGCGCTCACGGCCGGCGACATGTCAACTGCTGAAGGTCGGGCTCGCACCGCTGATGCCGCGCTCGCCATGGTTGCAGAACACCCGGACACGCTCGTACGTGATCAGTACGCGATGGAGATCGCCAGTCAGTGTCGGCTGGAGCCCAACTTGGTGCGTCGTCTGCTGGCCGAGGGGCCAAGGCCAGTCGACGCCCGAGCGCGCCGTGAACGGGCCGTGGTGCGTCCACGACGCCGGCGCGAGGGGCCAGAGCTCGAGGCAATGAAACTTGCGGTGCAACGCGGTGAGGAGATGAATCAATTCATCGTCACGGAACTGTTTTCTGACGACATGTATGCCATGGCTCACCATCTCCTGGGCCAGTACGACAGCATCCACGAGTTGATTGCCGATGCAGAACCTGATCTTGCCGATCTGATCCAACAGCTTGCGGTCGAGGAATCACCCAACGAACCAGAGGATGTCGCTGCTCAACTGTGGGCCAGCTATCTCCAACGAAGGATTGATGACTGCCAACGCCGGAGTCGTCATTCGGTCGGCTCAGAAGAACTGCGCGAACTCAACGATGACCTCATTTGGTTCCGCGAGCAGCTGGAACAGGTTCGAGATCCCGAGCGAAGGGCCACTGCCGTACCGTCCTTGCTAGGTTGGTTACGACCACCGAGTGGGGAACCTTCTTGACCGATCAACCGATTCTGACAGCGGACACTTCGTTCACTGATGAACATCGCGATCGATTGGTGTTGCGCGCCCGAGCCGGACGTCCACTGACGCCCGACGATGTTGTCGACGTCATGCCCCGTGTGGAACTCACTCCAGATTTGCTCGCAGAGGTCAAGGCGTGGCTCGCGACAAGTGAGATCGCGTTCGACGATGATCCCGTGGTCGAAGAAGTGGTTGACCCCACCGATGACGCTGTAAAAGCTCCGCGACCTCGTCGGGCAAAGAAAATCGATGCTGCACGTGTAGCAGCCACGGCGATGGCGCGGGCGAACGCCTCCTCAGATCCCGTTCGGATGTACCTGAAGGAGATCGGCAAAGTGCCACTCCTGAGTGCAGAAGAAGAGGTCTACCTGGCAAAGCGAATAGAAGCCGGAGCGATTGCAGGCGCCACCGTTGCGGAGTCAATCTCTTCCTCGACATGGACCACCATGGATCGGGCGGAGCAGCGAGCACTCCGCAAAGTTGTCGCTGACGGCGACCGGGCTCGAGGCGAACTCACATCCGCGAACCTGCGACTCGTTGTCTCGATTGCCAAGCGGTATGTCGGGCGCAGCGTGCCCATCCTCGATTTGATCCAAGAGGGCAACCTTGGGTTGATGCGAGCGGTTGAGAAGTTCGATTACACCAAGGGCTTCAAGTTCTCGACGTATGCGACCTGGTGGATTCGACAGGCCATCACGCGAGCGATCGCTGATCAGTCTCGGACTATTCGGGTGCCGGTCCACATGGTCGAGTCGATCAACAAGGTCGTGAGAGCCCAGAGAGCGATGTTGCAACGCCTTGAACGCGAGCCGACGCTTGCCGAACTGGCTGAGGCGGTGGATCTGCCGGAGGAGAAGGTCGGGGAGATCCTGCAAATCGCTCAGCAAGACCCGCTATCGCTTGATTCGCCGATTGGCGATGAGGACGACACGTCGATGGCGGACTTCATCCCGGACAAAGGCGCAGCGCCCCTTGACGTCGCTGCTCGCAAGTTGTTGGCCAAGGCAGTGCAAGAAGTTCTCGATGAATTGTCGGAGCGAGAATCTGAAGTCGTGCGCCTTCGCTTCGGGCTTGTAGATGGCCGTCCTCGCACGTTGGAAGAAGTAGGGCGTGAGTTCGGGGTGACCCGCGAACGCATTCGCCAGATCGAATCGAAGACGCTGGCGAAGCTCCGACACCCGCTTCGGAGCGACAAGCTTCGGGACTACCTCGATTGACCTACGTGGAAGCCCGGTGAGCTTGCTATCCTCTGGCTTTCCATTCCGGGGTAGCTCAGTTGGCAGAGCAACTGACTGTTAATCAGTGGGTCGTGAGTTCGAGCCTCACCCCCGGAGCCATACGTCCGTAGGACGAAACAACGCCAGGGTGGTCTCTCGACTGCCCTGGCGTTGTGGTTTTTGATGTGTTTTGCGGGTTTCTCGCCACCCGGGACTACGACGCGCTGGTGAGGTCAATCGTCACGACTGGCTCATCGCTCGTCTTGCCGATTGGAAGGTATTCCTCGATCGAACCAAGGCCGCGAATGGATCGCAGTCCATCGGTGATGCCGTCGATGTCGATCTCGCTCATCGACCGCAGCGCAGCTCGGCAGTGAAGCTGTAATGCAATGTGCCACGAGTCGAGAAGATCGGGAGCAACCGGAGGCTCATGGTGGCTGAGAACCTGCGTCGCGAGCCCAGACCAGCTTGATCCCGGGCGCTGCTGTACGACGAAGACCAAGTCGCCAAGCAAGGCGAGAACGGATTCCTCAGCTTCGGGCACGTTCATCCAGTTCAGCTATCTGTGGACTACGGGGTTGCGCCGCCGCTGGCACCCTAGCGAAATCCTGGGCAGGAGAGAATGTTCTCTCCCTCAGGTCTTGTTCTTGCGCCGTCGGTGTCGCCATGACGCGTTGGCTTCCGCATCGCTGAGCGCCTTTTCCAGTTTGGCGAGGTGGGATTCTGCGTCTGCTCGGGCTGCGATGCGCTCGCGTTCGATGTTTGCGCTCAGAGCTGTGGCGCCAGCCCGGTCTTCCTCGATGTCGATCAGTGTGTCGGCGAGATCGGCCCGCGTTGTGCGTAGCTGCTCAGCGGCGGTAGCGATGGCCTGTCGCGCATCGGCCACAACCGCCGCCGACTGCTCGCTGGCGGTCGCCATGGCGGGGTCTGCCTCTTCTCGTGCGATGAGTGGACTTCGGCCGCTCGTCAGTGTTGCGGAAGGGTTCGAAAGATCGTGCTGCGCCAGTTCGTAGTTCTTCTCGAGCCACGCTGCGGAGATGTTCCAGGTCTGCTGACTGTCGTCGGAACGACGGGCGTCTGCTTTTCCGCTTGTGGCATATCGACGCAAAGTTGATCTGCTGACCACGAATCGCTCGGCAGCCTCGGTCAAGCTGAGCCAGACCGTTGGCTCTGATTCGATGACGTTCACGCCATCGGGCGACCTGCTGCTATCGAGGATTGTGATGTCGTCGAGCGCCGTCGATGAAGACGTGCTCTTGGGGTGAGAAGTCGGAGTCGCCACACTTTCATGTTGCTGGATGAGCAAGCACTTCGGGCGGATGCCCGCTCGACGCGTTGAAAGAAGTGCTTTGTTGCAGTCATATACAAAGTCACTCGCGGCGCGTAGTGTGGGTGGAGAACCGACACGTCGGGGAGGTGGGCTCATGGCAGATTCGAAGAGAACGGGGCTTCGTAGCGAGGCGGTTCGTGAAGCTAACCTGCGGACAATTCTTCAGAGTCTCCACCTGAGAGGTCCTGCATCTCGTTCTGAGATCGGGTTGCAGACGGGCCTTACTCGGAGCGCAATTGGTGCGTTGGTGACAGAACTGACATCGCACGGCTTCGTGCGTGAGGAGAAGGCGCTGTCGGACGGGAGTCCAGGACGGCCTTCGTCGTTGGTCTACCCGCGCTCGGCAACCAACGTCGTGCTCGCTGTTGAGATTCTCGTCGATTCC
>CALHCB010000057.1 GCA_937930695.1 uncultured Acidimicrobiales bacterium | reverse complement strand
AACGTGTCGCTGCGAGGCGATATCCGACTGCTGCTTCAAACCATCGGTGTGCTCGCCCGTGGCACCGGAAGCTAACGACTCCGCCTGGTTCAGTGAACGAGAACTGGATCTACCAGATCTTCCAGTCGGCTCGGTCTTCTGACCACATCTCGTTGAGCATGGCGTATTCGCGGTAGGTGTCCATCCCCATCCAGAAACCGGTGTGCTCCCACAGACCGAGTTTCTTCTCGTGCGACAGACCCTGGACAGGGCCCTGCTCGAAGAAGTGCATCGGATCAGGCAGCAGCCGGTCCAGGAAGTCACGCTCGAAGGCAAAGAATCCGCCTGATACCCAACCGTCGCTGGGAAGCTTCTCTGCGAAGTTGGTCACGAGGCCGTCGACGACTCCAAGCTCGCCGTAGCGGCTCGTGGGGTGCACGCCAGTGACCATGCCGCCAAGATTGTGGGCAGCGAGGTGTTCGAGCTGGCCGGAGACGTTGACGGCGCCGACACCATCACCGTAGGAAACCATGAAGTAGTCCTGGTCAAGCAGATGAGCCACACGAGCCAGACGACCGCCGGTTCCGGTATGCATACCGGTGTCGACCAGGCTGATCTCCCAATCGTCCATCTCGTTGGTTTCGTGGAATTGGGGTCCACCGTTGCCGAGCTGCAACGTGAAGTCATTGACGTTCTCTTGGTACCGCAGGAAGTACTCCTTGATGTCCCAGGCCTTGTAGCCGAGACACAGTACGAACTTGCGAAAGCCGTGTGCGGAGTAGATCTTCATGATGTGCCACAGAATCGGCTGACCGCCGATGTCAATCAGTGGCTTCGGGAGCTTCTCAGAAGCCTCCCGGATTCGGGTTCCCTGTCCGCCACAAAGAATGACGACGGGGATGTCTGCTGGGTTCGGCAACTCACTCACTGGTTTCCCTCCTACAGGAAATCACCACTGAACCCAGGGTCTGTCCCGAGTTCCGCTATGACTCCTTCTTCGACCGCTTTCGACGGTCACTTGACTTACCGTTCGTAGAAACTGCGTCGGGTGCGCCGACTTCAGCCACGGTCTCCGTCATCACCGCTTGGCCGCCACCCGCAGTGCGAGTCGGGCCGGGAATCGGGTTCTGACGTGCTGGCTGCCCGGGCGGCCGAATTGCCGCGGGGTTCACTCCGATGTCCGGAGCAAACGTCGCTCCATCGGCACCGGCGTCGCCAGGCACCTTCACTCGATGGGCCACACGGCGAACCGGGTGGGTGAGCACGGGCAGAACCCGCCCTTTGACATCGTTGAGCTGACGGGCGACTGCCGAGAGATCATCAATTCGTTGGTCTGAGAGCGGCACACACAGGACAACGGCATCGACGACGTTGCAAAGCTCCACCGTGGATGCCGCATCCATGAGCGGCCCACCATCAAAGATCACGATCTCTGCTGCGCCACTAGCGGACGCCACGAGTGCGGGCATCATCTCTCGACGGAGGGCCGTGCCCTTCACACCGAGGCCGAGAACTCTCACGTCAGGCTCGCTCGTGCGAGTAAAGATCCGATCGACGCCATCACTGCTGATTCCCATCAGCGCCGGAATGCCACCGTGCTTGTCCGCACCGAACACCTCGGTAATCCACGGATCGCGCCGGTCGGCGTCGACCACCACAACGGAATACTCCGCAGCGGCGAACCGAGCGGCCATCGCCATCGCAACGGTGGTTGCGCCGGCGCCTCGCTGGCTGCCCACAACGGCAACTCGGAGAGGCTGATCGATCTTGGCCATGGCTTCGGCTTGGACCGAGATCTGGTCGATCGTCGCAATCAGTTCCTGAGGCATTCGAGTCAGCGCGACCAATGGGTCCTGCTTGAGCGAACGGTTCTTCTTGACGGTGGCGACCACCGGGATACCGGTGATCTCCTCGGCGGAGAGCTCATCGAGCACCTTCGGTGAGAAGCGTGCCCACAGCAGGGCCGTAGTGATACCGAGCAAGATCATGGCCACAAGGAAGGCCATCTGTGCAAGGTTGTTCGACTCGACGATCGCGTTGCGAGGCAACGTGGCTGGTTGGACGATGCTGGTATTGATCGAAGAGGACTGCGACTCAGCGGCACTTCGGAGCTGAGTGATACGAGTGATCTCGCCACTCAGGAACTGCTGATCCGACGCCGCCTGTGGGGCAACGGTGCTCAACGGTGGAACGCTGTAGCCCACCTCACCGATCCGAGCCAGATATGGCTCCATGGCGGTCTGGATCGCTTCATTGGCCGCACCCAATCGAGTTCGGAGATCCACCAGCTCGGCGTCGTAGGCCGCAATATCAGGCGCACGCAACGCCTCTTCTTGCTCCAGGAGGCCGTTGACGTAGGTATCGGCGATCGTTTGGGCGACAAGCTGGGCCCGCTCGGGATCGTCCTGGCGAACCAAGATCGACACGATGTCGGTTTCGGCAGCCTGTTGGATCGTGGTGGCCTCACCGACCTGTGATGCGACGGTGTCGATTTGTTCAGCGGAGGAGAGCTGACCAGCGACTTCTTCATAGATTCGGCGGCTCGAAAGAACCTCGACCTGGTTCAAGACGAAACGATCGGGGTTGTTGGTGATCCGAGCGTCGTCTGGTGGGACGATCTCAACCCGTGCGACGGACTCGTATGTGTTGCTCACCGGCGAACCTGCGAACAGCAACGGAAGAACGCCGAGCTCAGCAAAGATCAGGACGACCCACCATCTGCGCCGAAGGGCTGCGGTGAGGAATGAGAGTTCCATTAGTTCTTCTGCTCCATGAGTTCGTTCTGCGCTTGCTGCGGACGAACTCGTTCGAGGACAAGACCGACGACGCGGCCTACTGCGATCGAGCCCCGTCGCAAAATGTGCACGAGGCTTTGCTTTTCGACACGTTGACCGTTCGCCTTCAGCAACGTTGAGGACTTTTCTTCGCCCGTCGGCAATCCATGGCGAGCCAGGATCTCGGCCATGCCGCGTCCGTAAAGATAATGCTGGTGCAGCATGGGGCGAAGTCCACGGCGGTGCCGGTAGTGCATGACCGCGTCGTCTCGGTAACCGAGTTCAACGCCGTTGCGGATCATGGCCCACGAGAAGGCGATGTCTTCACCTCGGGTCAGACCAGTGTCGAAACCGCCGGCTGCGGCGAAAACTTCGGCACGGATACCCATGTTTGCACTCACGAGATACGGATGGTCGAGGAAACTCGGATTCCCGCCGGGAGTTGCCGGTGGCCGCCAGTTTTCTTGGCCTCGGACAGCGAGGAGCTCCTCTTCCAGGTAGCCGCCTACAGCCCCATACCCATCCAGGGCCTCAACCAAGGTCGACGCCCAGCCCTTGTCGGCGATGTCGTCGCCGTCACAGAACAGCAGGAGCGGGGCCAGAGCAGCGCCTGCACCCCGATTGCGGGCGTGTGACGCGCTGCGATGGTCTGAAGAATCAACGATCTGTACCGAGGGAGCCGTCGCTCCTGCGAGGCGAACGAAACGCTCGATGGCCTCGTCCAGCTGAACCTTCTGCTCCGGCTCCGGGGTGTTCAACGAGATGACCAACTCCCAAGTCCGAGTGAGGTCTTGATGGGCGAGCGCCACCAGTTGTTCGTCGAGTTCGGCGTCGACCCGGCCGACGGGAATGACGACACTGACATCTGGATTGGTCACGACGACGGTCCTCTCAGCTCATTCCAGGCAAGGGGAATGAACTTGGGGCTGCGAATGAAGTACCGGTGGAACATTCGTGATGGTTCTTGAGCGAAGCGATGAAACCACTCCAACCCGTATCGCTGCATCCACTCAGGAGCACGTTTGCGCAGTCCGAGGTAGAGCTCGGCGGAGGCGCCAAGGCACATGATCATGGGAGCCGGGCGATCCGCGGGCCAGATCTCCTGGAATTCGGTCGCAAGCAATCCGTCCTTGGGAAATCCCAAGCCGACGACGACGTAATCGGCGTGAGATTCGATGGCGCGATCAACCAGCTCAACCGCGAGCTCTCGAGCCGCTTCCCGATCTGCGCTGATGATCGGAGCGACCATGATCGATGCTGTTGGATGTTCTGCCTGAAGACCGGCTGCGACCGACGCCGAGGAGGCAAGCACAACGACGTCACGTCCAGCCCGCGCCATAGCTGGCCACCAGTGAGCGAATACGGTGCTGCCGGCGATGCGAGCGGGCAAGGGCGTCCCGGCCATACGACTGAACTGGTACACCGGCCAGCCGTCGGGCAAGACGAACTCTGCTTGACGGAACTCATCCGCCATCCATGTGTGTTCTTGTTCGTGCAGGCGGATCACGATGTCGGAGTTCGGCGTCACCATCACGGGGGGACGCACGCTCACTGGTTTCCAGTCGAACAGCTCCTCGGCCACGATCTTCTCGTCGGGAGCGACCAGAAAGGGCATCCCAAAGAGCGTGATTCGCTCTCGACTGGCGAGCGCGCTACTAGAAGCCGACATGTCGACCTCTTCGCCATTGGGTTGCACTTGCGATGAATCCACGGGTTGCTCCACGAGCGTGGTGGAAAGAATATGACCTTGCACGAGCGAGAACGGGGAGCCGGGGCGCCCACGATCCGCTACTCATCTTTCGGAACAAATCGGCCAACCATGAATGACGTCCCGGTAAATCCGACATAGACGGTCCCGAACTCGTCGGGCGATCCGCCGATCGTCTTCACCGCTTGGTAGTTCCCGAGAGGCGCTTGCGACAGCAATTGCCAGCTCTGAAACCCATCAGTCGACCGATACACACCGGTTTCCCCATTGATCATGCCATAGGCATAGACGCCAGCTTGACCACCCTCGGGAGGAGGTGCGCCAAAGCCCAAGGCCTGAATGGCAAGCGTGCCAGGAATCGCCGCCCACGTGTTGCCACCATCTCGGCTTTCAAAGGCGGGATAGTCGTCTTCGTTGAGCCGGCCCGGCGTGAAAATCAGGTGCCCGGCGTCGGTTGGCGAGGTCAACAGAGTGGCGTTGAAGAATCCGACGGTCCAACCAACCGGCAAGTCGGTGCTTGCCTGCTGTTCCCACGTCGTTCCGCCATCAGTCGAGCGGTAGATCCCGTTGTTCTGGTGGTACAGGTAGAAGGTCGAAGGCTCAATTCGATCGGCGGCCAGCACCTTGCGGTTCAAAAACAGCTGACCGTGTGATCCACCTCGGTAGACACCGTTGTCGCCAACATCATCTTCGGTGCCGGGCAGAATGATTGGTTCCCAGCTCGCTCCCTGATCTCGGCTGACATGCACCGGGCCGTTGAACGTCGGAAGCCACACGAGGTTGCTCGTGTCCGAGGATGAGACTGCGATGTTGCCGAAACGAAGATCTTCTGGATGGCCATTGCCGTACGAGGCGAAGGGTTCCCATGACTGGCCGCCATCCAGCGAAAAGCCAGACTGGTACGCCTCGCCATCGTCTTCGCAACAGAACCGTTGATCGCCGACCGTGGCCACGACAAAGTTCGGATCCGCTGGGCTGGCATCGAGATCCCAGCCGCTGTTGAAGCGTGTCGTGGGTCCCTGGATTGCCTCCGCGGACGAGTCGCCACCGTGCCAGAAGAGCGGGCGATCCCAGTGCGCGGTGACCACCGCTCCCCCGGGCAGACCCAGTACATCGTTGGAGACGAGCTCCTCGACGCCATCGGTTTCACATTGCATGTCGAAGTTGTCCGAATCATCGAGAACAGCAGTCCAGACGCCGAAACCCTCCGGAATCCAGACACGGCCGGGATCGGCGCGATCGAAGAGGAGCGAACCGGTGGGAAGGAATCCATCCTGATAGTCGTTCAGCCACTGGATCGAAGGACACGACGTCGTGACTTCCATCCGGTTCCAGTTCTCTCCACCGTCACGGGTCCGGTACAACTGATCGCCGATACCGCGATCGCCGACGAGGACATGATTTGGGTCGGTGGGATCGATAGCCACCTTCTCCCAATCGCGATCACGGTCTGGACCGGCCTCGACGATCGAGTCACCATCGATGATCAAGACTCGGCCTGGCTCCCGTTCGGTGACCCACAGCCGGCCGTCCGATGCAACTTCTGCGTCGTAGGGCATGCCGGCGGTCTCGGAGAAGAGCGACCATGTCGCTCCGGCATCAGTCGAGCGATAGATCCCGTTCTGACCTTCGGCCGATGCCACTCCGGCCCAAACGGTCTGTCCGCTGGCGTCGGTGATCACGAACAGCACCCCGGCCGCCTGATCCTCCGAAGAGTCGCCAGGAATGCCAGGAATCTGCGCAAAGGTTGTTCCACCATCTGACGACACCCACAGGCCTTCAGTTCGGGTGCCCAGCCAAACCTGGTTGGGGTCGCCAGGACTCACGGCGAGACGCTCGCCGTTCGTTCGGAAATGCTCGTTTCCATCAATGCGGAAGATCTGGTCGCCGCTCGACCATGTCTCGCCGCCGTCGATCGACTGGAGAACGCGGCCCGTAGGGTCAGGCGAAGAACTTCCGACTGCCATGAAGATGCGCTCGGAGTTGTTCGGGTCGATGGCAACAGACTCAACCGCGTAGTCAGAAATCTTTGGATTGGGAACGTTCTCGAAATCAAGAAGCTGGACCCAGAACCGTGTCTCGGGGTCCCAGCGGTATGCGCCGCCAACGTCGGTACGCATCAGGAGGGTGGATCCGTCAGGGCTCGTCGCCGCACCGGTGACGAAGCCGCCTGCGCCAGATGACAGCACGCTCCACTCGTACTGATCTACGAGCGACGACGGAGGCTCCACCAACTCAGGCGCGGTCTGTGGTGGCGTCCCTGACAACGTCGTTCCCGTTGGATTCTCGGGTCGGGTGTTGTCGGACTCCTCAACGTCTCCTCCCCCGGTGCATGCCGCGGCGAGGAGGCCGAAGGCCACAACGACACTCATCGCTCGACCGAGGGACATCCCCTTGGATCGTGGGGGCAAAACGTCGCGTGAGCTCATGAACGACCTGATCGTACTCAGCGTGCATCCAGAGCTGGTGTCGCTCCGGAGTTCTCCCTAGCGAGCGGGATCGGTCTCGTCGGAAGGGTCGGCATTGAAGCGGACGGATCAGCGAGCGCGGCGGAGGCCTTGAAGAGGCCAGCGAGCCGCGATCCCTCGACCGAAGAGCAGAAGTCGTCAGCGACGCGACGCTGCCCAGCCTGGCCCATTCGGTGGCGAAGCCCAGCATCTGCCCCTAGAGCGGCGATCCGATTCTGCAGTGCGTCGACATCTCCGGGCGGAACGATGAAGCCTGTTTCGCCATCGATGACAAGTTCGCTCACACCGCCGACCTGTGTAGCGATGACCGGCAACCCCGATGCTGACGCCTCCATCAGGCTGACCGGAACGCCCTCGGCGAAGCTCGGCAGCACGAAGACGTCAGACGCCGCAAGGATGTCCGCCACCTCTTGTTGATTGCAGTAGCCAGCGAACCGAACAGCACCTGTGACCCCGACCTTGTCAGCATGGGATTCGAACGTTGCTCTGGACGGACCATCACCAACAACCGTGAGTTCGATGTTGGCACCGCCAGCACGAGCGGCGCTCAAGGCGTCAAGCAGCACGGTGAGTCCCTTGACGTGGTCGAGTCGGGCGACAAACGCCAGCCGAGTCACTCCATCATCTCGCTGGTCGGCAAGGTCGCCGTCGTACCGCTCGGGGTCCACGCCGCAGTGAATGATGTGCAGTTTGTCTGCTGCCTCTTGGGAGCTCAGCAACTGGGCCTGGCTGCGAGCGAACCAAGAAATGCAGGCGACGAACCGCGACTTCTCGATCTTCGTGCCCAAGTGCCACAGATTGGCATCAAAGAAAACGCCGGGGCCATGGAGCGTAAAGCTGAACGGCCGGCCAGACAGCTCGGCAGCCAGCATCGCGACGCTGGTGGCGACGTCGCCGAAGTGCGCATGCACATGGTCGATGTCGCGACGTTCAATCTCATCTGCGACCACTCCTGCTTCCACGAAATAGGCCAGCTGATAGAGGCCTCCCCGAAAGCCGGGGCGGGCAGTCTCTCGCGCCAGCCTCAACCCGCGAGCCACAAGCTTCGGGTGCCGGACGAGCCTCCGAAGATGGGCCTTTGCGATCGTTCCCACCGAGGGAGGAAACACGTAAAAGGTGCGCTCCCGCTCGGCCCGCTGTTCTTCGCCGACCATGTGTTCATCGCCAGGACGTCGGACGGCAAACGTGTCGACGTCCACACCGGCGTCTCGAACTGCCGTGACCTCGCGCTGAATGAATGTGTCGGTTGCGCGGGGGTACTCCATCGTGAAGTAGCCAACCCGAACTGGTGCGTTGGTCATCGACGATCCGTCGCCCTCATGTCAGGAACCGCCGACCAATGCCGGAGGATTCACCGACCGCTGCAGGGCCTGTTCGAGGCCGAATCGAGGGGTCCACGAGAGCAGTCGCTTGGCCTTCTCGTTTGAGTAAACGAACGGCTTGAACCGCGCATCGACCTGATTCGGAAGCGCGATGCTCGGCAGCTTCGCCCGACCATCGAAAAGCCCACGGTTGATCGCCGCGCCCACTCGCGCTGCGGCCTGCATCACCGGCAACGGGATGGGTATGGACGAAGGCGTCTCGATCAGCGCCTTCACTTTGTCGGCGTAGTCCGCCTGGGTCGGAAGATCATCATCCACGATGTTGATCACTTCGCCATCAACAAGTGACGTGGATGCAGGATCGAGCAAGACTTCTGCGGCGAGCACCACGGCTTCGGCAGTGTTTTCGACGTAAGTGATCGGGGGCTTGGCTCGAAATCCGACTCGAAGATTGATCGGACCGAACTCACCGCCGAGGAGCGGATGCCAGAGTTCGTCTTGGCCATAGATCATGCCGGGGCGAAGCATGACCATCGTTTGTCCGTCTTCGGACCCGAACCGCTGGTACAGCTCGTCCTGATAGAGCTTGGTCTCGGCGTATTCGTCTCGGCCCGCAGGGTCTTGGATGACAGGAAAGCTCTCATCGAAGCTCGACTTGGCCTTCCGCTCTCCGTAGTCGTAGACCGAGAACGTGCTGATGGCGACGAGGTTGGCCACACCGGCCTCCCGAGCGCACTCCAGGATGTTCTCCGTGCCGATCACCGTGCCGGCGAATCTCGAGAAGTAGTCGCCGCCTTTCACGGCAGCCAGGTGAATCAGTCCGTCCGCCCCTGCCATACCTTCGGCCAATCCCTTGCGAGAGGACAGGTCGCCGCGGACGAGCGTCAGATTGCCAGATGCTTCCGCAGGAGCAAGCACACGTGCCGAAGATGAAGGTCGAACCAACGCAATCACCTTGTGTCCTCGAAGTGCAGCTTGATTCACGACGTGGCGACCAAGAAAGCCGGTTGCCCCCGTGACAAAGATCGTTCGGGGCGAGTGTTCTGCGGTCATCGTCCGCTCTCCTGGTGAGTGTGGGCGGATCGACCGCTGTCCTGCAGGGCGCTCGAAGCGACGATGGCGTCGACCAGCCGTGCTGCGGCCAGTACATCAGCTGCGGTGACCGGCGGCTCTCGATCGGCTCCCAGCGCCGCATAGGTCTGGTCCAAGAATCGGGTGAGGCCGTGATAGGGCGTGTGTTGGAGAAGCTTTCGCCCGAAGTTTCGAGCACCGGATCGAGCCAAGCCAACACCGTTGACCAGGTGATTCACGATCGGCGTGAGCTGTTGACCCCCTGACCGATCGACGACGACATCCAGAAACGGGTGGAAAATGTCTGTCGAGGCTTGACCGTCGGCGCCACGAACCGTGAGCGAGAACAAGTCCGGGCTGGTCCGACACGAAAACCGGATTCGCCCGTGCACGGGTGTCTCATCGGTCTCTGGACCCGGAACATCAGCCTTCGAAATCAGGATGGCGTCGAGATCATCGAACGAGAACAAATCGCCGGCGCCATGATTGCTCATGGCCGCCATAACTCGCTCGAAATGGCTGACTCCTGCCAAGTCGATCATCAAGTACGAGAGATGGGTAATGAAGTCGTGAAGAACACCGGCTGGCATCTGGTGAATGCTGTTCGGGACGTTCGTATCGGCGAATCGTCCTCCGGGGTCACGAACCGGCAGCGCCATCCGAATGTCGACTTCGCGAACAGGCCCGATGCGTCCTTCGTCAATGACCGATCGCAAGGCGAGAACCTCATCGTTGAACCGGTAGTTGTGATTCTCGATGAGGTGGCGTCCTGCCGCCGCTGCTTCAGCCAAGAGTTTCTCGGCCTCTTCTGCGGTGGGCGACAGCGGCTTCTCACAGATCACATGTGCGCCGGCATTCAGAGCTTTGGAGACGAGAAACCCGTGGGTTTGGGGCGGAGTAAGCACGTGAACGACGTCTGGCCGTTCCTTGTCCAGCATCTCATCGACGTCGACGTAGTGGCTCTTCGCCCCAAACTTTCGTGCCGCGATCTCTGCAGAAACTGGCGAAAGATCGACGATCGAGGCCAACTCGCAGCGGGGACTCGTCGACAAGAACGGCAAATGCTCGAGCGAGATCGCACCGGCGCCGACAACAGCGGTTCGCAGTGGTCTCGCCATCAGCTTGCCGACTTCGATGAGCCAGCGAGTTCCGCCTGCTTGGCCGGCGAGTAGGAGTATTCACGTCCGGGCTCTCGCCAAGACTTCTTGCGATTCGCACGCTCGTGTTCGTTCATCTTTTTCTTGAGCGGCGTGTGGAGCGGTTTGATGCCCGCCTTGCGCACCAGAAGTTCAACCGGCCCGACCCATCCGTGCAGCTCGAGCTTCTGTTTCCAGCGCTGGATCCGTAGATCCTTCTTCAGCTTGATCGCGTCTTCAGTGGTCACCGTCAAGGGAGGCAGACCGCTTGGCTCAAAGCCGCGCTCTTCGAGGAGATCCCCGACTCGAGACTCGACGTAGCGGATCTCCTCATCGGTGATGATGCCGCGCCATTCGTCGGCCTTGGCCGGAATCGGCTTCTCGAAATCTGTCTCGCCGACGTAGGAATACATCTCTTCGGTAAATGCGACACCGAAGAACGAGCACACTTCTGCGAGCACCCGTTCGTGATCGGTCACCAGATCTTCGAAGCGGATCTCCATCCAGCGATCCTGTGGCAGCGTCTTTGTGAGTTCGACCCACTCTCGTTCCTCGTCGATCCACTTGGCGATCCCAATGTAGACGTGGCCGCCCCACTCAAATGGCTTGGTCGACAGGGCGACGGCCCGGGGATCGCGAACAATGTGCACAAAGCGGGCTTCGGGCCAAACTCGAAGTGCTTCCGCGTAGCTTCCGCGAATTCGTGCGGCCACGATGTCCTTGCCGGCAGCCGCCATTCGCTGATTCAGAAAATCATCGACGACAGCATCGAATGTGCCCAACTCGTCGTTGATTTCCATCCCCGCGGTGAGCCAGACGTTCTGGGTGAGCAGAAACGTCTTGTATTCCTCGATCGTCTTGAAATCGCCCTTGGCCGGAATGGCATCAAGGACATAGTCAATGCCCTCGAGACAGGTGATTTCAGGGTGTGAATCAACAAGCAAGCGGAACAGCGTGGTTCCGGATCGTTCTGCTCCGGCGAGAAACGTCGGTGTGTTTTTCATTGGTTCTCCAGGGGTGCGGGCCCGATACCACTATGCACGAAGGTGACCCACGTTCGGGACCACCCGCATACGGGTACGGCGGCGCGCTGCATCGATTGAGTCGGCCGTGTGTTTTCATCGGCCGAATCACACCGAACTGAATCGAAAACCGTTCAGTTCATGTTCTTTGGCAGGTGTTGTGATGCGAGCCTGTGAGACCGGAACGATGAGCCAAGAGCTCGTGGTCCTGGCTGCCTACCGCTGGGGCTCAGTGCCGCCGACGACTTCTCGCACCACAATCTCGAGATTCTTGGCCGCGGCCTCGTCCGAGCAGTTCTGCTCGGCGAAGTCTGCCGCGTTGCGTCCAAGGCGATGCCGAAGCTCGTCGTCGGTCCACATCGCTTCGATGGCCATGCCCATTTCTGAGACGTTGCCGGGAGCGACCCCGAGTGCATTCTCGCCGGGCTTGATGTAGTCATCCAGCCCGGATCGTTCCGTGATGACGAGGCCCCGACCATGCCGAAAAGCCTCGACAATCGTCACCAGGCCCCCGGTAACACCATGGGTGTTCATTGGGACGACGTTGACCCGAGCCTGTCGCACGTGTCGATGGATGTCCTGCTTGGAGAGCTGATCGAGAATCGTGACGTTCTTTGGAACCGAGATGCCGTCAAGAACCCGCTTCCCAGCGAGAATTCGCGTCGGATAGCCGAGTTCCTCCACTGCTTCGAACATCGTTTTGTAGTCACGGAAGCCCGATCCCGTCGCAAAGACGAACGGATCCTCGAGCTCCTCATCATGGGTTTGAATGGTTCCGCCGTATTGCAGAGGCGCATACGAGAACAGTGACTGTTCGAACCCAAGCTCCTCGGCATAGAACTCGATCTCCGCTGAGGAGTGGACAACGAAACGATCAACTGCCTGGAGCGACC
>CALHCB010000056.1 GCA_937930695.1 uncultured Acidimicrobiales bacterium | reverse complement strand
GGCATCGTCGTTGAAGACACCGAACTCAGCGTTCCGCTCAGTCCGTAGAACTCATCCCCGCCGCGAAGTCGTTTGCCGTCGTCTCTTCCTCTTCCTCTGACCAGGACTCGACAGTGACGCCCAAGCCATCTGCGATCCGATTGACGTAGGCGTAATACGCCGTGACCTCGACGATGTCGAGAATGTCCCGGTCGGTGAATCCCGCTTCCCGAAGCGTGACAACGTCGTTCTCGATCATCTCACCCGGTTCATTCGTGAGCTTGATCGCATATGTGAGCATGGCGTTTCGTTGTGCAGAAAGTGGCGCCGTCCGCCAGCCAGCATCGATTGCTGCGAGGAGGTCATCGTCTTTGAGAAGCCGGCGCAGACCGCGCCGGTGGTGCACCATTCAATAGTGGCAGTGATTCTCGAGGCTGACCACGTAGGCGATGAGTTCCCGCTCGACCTTGCGAAGGGTCTTCGTCCCACTCATCGCCGATCGGTAGACCGCATCGTGAGCCGCCAAGGCCCGGGGATTCAGCGAGTGAATCGCCATGATGTGATCGACTTTTCCGACGACAGGATCAACGACTTGGTCATGAAGGGATCCCAACTCGCCGTCCCATTCATCATCGGGCACGACCTCGATCCATGGCATGCCGCAACGCTAGGACCTCGGAGCTCGATCGTCGAACATCGCGTCACAAACCTTGTTCAGTCAGCTCATTTCCCCAGTACTCACAGCCACGAATGACTCTCCCGAGCGACCGCTGCCGCGCCAGATCTCTCGCGAGAGCCACAGGGCACCAGTTGTGCAGATCACCATGGCAGCAGCCGCTGTGCTGTAGGCCGCGGCCCGACCGAACCCCTCGTAGACACCACCAATCACCAAGGCGGTGATCGCAGCAAAGATCGCCTGGGCTGCGCCGATAAGCCCTTGGGCGCCGGCCTGGCGGTGCTCAGGAGTGGTCATGCCGACTGCGACGCCAGACGACGCGATCGTCAAACCATCGGTGAGTGCATGGCCCATCGCTATTGCGAAGATCCACGTGCCGCTCGGAACCCAGCCATACGCAAACATGAAGATGGCCGCCACGAACAGACCGGTTCCCCCGATGCGGAATGGGCCGATGCGCTGGGCGAGCGCTCCGCCGAACGGGCCCAAAAGCACGAGGGGAAGGGCGAAAAGTGTGATGCCAAGGTTCGCCATCCACGGACGCGTGCCGAGGTCTTCATGAACGACATCCCACAGCACATCAAACGCGCCGATCATCAAAAATGCTGTGGCCCCCATGAGCACCGCGCCGGCAACCGGTTTGGACTTGAGCAGGTCGAGCGCAAGAGGATTCTTCGTCAGATCGTCGCTCTCGGCGACTCGAACACGCAAGGCCAAGGGAACAATGAGTGCGCTTGCGAGGGCAACGACGATGAACGGTGCTGGCAGTCCGAGCGGGCCGACGAGTACGGCGGAAATCGCCGGTCCGAGTGCAAAGCCGAAAACATCCGCCGAAAGTAGCAAACCCAGATTGCGGCCGAGATTCTTCGGATCGGCCAGGATCACGATTCTTCGGATCGCAGGATTGGCTGCACCGATCCCGAGCCCCGAGATGATCCGGCCGACAAGCACGATCCAAAAGCTGCCGGCGAACGCCATCGCCAAAAGCCCGACCACGTTCAGAACCGTTCCCAAGATGACGAGTTGGCGGGCGCGACCGCGATCCGCTATCGGGGCAATGAAGAGCTGGCCGACGAACGCCGAGAGGAACCCGATGCTGATGACCAGGCCGATCGCCGTTTCGCCAACGTTGTACTCGGTGCGGAAGTCACCGACGACGGTGAACAGCACCCCGTAGCCGGCTGAAAGGCAGGCTGAGAGAGCACCGAAGAGCCAGATCGAGGAGCGGGATTGAGACACCCGTGCAGCGTAGAACGCACCACGAGGAGATCGACTCGGTTATTCCCTGTGCCCGTGCCGGTTCATCCGGACGAATCACTCAGCGCCAGAAGCGATCGCAAACCCAAGCTGACGGCGGCGCCAATGCTCGAGTTGTGACCCGTCTTCGCACACACCTCGAGCGTGGTGGAGAGCCCGGGATAGCCCCGCGATTCCAGTTGATTCATCAGTAGTTGTGCGTTGGCCAACATGTTGTATGGCTCTTCGGACCACTCTTCCTCGCCAACCGTGATGAAGACCTGCGCCGCCAGATCGTCGCTGACCGCTGCGGCGGCTTGCTCAATCTGGAGCATTGCCTTGTCGTGCCACCAAATGCTGGGACTCGCGAGCAGATAGCGATCAAAGAGTTGGGCTCGATCGAGCAGAATTCGGACCCCGCACAACGCGCTGAAGCTGTGGCCAACCAGCCATCGCTCGTCGGTACACCGATGCCCGGCTTCGACCAGAGGAAGCACCTGGTGTTCGATGAAGTCTCGAAGCTCTAAGGCTCGGCCTGTCTCTTCGGCCTCGATTCCAGCCGGAGCGGTCTCGATCGGGGGGACCCACTGCGTCGGCGAATACCAACGGGCTCGCTGTCGAAGCAGCTCCGCCATGTCAGGCTCATCGAAGGAGATACCGACCACGATGGCCTCAGGAGCCTCGCGAGCCATTGACATGACGCGCGTCGCATCGACGACCGTGCCGAACAGCCATGGGCCGTCGAGCACAACGATGACCGGCCACGCCGCATCTGGCTTGTCTTCGTACCGGGTTGGCGTCGCTACCTGCACAAGATGCCGAACGCCGGATCGTTCACAGGTGAGCCGGTGATTTCTGATGGGCCACGTCATCGATTAACCGAAGTCCGGCTTGCGCTTCTCGCGGATCGCCGCGGCACCCTCTGCGGCGTCGTTGCCAAGAAAGTTGAGCATCTCGAAGCCGAGGCTTGCATCAAACGATGGCGCCGCTTGCAGCACCCAAAGGTTCAGGGCCCGCTTGGTGAAACGAGCCGCGTCTTGAGGGCCCGTTGCGATCTTCTCGGCGACTCGGAATGCCTCACTCATCAGCTCCTCTGCGGGAACGGCCTTGGAGACAAGACCGATCTGGTCGGCTGTCTTGCCATCGATGAAGTCTGAGGTAATCAGGTAGTACTTGGCCTTCGCCAACCCGCACAGCAGGGGCCAGATGATGTTGGCATGATCGCCGGCAGCGACCCCGAGTCGGAGATGACCATCGGTGAATCGAGCATCCTCGGCGATGATGCTGATGTCGGCCATCAGGGCAACCGCAAGTCCCGCCCCAACCGCTACGCCATTGATCGCCGACACAATGATCTTGGAGCAACGCGTCATGTTGTAGACGATGTCGCCAGCTTCTTTGAAGGCCACTTTCATGCCGTCGTAGTTCTGGATCATGGTTTCGATCCATTCAAGGTCACCGCCTGCGGAGAAGGCTTTGCCTTTCCCGGTCACGACAACGACGCGGGTGTCATCATCGTCGTCGATATCCATCCAGACGCGGCTCAACGCGTTGTGCGTTCGAGCATCAGTGGAGTTGAGCGTCTCGGGTCGGTTGAGCGTCATCAGCAGAACGCCATGTTCTTGCCGCTCGAACTCGAGATCTGGGTATTTGGCAAACCATTCATCGGACATGCCGCTCAGTTCACATCAAACCATGCCGTCCTGTCAGGTTGACCGATCGAACAAGGCAGAACCGACCCCGCATTGCCACCTATAGTGACGCGTGGTTACATACAGTAGTTCGACCACAGCCCGTGGGCGGTAAAAGGGGATGGCGATGAAGCGAGTGCGTGCACTAGTTGCGGCGATTGTGATTGGCGGGGTCGTCGGAACGACAGGCGGACCGGCCTCTGCGGAGTATGCGGGTCAGCGCTTTCAGGATCAGGGGGAGTACCTCCCTTGCACCATCAACGGCACCGAGGGGGACGACGTTCTCACCGGGACCGAGGGTGACGACGTGATCTGTGGGTTCGGCGGGAACGACAGAATCTTTGGCCTCGGGGGCAACGATGTGCTCGACGGCGGCGAAGGCAACGACCGCCTCTACGGCGCGGACGGCGACGACTATCTCGTGGGTGCCGCAGGCGACGACACCTTGTACGGCGGAAACGGCGACGATGACCTTGCCGGTACAAACGGATTCCGTGGCGACGACACCGATGTCGGAACCGACCGTCTCTACGGAGGGGCCGGCGATGACGTGATCACCGCCGGGTTCTACATCGGGAGCGACTTCTACCGGCCGGGCTCCGGTTCCGCAGGAGCCCGACTGTACGGAGGACCAGGCCAGGACAATCTCTATGGCACCGATGGCGACGACGTGATGTACCTCGGTGGACAAGGCGGCGTGGCGTATGGCTACGGGGGCGACGATCGCCTCATCGGAGCCAAAGGCGGAGACGATCGCGTTGTGTCCGGCCGTTATTGCAATTCCCGTGTTCTCGGCGACACGGCAACCCAGCAAGCGGCCACCAACCTGCTCAATGGAGGGGCTGGCGATGACACGATTGTCTCGGGCGGCGCCGCTTCGTGTTTGGTCGGAGGAAGCGGAAGCGACGTGATCTACGGATCAGAACTGAACGACTTCATCTGGGCGGGTGGGTCCAATGAGATTCCGGACGGCGGCGTGACGATCAGCGCAGGCAACTTCGGCGACGAAGATCGGATCTATGCGAAAAACGGCGACGACTTCGTGTTCGGCTCACTCGGCTCGGACGTGATCTACGCCGGTGGCGGCAATGATCAAGTCGATGCGGACTCGCGACTCTTCGGCGACATCGTCGCCGGCGATGACCGCATCTATCTCGGGGCTGGCGACGATGCTGCACGCGGCGACAACGGTGACGACACGATCAACGGCGGCGGGGGAGCGGACTCGATCTCGGGTGGTGCTGGGAATGACCGACTCTGGCCGGGCCGAGACGGCGACGTCGATGACCTCGACGGCGGCGACGGCGCTGACTCGTGTGGCGTTCTGGCCCCCGACGTCCAACCTGTCGACTGCGAGAGGCTGTATCAACTCGCGAAATAGGCCACTGCCGGGCGCAGTCCCTCGAAACGCAACTCATGCGTTCAGTTCACAGCAACCATCTGGTCGTGCCAGATTGGGGAGATGATTCGCACTGAACGCCAGGGTTCCGTTCTCGTTCTCACGATCGATCGTCCCGAGGTTCGCAATGCCGTTGACGGCCCGACAGCTCGTTCTCTTGACGAGGAATTCGGCCTGTTCGATGCTGATGACTCGCTTTGCGTTGCCGTGCTCACCGGAGCAGACGGAACGTTTTGTGCAGGAGCGGACCTCAAGGCGATTTCAGACGGACGCGGAAACCGCGTTGAGCCGCGGGGTCCCGATGACATCCTCAATAGTCATGGGCCCGTCGGGCCGACCCGGCGGTTGCTCTCCAAGCCGGTCATCGCTGCGGTCGAAGGATTCGCCGTCGCAGGTGGCCTCGAATTGGCAGTGTGGTGTGACCTGCGGGTGATGGCCAGCGATGCGGTGTTCGGCGTGTTCTGCCGTCGTTGGGGTGTGCCGCTCGTCGATGGCGGGACGATTCGACTCCCACGGCTTATTGGGCAATCACGAGCGATGGACATGATTCTGACGGGCCGAGAGGTGGGAGCGGGCGAGGCCATGGAGATGGGACTCGCCAACCGAGTGGTCGCTCCTGGGAACGCGCTCGACGCGGCCCTCAAACTCGCCAAGGAGATTGCGGCGCTTCCACAACGTTGCCTTCGAACCGATCGAATGTCGACGTACAACCAATGGGATCACGAGCTCGGCGCAGCCCTTGCCTATGAGACGAAGGTGGGCTTGGAGACGATCAACTCGGGTGAAACGCGAGAAGGCGCAGCCCGCTTTGCCGCGGGCGCTGGGAGGCACGGCGCCCCAGAGTGACAGGCGCTGGGAGGCACGGCGCCCCAGACTGACAGGCGCCAGGAGTTCACCATCTAGGCTCCGATGATGCTGGTTGTCTCCTCTGATGCCCACCACGCCCACCACAGCCTCGAGCTCGATCGAGGCACGCTTGTTCCCTCGTGGGAAGGGCCTGACAGAGCCGATCTCGTGCTCGCCGCACTCGAGAGCCAGGGCCACGAGTTCTGCGCACCCAACCAAGCAGATCTTGGTCTGATCAGGCGTATTCACACCAACGACTATGTCGACTTTTTGTCGACGGCATGGGATCGATGGGTCAAGCTCGACGGCTTTGGCCCAGCGGCGATGGGCGTTGTGTGGCCAAGCCGGGGTCTCAGTACCCGGCGTCCGTCGGACCTGATCGGACAGCTCGGCTACTACAGCTTCGCTGCGGATTGCTCGATCGTGAGCGCGACGTGGACAGCGGCAGTCGCCGCCGCGGCCGTAGCGACAACGGCCGCCGACCGTCTTGTCGACGACAAGGCCACAACGTACGGGCTATGTCGACCACCAGGGCATCACGCCACGGCAGACCAGTTCGGCGGCTACTGCTATCTGAACAACGCGGCATTGGCAGCACAGCGACTCCTTGATCGAGGGGCTGAGCGGGTTGCAGTGCTCGACGTCGACTATCACCACGGCAACGGCACGCAGTCAATTTTCTACGAGCGCGCAGATGTGCTGTTCGTCTCGATCCATGCCGATCCGATGGACGAATTCCCATGGTTCGCGGGATACGCGGAGGAAGAAGGGTCAGGCCAGGGGATCGGGAGCAACCTCAACCTGCCGCTCCCTTACGGGACAGATTTTGACCGCTACGGGCGAGCGCTCGACACCGCGCTGGCAAAAGTCGACAGTGCCTCGGCCGATGCCTTGGTGATCTCGCTCGGTGTCGACACCTTCGAGGACGATCCCATCAGCAAGTTCGAGCTGACGACCCGGGACTATCCAGCAATGGCGAGTCGCATTGCAGAGCTCGGGCTTCCCACCGTGGTCATTCAGGAAGGTGGCTACGCAGTCGAAGCCATTGGCCAGAACGTCGCCGGATTCCTGAGCGGATTCGAATGATCCCTCGTAGCTCGTTCAGCCAACGCTCGACGCAGAACCCTCAATCAACGGGTGCTACCGATCCGATTCGGGACGAGCAACGAGGCGAAGCAACCTCGTCGAGAGGCAACGGCATGCTGAAGAAGAATCCTTGGAGCTCATCGCACCCAAGATCGACGAGGAACTGCTGCTGAGCAGCGGTTTCGACACCTTCAGCCACGACCTTCAGGTCAAGCCCATGGGCGAGGTCGACAATCGACCTCACGACCGCTGCGTTGGCTCGGTCCTCGAGCATTCTGGCCACGAAACCCCGATCGATCTTCAACCGCTGGCCGGGGAACCGCCTGAGGTGGTGGATGGACGAGTAGCCGGTGCCGAAGTCGTCGAAACTCAACTCAATCCCTGCTCGCTGCAAGTGATGAAGATTGTCGAGCATGACTTCAGCGGTCCGCTTGACGACGATCTCTTCGCTCAGCTCGAGTTCGAGATGGTTGGGCGCAACGCCGTGTCGTTCCAATATCGACAGAACCTCTGTGGCGAAGTCAGGGGCCAAGACTTGACGTCCGGCGACGTTCACAGCGATTCGCCGACGCGGACCGTCTGTCAGCCACTCCGCACAGTCGCTCACAGCGCGATCGAGAACCCAAAGCCCAAGATGCTGGATGAGACTGCTGCGCTCGGCGATGGGAATGAAATCGCCGGGAGGCACCAACCCGCGCGTTGGGTGGTTCCATCGGACCAAGGCCTCGAGGGCGACGACGTGATCGCTCCCACTACACACGATTGGCTGGTAGTGCAGCACGAGTTCGTCGTTGTCGACAGCCCGTCGAAGCTCTGACTCGACGCTTTGG
The DNA here is from genome assembly GCA_937930695.1 of uncultured Acidimicrobiales bacterium. Lineage (GTDB taxonomy): Bacteria > Actinomycetota > Acidimicrobiia > Acidimicrobiales > SZUA-35 > CALEWY01. Next base: position 55,513 of record CALHCB010000056.1, on the reverse strand, counting down.
GTCCGGTCGAGCTCGGCCCGCATCTCAGAGCTGAAAAGTCGATGCGTTCCACCACCAGATGCTTTCGCATCGTAGAGAGCAACGTCGGCGTGCTTGAGAATGACTGCGATGGAGTGCTCGGGCTTGCCGACGAAGGCACTGCCAACCGATGCACTGGGGCGCACGATCTGCCCATCCACCTCGAGCGGCTTCCCGAGCTCCAGGACCAGCTTCTTGCCGACTCGTAGGAGATCTTCCTCTGAGCCGATTCTCGACATGATGATGGCGAACTCGTCGCCTCCGAGCCGACAAACCAGGTCAGAAGTACGAATCACGTGTTGGAGCCGGCGTGATGTCTCGATGAGCAACCGGTCACCGACCTCGTGCCCCATGGTGTCGTTGATGACCTTGAAGTCATCGAGATCGATGTTGATGACGGCCATCGGCAGACCAAGCATCTCGGACGCCTCGACCTCTTTGCGAAGTCGATCGTTGAACAGCGACCGATTGGCCAATCCCGTCAGTGGATCATGGAGCGCAAGATGTTCAAGACGCGTGATCAGCGAATCCATTGCAGCCAACTCGTCGGCACGCTGAAGTGCTTGGGCAGCCAGGGGAGTGAAGTAGGTCAACAACTCGAGGTGGTGACGGGTATAGGAGCCGACCCGATCATCCAGACAGACAAAGATGGCTCTCGTCCTTGGCGTCTCGATCGGAAGGAGAACCGCCGACCTTCGCCCCTTCTGATGATCAAATGGCAACTGGTTCCATTCGGGAACCTGGAGCAAGTCCATCACGATCGTTGGTTCACCCTTCAAGACTCTGTGCAACAAGTCTTTGGGATGGATGATCGAATTCGGTGGTCGGGCATGGTTCGTCGCAACGACACCCAACGTCTCACCGGATGGGTCTTCGACCAATACGGCGGCTTCGGTGAACGGAATGACCTCACCGATCACGGCGAGGATTCCCGAGAACATGGTTTCCACGGAGTTCGCTTCGGTCAGAACCTGGAGACCCGACAGCAACGCCTGGGCCTCTTGACGGGCGAGCGACTCTTGCACCCGGAGCCGTTCAGCGGTCACCAGTGCCTCACGCAGCACCTCGTTAGACATATCTGGATTGGATCCATCAACGAACAGCGGGTCCGTCACCTGGCTCATTTGGTCTGGCCAAAGGCCAAGGCGGCGATCATCAGGTTGCCGTGAAGGTTCTCGCCACCGAGCATCCGACCTTGTTCGCCGAAAGTGAATGCGCCCGCCCATGGGGCCCCACCGAATCCGGTGTTGATCTTGAGCCGGACGTCATCGATTCGGTCACCAACAGCCAGCATGCAGCCAGCGCAATAGATCACGAGCCCGCCAGCAACCGCAGGTTCGGCGCCAATGTCCCGAACCGCGTCTGCCGCCACCCGACCTCCGCGATCGATGAGGCGCTCCATACTGCCGCTCATGAGATGCACCGTTTCGCCCTCCGTCACGTCGGCGAACAACGCCAGACTCAGATCGTCGCCGACCGACTCAGGATGAAGCAACGCGTAGTACGGAATCTGTAAGCCAGCGGGGCCGATTGTGCCGACCTCGCGTCCCAGCGGGGACATGGTCGACAGACCCAGCACGTTTTGATCCTGCCCTTCGAGCACATCTCCAATCAGCCCGCCGGTCCATTCGTCATACACCAGTGCGGCCGGCCGATCATCGATCTCCATGATCGTGCGTTCGTCGGCTGCCGTCACGATTCCCCGAAATGAAGTCGGCTCATATCCCGATTGAAACGACCACGTCAGCTTCGTGCTGGGAAACATCACGGCGAGGGCAACGGCTTGGCTTGAGGCTTTGCCCCCTGCGAAACAGGTCCAGTTGCCGGAGATGTCGTCATCAGCGGCAGAACCCCCGGTGATTGGCACCGACCCTCCAGTCAGAGCGTTGATCTCCTGCAGGACCGCCTCCTCACAACCGGGCGACGCATGCATCCAGATCATGTCCGGCTGCTCTCCTGGCCGACCTGCCGCCTCGAGCGCCGCATGAAGCGTTTGACGAGCCGCTTGAGCTGGGGAGTTGCCAATCTCGCCCAAGGCAGTTCCGTATGCGCCGTCTGGATCTCTCACCGCCCACAACGTGAACGAGTCCTCGCCGTTCCCGAACGTGTCGACCTCGGTCATCGAACCCAAGCACGATGTGGTGCCAATGGTGAGAGACGGATCGATGGCTTGGCTGAGGGCATCGACGAGATCGGTTTCGACGGTGGCTCCGTGAAACGCCACGATCAGACTTGGCGGGCCTTCCAACTCCCGGATGATTCGATCCAGTTCTGCGTCGACGTCTTGTCGTCGAACACTCCCTGTCTGGCCTCCTGTTGCGATCTTCATGTTGCGGCTCCGTTTTCCATCGTTGTCTTCTCTTCGGCGATGGAGCCGGGCGCCCTGTACGACCTGATGATGATCTTGAGCAGTTCTTGAGACATCGGAAGCGATTGATTCGACCAAAGCGTCACAATTTGGGACCATGACCCCGTGATTGAACATCTGCGCGCCGCCCGAGCCGAACTCCAAGCCGAGGGGGCACAATTCGCCCTCTCGAAGGCCACGGTCCTCGGACACGAAATGACCGTCTTCACTTCCGCTCCGCCGTCGATGCGATTCGTTTGGGAGCTCGCCACCGGGTATGGCGACGCCAGCTACGTCGTATTCGAAGACGAGAGCTACACCTACAACGAAATCAACGAGCAAGTGAAGGCGCTGGCCCATCACCTTCGCGATGAACACGGAGTCGGATCCGGGGATCGCGTTGCGATCTCGATGCGCAACTATCCTGAATGGGTCGTCGGGTACTGGGCGGTCCTCGCTACCGGAGCCGCAGTCGTTGGAATGAACGCGTGGTGGACCGGTCCCGAGATGGTCTATGGCCTCACTGACTCAGCTCCCAAGGTGTTGATCTGTGACACCGAGCGACTGGATCGGGTTGCTCCGGAGCTCGACGGCCTACGCAGCAACGGCCCGCTCGCCGTGATCGCTGTTCGCCATGAGGGCGAGCTTCCGGACGGGGCGCAGCATTGGGCCGACGTGATCGACGGCCAAGGCGCGCACGACGGGCTACCAGATGCCGACATCGATCCAGACGATGACGCCTGCATCTTCTACACCTCGGGAACCACGGGCTTCCCCAAGGGAGCCCAGCTGACCCACCGGGGCTGTGTCTCCAACCTCATGAACCTCGCGTTCATGACCACCGCTATCGCACTTGCCGAGGCCAAAGCCGATCCAGAGGCGGCTGCAGCAAAGGCAGCTGCAGCTGCAGAAGCACCGCCGGCACCGTCAGTGATCATGGCGCCGACTCCGTTGTTCCACGTCACGGCCAACAATTGTCTGCTCCATCCGGCGACGCTCACGGGAGCCAAGATTGTCCTCACCTACAAGTGGGATGCGGCTCGAGCCATTGAGTTGATCGAGCGGGAGCGAGTCACAAACTTCAGCGGCGTCCCGACGATGTCACGCGAGATGCTCATGCACCCGGATTGGGAAACCCGTGACACGTCGTCAGTGCAGGGAATGGGCGGGGGAGGAGCCCCTCTTCAACCCGACCTCGTCGAGAAGATCGACGAGAGCTTGCCGACCGGAGCACCGAGCACCGGCTATGGCCTGACCGAGACCTGCGGCATCGTGACTGCGAATGCATCCAGCTTCTATGTGGCCAAGCCCGCATCGTGTGGACCGATTGTTCCCACGCTCGAAGCCAAACTGATCGACGACATGGGCAACGATGTCCCACCTGGGCCCGAGGCGGTCGGTGAGCTTGCGGTCAAGGGACCCATCGTGATCAAGGGCTACCTCAACAAGCCAGAAGCGACCGCCGAAGGCATTCAGGATGGTTGGTTTCGAACCGGCGACATCGCTCGAATCGATGACGACGGATTCGTCTTCATCGTCGACCGGGCCAAAGACATGGTGCTTCGAGGCGGCGAAAACGTCTATTGCTCTGAAGTCGAAGCAGCCATCTACAAGCACCCGGCAGTTGCCGAGGCCGCCGTGTTTGCCGTACCCGACGATCGGTTGGGCGAAGACGTCGGTGCAGCCATCGTCTTGGCCAAGGGTGAAACGCTCACCGAGGGTGACCTTCGCTCACACCTCGAGCCATTGTTGGCCAAATTCAAGGTTCCAAATCACGTTTGGTTCCTGGATGATCCGCTGCCACAAAACGCCAGCGGCAAGTTCGTCAAGCGCACCTTGCAGGAACAACTGCTCGGCAAAAGCTGACTTGCCTGCAACCCGTGCAAGGTACTGACACTCCCTGAACAACAACTCGCGCACGTTCCAAACGCTGGCCAACGTGTGCGTGTTGTTCGGCCTTTTGCTGCAATAACTCGCACAGGCCGCAGAGGCGTTTCATGCGCCCGTGACACAAGACGCACTATTCGAGGGGTTTTTCACCCCTCTTAACCGACATAAGCGACATTATGCATTACTTATCTATTTCCGCCGTTGTATCGCTGACCCCTCACCCAGCTCCACCCAAACGTCAAATGTCGGAATAGATCGCAGCAAAGAACAACAAGACACCGAGAACTGGTAGCGCCGCACCGATCAAATTCAGCCCCAGACTCTTTCGCCGCATGCCGATGAGCCACACGACGAAGCCGCCAACGAGCAACGGGACAAATCCACCGGCGGCGATCCACATGCCAGGTCGATCACTTGGCGTGTAACTCAATGCGAGGGCAAAAAGCAGTAGAAACCAGAAACCACTTGCGACGACCATGACGAGCAATAACAAGACGGCCGCTACAACGCGTGGCGTGTCACTTCGCTCCGTGACGCCCAGTGGCTGAGGTGACGTCGGGTCTTGCTTCATGTTTCATTATCGGCGAAGGCCACTTCTCTCTGTATGACTCCCCCGAATCAACCTTGATCCGCCTCCGTTGGGGCCGACTAGGTAGAGATGCAGAAACCGCTGCTCATTATTGCCGTCACCTTCTTTGCCTTGTGGTTCGGATGGCGTTCGTTTTCGAATCGCACAGACATGCGTGTGCTGTTCGTCGGCGATGAATACACCCAAGCCAATGATCTTCCGGACATCGTCGACGATCTAGCCAAAGCCAACGGCGTAAACCTCGAGATCGACGTCATGGCCGATCCCGGACTCACGCTCGCGACACATGCCTCTGATTCTGACGTGAATGACGCACTTGCCGGCGGAAACTACGACGTTGTCATTCTGCAAGAAGACTCCGACATCCCGGCGGTTCGCGAACGGCTCCTGACGTCCACCCTTCCCGCACTTCGCCGAATGGGCGTGCTCACTGCATCGTCTGGGACCGAGGTCATCTTGTTCGAAACGTGGGCCGATCGAGACGGTGCCGCCCTGTCCGGATTCAACAGCTTTGCCTCGATGCAGGAAGCGTTGTCCGACGGCTATTCCTCGATGGCGAGCGAGATCCGCGCCGACGTGTCTTCGGTTGGCGCAACCTGGTGGAGCGTCCGCACATCCAACCCTGACATTCTGTTGCACTCCCCCGATGGCAAGTTGCCGACCGAAGAAGGCAGCTACTTGGCTGCAGCGGTGCTCACGACATCGATTCTCGGCGAAGAGCTCGAGAATTTTGCCAACGGCCATGTCGATGATGAGATCGCAGAACAGCTGCTCGAACTGGCGTCCTAGGCGAAGAGCAGGCCCCGCGGCCCCGGATTAGGGGATTGATAGGGGGGCATCAGGGTCGACGTGGTTCACGGCCATCGATCAGGATGGGACCAAGCGGGCGCAAGGCTGTGTTCAGGGCACAGTTGGAGGGACATCAGCGTGACGAAGCACCCCGAGGAAGATCGACGAGGCGGATCAGACCGACGCGACCATGATCGACCCGAAGATCGGCCGGACAGACGATCTGCCGATGACCCCTTCGACCGTGAACGCCTCGCTCGGCTCCGAGCGATCGCAGACCCCAACCACCCCGAGAACGACCCCTTGGCAATGGTCGACACACTGGAGGTCGAACCTGGCGACGGTGGGATCACGGGACCGGAAGAGGGGCTTGCGGCGGACTGGACCGACGACCCGACTCTGGCCGAAGACCCCGACTAGTCGTCGCTCTTGAGGCGGGCGCGGCTTGTCACCCAACGGGCAAGCTTCGTTTCCAAGTCGTAACCAACGACAGTTTGAGCAAGACTCGCTCCGTGACAACCGCCGGCTACTCCCCCGCTGACCATTCAGCACTGCAACGTCGAACGCTTGGGGTGCTCTTTGCCTCGTCGATTCCGGCGCGGGCTGCCATGTCACTGGCGTTCACCGTCGCTGGTCTGGCGATCAAGGAGATGCTCGACGGCGATCGATGGGCGGGGCTCTCCACGGTTGCCATCACGATTGGCACCGCGGTTGCCTCCGGCTGGCTCAGCTCGCTGATGATGAAGTCCGGTCGCAACCCTGGTCTTCGAACGGGCTACGCGGTCGCCACAGCCGGCGCCCTCATCGGCGGTTTCGGCATCGAACGCTCGAGCATCACCATTTTCCTTGCCGGTCTCTTCCTATTCGGAGTCGGGCAAGGCGCAACGAACCTGTCTCGTTACGCGGCAGCAGACCTTGCCACCGAAGAAACTCGGGCAAAGGCAATCAGCACCGTCGTCTTTGCGTCGGCGTTCGGATCCGTCTTCGGACCAATGATTGCGGGCGTACTCGGAGACCTGTCCGTCAGCGCAGGCATGAACGAACTCACCGGACCGTTTCTCGGATCTGCGGTCTTCTTCGCTTTGTCCGGACTCGTGATTTGGCTCCTTCTGCGACCGGACCCGCTCACTGTCTCCGGCGGTCTGAACTCTCAACAGGCATCGACCAGGGTCAAGCTCTCGATCTCGGATTCGCTCGCAATCGTGTGGGCTCGCCCCTTGGCCCGGCTCGCGGCAGCGACGCTCGTCATTTCCCAGCTGGTCATGGTGATGGTGATGGCAATGACCCCTCTTCACATGGACGCCCACGGTCATTCCACAGGTTGGATCGGCCTTGTGATCTCGGCACACACCGCCGGCATGTTCCTCTTCGCCCCAATCGCTGGATTCGTCTCGGACAAGATCGGTCGCATTCCAACGATTCTCAGCGGCGCGGCGTTGCTCACTCTTTCGACAATCATCACTGCGCTCGCCGGCGAAGCACCACGCGTCCTGATGTTCCCCGGACTGTTCCTTCTCGGACTCGGCTGGAGCTTTGGCATGGTTGCTGGGTCTGCGCTGCTCACCGAATCGGTGAGCAGCGAAGAACGAGTGTCCGTTCAGGGCGCGGCCGACATCGCGACCTCGCTCGCCAGTGGTGGCGGCGCGCTGGCCTCCGGTTTCGTGTTCGACATGGCCGGCTTCCACATCTTGTCCCTCATGGGAACGGCGGCAGCAGGTGGACTCATGCTGTTCAGTTTCGTTCGATCCAAGCTCGACGGCACAGGTCCAGACTCGGGCCCACTCCCCCGGCCTGCCTAGCCGACGCTACGAGTCGGTCGACGAGCCAGAACGGCCAGAGGCACGACGATCCCAGAAGTCGCTGACAACCCAGCGCATCACCTTGGGAACGGTCTCATAGCGAGCTGCAAGTTCCGCCACTGGCAGACCATCACGAATGTCCTGGGTCAAATTCTTGTCGGTCAGCGCGAGCAGTTCGTCGCGAGCAGCGACGTATCGCACAGCCCTGGCGACCGTCCCGGGTGAACACCCGTGAGCTCGCGCCGTTTCTGCTTGGGAAACACCCGCGGCACGATCTGCGGCCAATTCGTCATAGTCGTAGGACACGCCGCGGTTCGCTCCCGACGGTCGTCGGCCACGTCCAGGATCAGCCGCACGAGATTGGTCGATCGACTTTGCCAGGAGCGCCCTTTCATCTCTTGCCTGGACGAGCGCTCCATCAGCCATGGCGAGCGCCTTGGCCCCCAGGGTGTCGTTGTCGACGCGATTCGCGGCCTCGGCCACGATGGTCCAGATTCGGTGCGCGATCTCGAATGCTTCTTCCTCTGCGGCCCGTTCGGCGCCAAGACGGATGTCGCCAAGGACGAGCACGCCATCGTCTCGAGTCAGCTCGATCTCGAAGGCCAGGCTTCTTCGGTCGATGCTCCCAGAGATCGGCTCCAGATGGAGGGTCCCTGTCTTCGCCGAGGTCTTCGCTTGTTCCTCAGCCGCCTGCTTGGTGCCAGACCCTGCCGTTCGACGCAGCTTCTCTCTCGCCATTGGTGCCTCTGCTCACAATTTGCCCACGCCCGCCAGATGGCGGGCTCGTCCCTATGAGATCGGCCGGCGCCGGCTGGATATGAGGGTCAGTTGTTCTGTCTTGTACCCAACGCACAGATCACACAGATTCGCTCCAGATTCACGATGGACTGCCGATGGAGCGGGATGACCGACCAGTACGTCGAATCAAGCCCGGACTGGCCGCGCCCCCCAACACGTTTGGAGGACGTCGGCGTTCCGCACACGATGGTCGAAGACCTCATCATGCGCCGGCTCGTCATTGAGCGCGTCACGACCGTGACCGCCGTCGCCGAGGCAATCGGTGTTCGAGTTTCTGTCGTCCAACAGGTGACCGAAGAGCTCCGTGATCGGCAGGTACTTGAGTATCACGGTATGGAAGGGCGCGACTATCGAGTCGGCCTTACTGAGGCTGGCGGGCGAGTTGCTGGCGAACGAATGGCCGCGTGCTCCTATGCCGCGACGTTGCCGGTCTCCCTGGCCGACTACACCCGAACGGTCTGGGCGCAGAAGGCCGAGATGGTCATCAACCGAGAAAACATCCGCGCTGCCTTCGGCGACCTCGTCGTTGCGGACGAAATGCTTGATCAGCTCGGCCCGGCCTTCATGAACGACGGTGCCATCTTCCTCTACGGACCGCCCGGTACGGGCAAGACCAGCCTCGCTGAGCGAATGGTGCGGATTTACCAGGACAACATCTTGGTGCCGGTTGCCGTCGAGGTGGACGGACAGATCATCACCGTCTTTGACCCCTCGGTCCACAAGCCGCTCCCCGACCAACCCCCCGTCCTCGATCCTCGATGGATTCTGTGTGAACGGCCCATCATCATCGTCGGTGGCGAAATGACGATGAGCATGTTGGAGCTCGACTACGACTCATCCTCTGGCACCTACGTCGCTCCAATTCAGATGCAGGCGAACAACGGCATCCTCGTGGTCGACGACTTCGGTCGCCAAAGCATGAGCCCGGAAGAGCTGTTGAACCGGTGGATTGTTCCGCTCTCACGAAGCATCGACTTCTTGAAGCTGGCCAGTGGCACGAAGTTCACTGTCCCGTTCGAACTGAAGCTCGTCGCCTCGACGAACCTCGATCCGCGCGAGCTTGGCGACGACGCCTTCCTTCGTCGCCTCAAGAACAAGGTCTACGTCGGCGCTGTCGAGGAGAACGCCTTCAACTGGATCTTGGTCCGAGTCGCCCAAGCGTTTGGCATTGAAGTTTCCGCCGAAGCTGCTGCTCATCTTCGCGCGGTAGCCATCAAGAACATCGGCGAACTGCGGCCCTACGTCGCCGTTGACTTCTGCGAAATGATGAAGGGCATCGCGATCTATGAAGGTCTTCCTCAAACGCTCGACCGAGTGATGATCGACCGAGTCGCCGCCGTCTACTTCCTCACCGAAGAGGTCGAGGCGTCGATGCTTCCTCGAACGTCGTCCGCTTCCCCCGATCCAGCGACCAACCCGGCTTCCGTGTCTGGCGCATCTGCCTCAGCGCAGCCAAACCCCGCTGCTCCCCACGTTCCCGCGATGGCCGCTCCGGCCTCGCCTCAGCCCTCCACGGTGTCATGACGTCAACAATCACTTGCCCTACATGCGGAATGTCCGCAGCCGATAGCGATGTTCGCCATCTCATTCCCGTCGGTGACGACGGCGAGACTCGCCAATGCCGAAACTGCGGCGACGTCCTCGATCTCAGCAGTGGAACGCCACAGCGTGTTCGTCAGACGCCACAACCTGCCTGAGCGAATCTGGGTGAGCTAGCCCTCCTGAGCACGCGGTCGTTGCAGTGGCAACACTCCGAGCGCGAGCACGACTACGCTCGGAGATATGACGGTCGCCATCAGCGCGAACCCGCCCGTCAAAGAACTCATTGAAGAGTTCTTCTTGGCGCGACGGCCCAAAAAGCACTCCGAACACACGCTCGCGGCCTACCAGCGAGACTTCGACGTGATCATGCGGGCGCTCGCCACCGTGCTCGGCCAGCCCCAAGAGGTTGTCGCTATCGAGGACTTGCAGATTCGCATCCTGCGCAGGGCCTTTGCCGAGATCTCTCACCAATCCGAGGCGACGATCGCCCGAACGTGGTCGACCTGGAATCAGCTCTACACCTTCTTGGTGGCCGATGGAATCGTTCCAGGAAACCCGATGGCGGCTATCGAGAAACCACGGGTTCCCAAGAGCCGACCAAAAGCCATTTCGGGTGACGACAGTGTTCTGCTGCTGCTCGAGGTCGCGGCCAAGGGCCGAAAAGGGGCAAGAAACCCCTGGCCAGAACGCGATCTTGCGTTGATCGTCGTACTTCTCACATGCGGGCTGCGCCTCGCAGAAGTTCTCAGCCTGACGCTGCGTTCCATCGATGGACCATCAGGCGATCGAGTGATCGGTGTTCGGGGTAAGGGCAATAAGGAACGAACCATTCCTTTGGAGCCAGAAGTCGAAGCGATCATTCACACCTATATGGAGTCGAGACAGCGGCGCTTCCCCGGTCGCATCGCTGGCGATGCGGCCCTTTTCGTCGGCAACACGGGCGAACCCATGAAACGAGGCGGTTTGCAGTACCTCGTTGAGTCCCTCTACCGAGAAGCCGGGATTCGCACCAGAGTCCCCCGTGGCGCGCTCGTTCACGCCCTTCGGCACACGTTCGCGACCAGTCTCGCCAGGAACGGCGCCACCGGTACCGAGCTCCAGCGACTCCTTGGCCACGAGTCGCTCGCGACCACCCAGCGGTACGTCGACGCAAGCGCTCGTGAGGTGCGGGCGGCAGCTCGCAGCAATGAGGCCTACGAAGCACTGCGTCAGCTGGCAGACTGATCTTGCCACGAGGTTGGTTTCCGCACGCTGAGCGCGGCAACCTTTGGGCGCCTTCAAACGAAGCCGGGGAGCATTGGCATGGCACGCAGGATCGACGTTGAACTAACGAGCGCGCGCGACGACGGAACCTGGACGTGGCGCGCCGCTGGCGCCAAGCAACCAAAGGGTGACCTCGCCGGCGCACTTCTCTATGACGGGGCCCAAGTTGGCGACGTCGTCAAGGCCGAGGCGGAGTTTCTCCTCGACGGCATTGAGATCATTGAAGTCTTCGCCCCCAAGGCGAAGAAAGCTCGTAATGACCTCCTCGAGATGGTCACCCGTGAACTTCGTGACGACGAGCTCGTTACCGAGGTTCGCGCCCCGAAGGGTCGCGGCGGCGATCGCGACCGAGGAAAGCGCCGTGGTGGCGGCGATCGCGACCGCAACAAGGGCCGCGGCCGCAAAGAAGGCGGACGTTCCGACGGTGGTGGCGATCGCAAGCCCAGAGGCGACCGCAACGAGCGTCGCCCACGTCCTGACCCCGTGCCAGAGCGACCAAAGCCCAAGCGGCTCCGCCCTCGTCGCGTCCATCGCGACGCAGTGATGGCCGAGATACCCGTGGAGCATCGCCCGATCGCCGATCAGGTTCTCCAGGGCGGCATTCCTGCGGTTCGAGCAGCAATCGAGAAGCAGAACGCTGAAGCCAAGAGTCAGGGAACCCCAGAGGTTCCTGTCGCAACCGTTCTCGCTATCGCCGAACCGCTTGTTGGCTCGCTGCGAACTGCTGAGTGGCATGACCGAGCCGACGCCGCTCTCGCTGACCTCGAGCTTCTGGACCTCCGTGACCTGCGCTCTGTGGTGAGCGCCTCCGATGCTTCGGCTCGTGACAATGAGACCCGAGCGCTTGCAGAGCAACTTCGTGAGGGCCTGAGCGCTCGCATCGAATCAGACCACAACGAGTGGCTCGAAGATCTTCGGACCTCTTTGAAGGTCGGACGATCGGTGCGCGCTCTCCGCTTGAGCTCGCGCCCCGTGAAAGCAGGCGAGGCTCTGCCTCCTGAACTGTCTGCGGACCTCGTTGATGCCGCAAATGCAGGCCTCAGTGCCGATGCCACTCAGGAACGCTGGGCAACCGTGATCGACGCCATCGCGTTTTCACCGATTCGCTCAAGCGTCGCTCCAAGCGGATTCCCCGCTGAGCCGACCGAGGAGCTTCTCGAGGCCGTTCGTCGAGTCGCCGATCGTGTACCCCATATCGCGGCACACTTCGGTGTCGACCCTGCGGAGGCCGCCAAGGCTCGCAAACGCCGCCCGCGCCGCAAGCCGAAGCCGAAGAAGGCCGAAGGCGACGCGAAGGGCGACGCGAAGTCTGAGTCCAACGCGACACCAGACAAACCCAAAGAGCGTCGACCAGTTCCTGGTGCCGAGAAGAAGGTCGAGGATGCGCCGGCAGAAGACGCGGCACAAGCTGACGACGTTCCCACCACCGAAGAGCCAGCAGCAGAAGCCACACCAGCTGAAGAGCCAGCAGCAGAAGCCACACCGGCCGAAGAGCCAGCAGCAGAAGCCACACCAGCTGAAGAGCCCCAGGCGTAGCTCTCAGCCATCAAGTTTCCGGCTAACACAGTTCGTCGAATAACGTGCAGGAATGTCTGAAGATGTCGTCCTGTACGAGTCCAGCAACCACGTTGGTCTGATAACCCTCAACCGTCCCCAGGCCCGCAACGCGGTGAATGGAGATCTGGCCGAGGGGGTTGAGGCCGCGATGGATCACATCGAGAATGATCCCGATATCTGGATCACCATCATCACGGGCAACGGCCCGTCGTTTTGCGCTGGAGCCGACCTCAAAGCCGTTTCATCGGGCGACGCAGGACGGCTCTCCACCAAGCGGGGCGGCTTTGCTGGGCTCGTGATGCGAGAGCGAACCAAGCCGCTCATCGCAGCGTGTGATGGTCCCGCCCTCGCTGGCGGCACGGAGATCGTCTTGTCGTGTGACCTGGTCGTTGCCTCAACGGCGGCACGATTCGGTGTGCCAGAAGTGAAACGCTCGCTCGCGGCAGCCGCGGGCGGTCTGTTTCGTCTTCCCAAGGTGCTTCCCCGCAACGTTGCCACCGAACTCATTCTGACGGGCGACCCGATCAGTGCAGAGATGGCTGCCCACTACGGCATGGTCAACACCTTGTGCGAGCCTGGCGAAGCGCTGGCAACGGCTCGTGAACTGGCCGAGCGCATTGCGGTGAATGCTCCACTTGCAGTGCGTGAGAGTCTTGCCGTCATGAAAGCATCTGTCGGGCTCGACGACGAAGCGGCCATGAAGCTCTCAGGTCAAGCCATGCGTCGCCTCTCCGAGACCGCAGACTACGCCGAAGGCCCTCGAGCGTTCATCGAAAAACGCGCCCCCGTCTGGCAGGGCAAGTAGTCCACAACCGAAACAGCGCCCGGGAACTCAGCTCTCCGGTTGAGTTTCCGGGAATCGGTAGTGAACCGTGAGAAGCCGGGCTTTGAGTCCGAAACCCTCGAAGAAGTTCTTTGTCTGACGGTCGCCGGGAAGAGCTTGTGAATCAATGCCCGCGCAGTCATGCGATCGGGCCCATTCGATCGCGAGATTCATCATGGTCTCACCGACACCGACTGCCCGAGCATCCGCGTCCACTACAAACTGTTCAAGCCGAGCAATGACCGACCCAGGAAGCGACTGGAGAACAACATGGGCAACGCCGAAGACTTGGCCGTCGAATTCGCCAGCGATCAGGCACTCGTCTGTTCGTTCCAGGGCTGCTGAGAACCGAGCAGCGGCTGGTCCCTTGAGCGCATCGTGGTCGCGAAGCAGCGGTCCACCTCGTTGATCGTCGAGCCCGGCAGCGTGGCTCTCAACGATCTCGACAAGCTGAACCAAGTCAGCGGCAGTCGCCAGTCGCGCGGACTCAAACGTGCTCAGGACTGCAGCCGATCGATCTTGGCCAAGATCGTCTTGCGCTTTCGACCATCGGTCTCATGGACTTTCACTCGCTCCACCTGAGCCGCTGTGAGATCGTCGAGCAAGGGCACGATTTCGCGTGCGGTGAGTTCGTCGTAGCGAGCAATCGGAAGCCGAGTCGGCGCCTTCTCCGCTGTCGAGGGCTTCTTCGCCTTCGCTGCAGTCGACGTTGTCGCGGCCTTTGGTTTGGTGGTCGCTTTTGCCTTTGGCTTCGTTTTCGACTTGGCTCCGGCTTTGGGCTTCGCATTCGCCGCGGACGGCTTCTTGGTGACCTTCTCGTTCGCCTCGATCTTTGTCGAGCCGGGAGCATCTGATTGAGTTTCGACCAGGTCGCGCTTCGTCGGAGGAGGAGGAGAGGCCTCATCCTTTGTGCTCGGCGCAAGCCCGAGCAACGCACCGACTTCGGTGATGCCTTTCGCTACTGATCCTGCGACGTCCAACAGGGCACCGTCGACAGATTGTTGACCCTGCTTGGCGGCCATCTGGCCCATGACTTTGGCGAGCTGCACTTGGCTCTTGCCGCGCTTCACCAGCTGAGGCAGCACGTCTCCATACTCATAGATGAGCCCAACCGGGGCGTAGACAAGCAGCTCGATGAGCTGGTCTGCGGGTGACTTCTCTGGTTCGGTCATGCTCGCTCCGCAGTGGGGTCAAGTCTTGAGCGGTTGATGGAGTTCGATCCCGTCGCCCATGGGACAAGGAACTCCGGTCTGGGATTGACTTACGACAAGGAAGCAGATCTCACAGACGAACTCATTCTTCTGCTTGCCAGCGACTTTTCCTGCTCCAGGAGCTGGTGCGTCGCCGTCCTCTTCGTCGTCATCTTCATCATCGGATGTTGCCATCCGAACTTTGAGAATCTCTTCGAGGTCAGCCTCGACATCGTCGGGGTCGGCCTCGTCGTCGTCTTCCTCTTCGTCGGCGTCGACCTTGCGAGCCTTCGGTCGGGATTCCTCAACGTCGTCGTCATCTTCTTCTTCAGCATCGATGACGACTGCGTCGACGTCATCGGCGAACTCATCGTCGAGGTCAGCCTCGGCGATCTCCGCGTCGGGATCGAGATCCTCGTCGAGATCAGGATCAAGCTCTTCGGCTTCATCCTCTTCTGGTTCTTCGATGTCGTCGATGTCGTCACTCATTGCAGAGACCTCTGTATGCAATTGCCGTACCCGACTCGGGCAGGCACCACGGGAACCCAGTGGTTTGGTAGATCTCGGCGGACTCTACACACTCCCCGACCGACATCGCGTTACCCACCGAGACAATCTCCGTCAAGGTGTGCCGGCGGGCACAAAGAACTGGCGATGGGCGAGAACGCTGGCAACATACCCATCGGTCGTGTCAGCCCATTCGTCCCGCAAAACTGCGCCAGGACCCTGGTAGTACCCGGCCAACGCCAGCTCCTCGTCACCGAGGTAATCGATGAGCCATCTCAGGTAGCGAGCGCTCATTCGAATGTTCTCATGCGGATCGATCGACGTGAGTGTCACGTCGCCAATCAAGTCACTCGCGATCCATGCTCCGGTATCGGGCATGATCTGGCCGATGCCGATCGCACCGGCGGAGGAAACCGCACCAGCTCGCCAACCAGACTCTTGCCATGCAACAGCCATGACGTAGTCGACCGGGAGGTTGTTTGCCGCGCTCCACTTCTCAAAGGTTGCGATGAGGGCGCGGCGAGACGGCTCTTGGATGATTCGTTCCGGCATCTGCGGATAGCGCGCCCGGACTTCTGCTCGGGTCGGAACGACCGGCCCGGCTGGGGCTTGCGGCTTTGGGCTCGCGGATTCGGGCGACGGCGACGCACTCGAAGACGGCAGCGTGATGACATCGCCGATGGCGATCCGGTGTGGATTCTCGAGATCGTTCAGTTCCAGGAGTGTGGTCATCGACGTCCCGTAGGTCCTTGCGATGACGCTCAACGTGTCTCCGGCCTCCACGACGTGGACGCCCCCAGTTGAGCTTGGAGCGGGAACTGATTCTGCGGTTGCCGATGGGGCGGCGATGACCGGTTCTGGCCCCGGCACGATGAGGGCCTGTCCCTCCTTGATCCGATTGGGGTCACCGAGTGCGTTGGCGTCGACGAGGGACGACGCGGCAATCCCGAGCGTTTGACTGATGGCGAAGAGCGTGTCGCCCTTTCGCACCGTGTACGAACTCGGTGCAGAGACCGCAGCCACTTGCCCAGGGATCGTCAGTACCTGGCCAGCTCGCACCCGATCTGGATCATCGATGCGATTGACCTCCATGAGGTCGTTGATGGTCACGCCAAGATCACGCGCGATCTCCGAGAGCGTCTCGCCGGGCTGGACCTCATGCCCATCCTGAGCGAGGACGGGACTGGCAATCCCAACAAGGACCATGACTGCGGAACCAACGACAGCACTGAGTTGCATTCTCCTACGCACCATGGAGGCCTATCGGCCGCCATAGCCCACTGATGAGCCGATCGGCCCATGCCGTATGGCCTAGGTCAGACTCATGTGCTCAGATCAGGCGTTGCGCTTTGCTTCTGATCGACGCTCAGCGTCCAATCGCTCGAGATCAGACTCGCTCGAGTGGTTCACGAAACTCATCATCTCCGCCAGCGCACGGTGGCCAGCGGTTTCGGCAATGTGTGTGTGCATTTGCTGGGCCACTGTCCGGTAGGCCGGGTGTCCCTGCGGCGTGCTACGAAGCTCGAGCATGTGCATCGCAGCCCGAGCATTGATGTTGAAGTTGAACCGGACCCGGTAGGCCAAGGAGACCGCGTAGGACGCTTGGGGACCGAATGGGGGTTCGAGGCTGTCGTACAGCGCGGCTGATCGTTCCATTGCGGCGTCGAACTCATCGGTGAGTCCGGCTTCGTCGATGAGCTCTGGGCGGGTGTAACCGTGGGCTGGCGTCAGTTGCTGCCACACCACTGTGAGCAAGCGATGTCGCTGCAAGTCGCGGAATGCTCCGTAGTCGGCCAGCACGTCAAACCGATAGAAGGGGCGCTCAATGGCGCGCCCGGGGCGATGGCGACGATTGCGGCGATCACCGGTATAGGACTTGATCACACGAAGTCGATCATCAACCGACATTCTCCTGACCTGCTCCTCGATCGCTCGCTCAGAGAGATGCGAGTGTGGGTAGAGCATCGAGGCGACGACCTTGATCTCGGCATCGGGATCGAAGTCGACGAGATCGACGAACGCATCTCGATCCGGAGCGGAAGATTCGTCGAGCAGATCTTCGGCGAGATCTTCCATGGCAGCGCTTGAGTCCGCGAGGTAGTCACTCCACTCACCGCCGCGATCAGGAAGGTCGACACGCCGTACGAACGACGGAATCACCTTTCGCAGCTCGGTGAGGATCAGATCGGCATATTGCCGCGCCTCTGGGAGGGGGTGGGACCGCATTCGGATCAGCATTTGCTCGTAGGCCTGGCCGGTGCCGTACATCCCGACGTTTGATTGCGCTGCTGCGGGCAGAATGCCCCGGACCGCATCAAGAGCCTTGGCCTTCACCGCGGTGCGGTAGATGAAGTCTGAATCACCTGGCGACTTTGGCGTGACCTTGCGGACGTGGTCTTGCATGAGGGGCGCAAGACGAGCGTACGAATCAAAGAGACGGTCGAGATCGCCGACGTATCGTGTGCCGAGCTCGGACGAGAGAATCTCCGGATCGCGGTAATAGATGTAGCGTCCGCCGATCCTCGTGTCATAGGAGATGTAGCGAGTCGACTGCTCGAGATAGCTCGCCATTCGGCCCCACTCCAGCACCTTGGTGAGGAGATTGGAGGCTTGCTCGCACGCGAGGTGCACGCCACCGAGCTGGGCGACTGAATCGTCGCCGTACTCGACAAACACCTTCTCGTAGAGGTCTTCGGCCCGAGCCAACCCGATGGTCGCGTCAATCGTGGCATCGCCCTCGATGTCGAGTTCACCAACGAACTCGTCGAGGAAAAGCCGTCGCAGACTCTTCGAACTCCGCGAATACCGTGCGAACAATGCGCCCTTGACGACCTCTGGGAGGTTGACAAGCGCGAAGACGGGCTGGTCCAGATTCGTAAAGTAGCGACGAAGAACATCGATTTCGGCGTCGGTGAATTCTTCGACGGCATAGGCACTCACGGTGACAGAGGGTATTCGCCCGACCACCCTGACAGGCGCATACTCCCGATGCAGCCTTCCGAGCCCCGAAAAGCGCGGGCCTACACCACAAGCGTGAAGGCATCCGAGCGAACCGAGACGGTGATCTGCTCGACGACTCCCCGTGCTCTGCCATCGAGCCACAGGGGGGTTGGCCGGTCGAACTCATGGGACCATTCAGAGATGCGCTTGGTACGGAGTTGCGGGTGGGGAAGGTGAGTTCCGAGTGCGGCGCGTTTGCGAGCTTCCCATCGTTGTCTGAGCGGCAGACTTCCGACGGTCACGTCGAGAAGACCATCGTTTGGATGCGACCGCGGGCCGAGATACCAACTACCCAACCACGCGGCGTTCATGGCAGCCGCCCCTTCACCGTGCCACCAGCGTCGACGCACGATGCAGTGGGCCACGAACGGGATCGGAACCGTGGCGCCATCGATTGTGGCCAGGCAGAGATCTATCGGTAGGAGCATTACGTCTGCGGAGCGAGACGGAGCCGGCATTCCTCCCACAGTCCGGAGAAGATCACCGCTTTCTACGGCAACGGGCGGAGGAACGAGCCCATGCTCCAGATCTCGCCACACCCGATCAGCGACTGCCGCGTCATCTGGACACCTCACCAAGCCTTCAGGAAGCGGTCCCGCGCTTCCCCATGGTTCACCCTTGGCGATTGGCATTGTCTGGTTCTGCGTCAGGCTGTGTGACATCAGAGCTCTCGGTGACATCAGAGCTCTCGGCGTCGTCTTCCTCATCACCAGGCTCGACGATCGATGAGGCGGCGACTAAGTCCCGATGTACAGCCTCGGCAGCTCGCGCTGCGGTCCGACCAGTCTCGGGGACCGAGGCCAGGGTTGCGATTTGTCGCAGGAGATCAATGAGCAACTTCGCGGTTCGAACAAAGTCACCTGCCGTGATTTCCTCATCAGCCAAGACTTGATCGAGGTCACCACCGGCAGCCCAACCGTGGGCGATGCCCATGAATCCAGCATCGGGATCACGCGTGACCGGCAGGCGGCTGCGCTTCTCTGATCGCGACAGGTCGTGGTGAATCCGGGTGAGCGACCCGAATCTCTTTCGGAGTTCTTTCGTCGGATACCAGAGATCAACCGGCGGACCGGAGCGACGGTCTTCGAACGCGAAGCACGATGCCATCGCCGTGATCTCCGATGCGGAGAGATCATCGAAGAGACCCTCGTCGAGCGCTTCGACGAGCAGCAGATCGCACTCGTGATAGAGCCGAGCCAACCGTTGTCCTGAATCGGTCAGCGACCAACCATCGAGGTGCCCGCGGTCTTCGAGAAGCTCGACGACCCGTTCGAACTGCAGTCCAAGCGATTCGCTTTGCTTCGCCGCAGCTCGTCGTAGCTGCTCGATCTGCGAGTCGATCTTCTCCAGCCGCTTCAGTCCCTTGCGGGCCGCTGGCGGAAGATCGATCACACTCGAGATCGCGGTGCCAGGACCGAGGCGCTTACGCCGCTTGGGCGAAACCAGTCGGGTACGAACCATCGCCTGACTCACATCGTGAATGAAGCTCATGCTGTGCGGCAGATATGGCTCGGGGAGCTCGACCTCACCTATCACGATGGGAGGCTCGTCGAGCGCTGCGGCATTGACCTCGAAGGTCTCGCTCGTTTCGTCCACGACAACGACTTTGATCCGGCGGCCCTTCCGATAGGCAACGGAGATAGCCGTGACGTGCTTCGGGAGACGTTCACCGTCCACGACACCGTTGAGCTCCAGAATCTGCCCAGGCTTGATCTGGCTCAGAGCGAAGGACACTTCTTGTAGGTCCGCGCTGACTTCCGCTCGTGTCTCAACTGCCGCTTTCAACTCATCGAGAGGCCCGTACTCGCTCTCAAGGCGACCGATGATCTGGTGTTTCCTGGCATGCAGGCGATCGAGCTGTTCTGCGCCACGCACCACATCGGCATCGACTCGAAACTGGGCAAAGGATAGATTGAGCAATTGGTT
The DNA here is from genome assembly GCA_937930695.1 of uncultured Acidimicrobiales bacterium. Classification (GTDB taxonomy): domain Bacteria; phylum Actinomycetota; class Acidimicrobiia; order Acidimicrobiales; family SZUA-35; genus CALEWY01. The sequence goes on along the minus strand of CALHCB010000056.1, from coordinate 35,475 downwards.
TGCTCGGTCTCGGTCATAGCGCCGAACCAAGTTCGCCGCCATGTTGTAGGTCGGACGAAAAGCCGACCGCAGAACGAACTCACGGCTCGCGGCGAGCGTCGAAACCTGTTCGAACTGCACGAACGGCGACCACAACACCACGGCCTGGCCATGCTCGTCGATTCCGCGGCGACCCGCCCGCCCCGTGAGCTGGGTGTACTGGGCGGGGGTGAGCGCTTCGTGATGTTCGCCGGTGAACTTCGTGAGTTTGTCGATCACGACTGTTCGTGCCGGCATGTTGATGCCGAGCGCCAGTGTCTCAGTGGCGAACACGACTTTGGTGAGACCTCGAACGAAGCACGCTTCGACGGTCTCTTTCAGCGGCGGAACCATTCCGGCGTGGTGAGGAGCGACGCCCGCCTCCAGCGCCTGCAGAAATCCGTCGTAGTCGAGCATCTTCAGCGATGCCTCGTCGAGACCGCGTACGTGCTCTTGCGCGATCTGGCGAATCTCCGCCCGCTCTCGCTCGTTGGTCATCACGATGCCGGCGTCGCGCACCGCAGCTGCAGCATCCGCGCATCCCGCCCGACTGAAGATGAAGAAGATGGCCGGGAGCAGATCCTGCCGGCGAAGTTCGGTGACGATGTCGACCCGACCAGGGGTCTTCCACTTCGCTCGTGGTCGACCGCGGGTGTTCTTCTTGGCCCCTTTCGCACGATGTGCGCCTCGCTGCATCGACTCACGAGGATTTGGGTCGAACCGGAAACCCTTGTCGTTGGCTTTGCCTGCCATCAAGGTGCGAATCAGATGGAGCTTGCCGCTGCCGCGTTCTCCGACCAGATAGAGGTTCTCGAGCTCGACAGGGCGACGCGTCTCGACAACGAGCTCGGTTGTCCCCCGAACTGTGGTCATCCATTCGGCGAGCTCGACGGCGTTCGACACAGTGGCGGACAACGCCACCAGCTGAACTTCGCGAGGGAGATGGATGATCACCTCTTCCCAGACCGGTCCTCGATAGCTGTCTTGAAGGTAGTGCACCTCGTCGAGGACGACCGCCTGCAACCGATCGAGAATCCGTCCTGCGTACAGCATGTTCCGCAACACTTCGGTGGTCATCACCACGATCGGTGCCTCACCGTTTATGACGTTGTCGCCGGTGAGCAGTCCGACGTTCTCGGACCCGTAGGCGGCCACGAAATCGTGATACTTCTGATTGGAGAGCGCCTTGATCGGCGTGGTGTAGAAGAGGCGTGAGCCAGAATCGATCGCCCGCTCGACCGCATAGGCCGCCACAAGGGTCTTACCTGCCCCTGTCGGTGCGGCGACGATCACGTGGGAGCCATCGTCGAGCGCGTCAAAGGCTTCGACCTGGAAACGATCGGGCTCGAATCCCAGAGCGCCGATGAACCGAGACCGAGTCACGCCTGCGACGTTCGACGTCTCATACCGTCTCGAGTTCGGGACTCGAGAATCGGGATCCGATCACCATGGCGATCTCATAGAAAATGTACATCGGCAACGACAATGCGAGCAGCGTGAGCGGATCACCGGTCGGGGTGATGACGGCTCCGAGAATCACTACCAGCACAGCGGCGATCCGCCGATTCTTCCGCAGCGTCTCGGTCTGGATGAGGCCGACCTTCTGGAGAAAGACGAGGATCAATGGCAACTCGAAGGCCAACCCGAAAGCCAGCACCATCTTGATGAAGAACTTCAGATATTCATCCGGCGAGAAGAACGTCTCGAAGCGTTCACTACCAAACTCGTTGGTCAGCACGTCGAGCGCTCGTGGCAAGAAGAAGTAGCCGAGCGTCACGCCTGCAAACAGCAGGAGAACGGCAACGACGAGAAACGGGATCATCGCCTTCTTCTCGTGGTCATACAGGCCGGGCATCACAAACCGGCCCATCTGGTAGAAGACAACTGGCAACGCAAGAATGAGACCGCCATACCCTGAAAGGGTCAGCGTCACCGAGAACGGCTCCAGCGGGCTGGTGACGAGAAAGGCGCAGCCGTCGACATCGGCGATGTCACAATACGGTTCGGACAAAAAGTCGAAGATCCGCTCGTTGAATGCATAGACACCAATCGCACCGACCAGAACCGCGGCAACCGACCGAATAATTCGAGTGCGAAGTTCAGCGAGGTGATCGACCAGGGTCATTTCGCCGGCTGGACCCGGAACCGGGCCCGACCTCTGGAATGGATTTTTCATGCCGACTCGTCTTCGATCGAATCGGTCGATTCCGTGCGAGCCGTCTCGGATTCGGAGTCGTCTGTATCGATGGCGGCAACGGGCTCCGAAGCGTTCGCCACCTCAGATTCCGCTCCGGTGTGTTCGGGCTCGGGCGTGTCATCGGCGGATGCAGTGTGTTCGGCGGGCGGCGCATCGGTCATCTCTGCGCTGCGAGGCTTGATCGGGCGCTCCTCGACCGAGCTGCGCCCCGCCCCGTAGGCAGGTCGCTCGTCCTTTGTCTCGTCGTGTCGGTCCGCATAGCCGCGGGGAACGATCGGCGAGTCCGCGGTGCCACTGCCCCGCCCCTCGATCTTGTTCTCTTCGTCATCGACCCAATTGTTGGGATCGATCTCGTCGATCCCCGCCATGAATTCGTCCCGAAGTCCAGTGGTCATCGACCGAACTTGGGTCGCGTACCGACCCGCTTTACGCAAGACGCCTGGAAGTTGCTCGGGCCCCACAACGATCAAGGCCAGGAGGGCGATGACGAGAACCTCACCACCACCGATGTTGAACATGACCCTCAGGGTACCGAACGCGATCGAGCCGTCGGATCACCGACGGCTCGATTGCTCTTGGGGAGATCAGAATTTCCCTGAATTCAGCGTGAGAACTCAGAAATTGCTTGCTCGAGTGCGGTCTCATCGCACAGCAGATCGTGGAAGTCGAGCAGATCATCGTGGTTGATCGGCTCGCCAATCCGCGGTTCAGAAAGTTCAGCGGGGAGACGCCATGTCGTGAAGGCGACGCCGCTGGCCACCAACAGATCAATGGTTCTGGTTTCCGCTGACTTCACAACCGTCATTCGGCAATGCGGACACCTAAAGGAATAGGTACCGGCATTCGTGTCGTCACAGATCCGCACCTGCACATCGACCGTCGTGAGTTCTACGTCTCCACAGTCGGTGCAGCTTGCTCGGATTGTCGCCATATTGCAGTTCTCCTACCCATAACTCGTTCTGGAGTTACATTCGGCAGAAGACGGCAATCTCTTAACGGAATGGGCAAGAGAACCTTCTCCTGCCCAACGAGAAGAAATTGTGGCCGGAGATCGCACAGCAGTGGTGGATACCTCTGGCAGGATGGTTTGCATGCCACCGCGTCTTGCCCCGATGAGAGAGGTTCCCATTGGCTTTGCTCACCGCGGCGCCCGAGCGCATGCACCTGAAAACACGATCGAAGCATTCACACTTGCCCTAAAATTGGGGGCGTCCGGGCTCGAAAGCGATGTGTGGGTCACCGCCGATGGCGTGGCAGTTCTGGACCATGATGGCGTTCTCGGTCCCCTGCTACGCCGCAAGAAAATTCGAGATGTCGCCGCACACGAACTTCCTGATCACATTCCGACCCTCGAACAGTTCTACGAAGAGATGGGCACCTCGTTTGAGTTCTCACTCGACGTGAAGGACCCGGATGCGTTTGAACCCACCGTCGCGGCGGCCAAGAACGTCGGGGCAGAAGACCGACTGTGGCTCTGTCACCATGAGATTGATCAGTTGGTGACGTGGCGTCACGACACATCCGCTCACCTCGTGGATTCGACTCGACTCTCGAAGATCAAAGAGGGCCCAGAACGCCGTGCGGCTCGCCAACGCGACCTGGGGATCGATGCGGTGAACCTCCGCAATATTGACTGGACCGGTGGACTGGCCACAATGTTCCATCGTTTCGGACGCTATGCGTTCGGTTGGGACGCCCAGCATCCGAGAGAAATCGCCCTTCTGCTCGATGCAGGCCTCGACGGAGTCTTCTCTGACCACGTCGATCGGCTCACCGAGGCCATCGAAGGCTTCTACCCCGGGAGCTCAACTGCATGAACGACAACCACGTCAGCGACGTCCACATGAGCCACATCCACATGAGCCACATCTACATGAGCGCACCAACATGATCACTCTCGAGAAGCGGAGCGTCGTCATCGGATTCGTCGGCGGACTCCTCCTGATGCTCGCCATCTGGATGACGTCGGCCAATGTTCTTGCCGACGATCAACAAGCGATCTCCACGGATCAGTCCCCGATTACTGCTGGCGGCGACGGAGGAGATTTCGGAACCAGCGATGAGTTCGAGTCCTCCGAGAACAACACCAACGACGGTGACGAATCAGATGCGGGTGACACATCTCCGGCACAACGTTTCTCAGATCTCCCAAGCATTGCTCCGTCCAGTCTTCCCGACGAAGCACTCGACACGCTGTCGCTCATCGGCGAGGGCGGCCCGTACCCGTTTCGCCAGGATGACGGTGTCTTTCAGAATCGAGAGGGCATTCTTCCTGACTTCGATATCGGCCACTACCGGGAGTACACGGTGATCACGCCCGGTGAAGGCGACCGCGGGGCACGCCGCATCGTGGCAGGTGAGGATGGCGAGCTCTACTACACGAGCGACCACTACAATTCCTTCTCAGAGATCGTCCTGGAAGGCAGCTGAGATGTCGTCGCAGCCCGACCCCTACCTTCTTGGCCTCCTGCAGCTCCGGGTAGCTCCTGGCCTCTGGCAGCTCGATGAGATTCCTCTCGATGCCACCGCGACGGCAGAAGCGATGAGCTGGCACGTCATCGAACTCGCGGTTGGCCCAACAACAGACAAGTCGATGTTGTTGTCTGATCTTGGTCAAGCCGGTTCATTTCCGGGGTACTACGGCGCGAATTGGGATGCCGCAGCGGACTGCCTCAACGACGTGGATCGGCTTGGTCCTGGCCCCTTACTGATGATTCTGCGCGGTGCCGGCGAGTGGGCAGCCGCACAACCCGTCGACGCCAAGATCTTTGCCGAGATCGTCGCCGAGACATCCCAAACTTGGGCGTCGCATGGGCGTCAATTCTTCGCGTTGTGGCAGGGATCTGACGCCACCAACCAGGTGCCGTCGCTCAACCGCTTGTAGCGGTCATGACGATTAGAGCCAGCCCACGCGGCTGACCGGCCAGAAAATGACGAATGCTCGTCCGACGATCCGCTCTTGATCGATGGTGCCGAAGAAGCGCGAGTCCAGCGATTCATCTCGGTTGTCGCCCATGACGAACAATCGGTCTTCTTCAACGGTGATGGGGCCGAAGTCCAGGATCACTTCATCGTCGGCAAGGTAACTCTCATCGAGGCGCTCGCCGTTGACATAAATCGAGTTGTTGCGCCCTTGTACGGTCTCCCCGGGGACGCCGATGACCCGCTTGATCAGGTCCCGAATCTCACCGGGCTCGTCGTCGGGACGCCGAAAGACGATCACGTCGCCCCGGTTGACGTCATGCAGGCGGTAACTGACCTTGTTCACCAGGACCCGGTCGCGCTCGAGGAGCGTCATCTCCATGGATTCCGACGGAATCCAGAAGGCCTGGAACAGAAAGGCTCGCAGCACCAACGCAACAGCGATGGCGCCAACCAGCACAACGACCCACTCGGCGATTGCCTTGGCTGCGTTCGAACGCTCGTCTTGGTCAAAGAGATCGGGTTCGTCGTTGGGCTCACTTGACGAATGACTGCCGAGGAGCACGTCATCGTCAGCGTGTGCGTCATCGATGACAACAGCGAGAGGACTGGTGTCAGAGCGATCGGCATTCACGGCTGTTCCATCGGCCGCATCGGCTGGCCAATGAGCATCAGTGGCCGGAGGAGACGGTGCCTCGAGCGGATCCTCGTCGAAGAGACCTTGCGCGAGCATCTCCCCAATCCAGTCGTCGTCGCCCGATGGGTCAGCCATACCGGGGCGAGACTAACCGCGATAACGAGCCAGAATGCGCCGCGCTGCATCGGCCCCGATTCTCGCTGCGGGAATACCGTCGATCGATCCGTCGACGACCTTCGCATGAGGGCCGAGCCGCACCAGAAGTCGTTCAAGCCATGGCGTTGCTGAGACGACAACTGCCACCCTCTGGCTGCCATCCTCTCGAACCTCGATGCGCTCGCACGGGTAGGTCTCGGCGACCCAAGCAGCTTCTGGGTCGAGATCAAGTGTGACACGAGGGGCATTGGTTCCTGGCGAAAAGGTCGCCGGTTCCTGGGGCGGTGCGGCGTCGTGGTCGGTCATGACGCCGGTCGGACGAGCCGCTTCGATTCGGTCGACTCGAAAGAGGCGCTCAGCGGCAGCAAGATGACAATACGCCTCGACGTACCAGGCACCCTCCTGGGCAACGACACGCCACGGTGCGATCAGGCGAGTGGTGTGGGCATCGCGGTTGAACGAGAAATAGTCGATCTCGACTTCGGTGCGCGCCGCAGCGTTGTCACGCATGGCCCCGAGAATGGCCGGGTCGGCCGATCCAAGATCGACATCGACGATCCGATCGCTCCCACCGCCCAAACTCTCTCGGAGCTTCTCGAGCGCCAACGCCAGCGGCCCTTCGGGGTCAGTGCCAGGAACGGACAGCAGTCCGTCAGAAGAAGCCAACAACGCAAGGCCTTGGTCAGGAGTGAGCCGAAGTGGCCGAGAAAAGAAGTCTGCGTAGTGAATCCACACGCGCCCATCTTCGATCGTGACCTCGACGAGCGCATCAGGCGTGTACGGCGGGATACCAACCATCCAGACAACATTGAGATCCTCAACAAGTTCGTCAGGATCAAGATCAAATCGGCGCGCCACTTCGAGCAGCTCGACTCCTGGGTGCGAAACGATCCACGGCACGATCGCCAGGACGCGTCGGATTCGATCAGCAGCGGTGAGACGAACAGCCATCAGACGATCGCCTCGAGCCATGAGATCGTGCGAGCTCGAACCTCAGGTGGGCCGACCACCTCGGCGTGATCGAGAAAGTCCAGGATGAAGGATCGGAAGGCATCTTCGTTCCGCACCGGCATCGTGACCGAGATCGCTCCGTCGCCAAGTTCAGCAATCGAGGACGACTCGGGCAAGCGTCGCTTGGCCCATGCCGCTCGTGGGCCATCAATGCGCACCTCGATGTCGATGGGGGAAATGTCGCCCATCTCCCAGCTCTCGACCCGAGCTCCTGGGTGCTTGGTCGCTCGATTCACGTCACCAGGAGCGCCGAACGGGCGAACGTCGCCCTTGATTCGGTCAAGCCGAAAGTTGCGTTCGCCGTCTCGATCTCGGTCAAAACCCGTGAGATACCAGCGACCACGCTGGAAGTCGAGACGTCCGGGTTCAACCTGACGCTCCTCGTCGCGATACACGAACGCGATCGGCCGCCCAGACGTGATGGCGGAGAAGATCCGGCTCAGTCGAGGATCGACGGGAACGCTCGCCACCTGATCGACGCCGGAATCGATCACTTCGTCCTGCCCACCGAGCTTCCAAAGGGCTTCTCGATCCGCACTTCCGGTCGAGTCGTCACCGCTGTCGAGGCGAACGGCCATGGCGGCGAGATGCAATGCCGCCAGCTCATCAGGAGAGAGGCCGGGATCCGCGAGGTAGTACTCCTCAGGAGGAATCCGATAGCCGTCGAGAGGTGGATCAGTCGCAGGAACTCGCTCGACGCGCAAGGGCACACCCATCTCGCGAATCTCGTCTTTGTCACGCTCGAACGCTCGGCGAAACGAGGCGTCGTTCTCCGGATACCCCTCGACGGCGCCCCGTAAGTCCTCTGCTGTGAGCGGTAGCGAGGTGTCGAGAAGGACCGCGATGAGCTTCAGAAGTCGTTCAAGTTTGTTCGTGGACATGGTGTCGCCGATTCGGGTTCAGAGACTCTCGATGAGCTTGGCCACTCGCTCGTCTTCATACCGGAAAGGGTCCTTGCACAACACGGTTCGCTGCGCCTGATCGTTCAGCTTGAGGTGAACCCAATCGACGGTGTAGTCGCGCTTGCGTTCCTTCGCCCGCTGAATGAACTCGCCTCGCAACTTGGCTCGCGTTGTCTGCGGCGGCGTTTCCACGGCGTCGAGCATCTCGGAGTCTTCGAGCGTTCGATCAATCATGCCGCGGTCCTGGAGCTTGTAGAACAGGCCCTTGTCCCGGCGAATGTCGTGATACTGAAGATCGAGCAGCTGCACCCTGGCATCGCTGAGCGGAAGGTCGTGCTTGGCTCGATAGGCCTCGATCAAATTGTGCTTGATCACCCAGTCGAGTTCTCGATCAAGCTTGAAGGGGTCTTGTTCGAGTTGGGTCATGACGTGCTGCCACATCTGCAGCGCCAGCATCTCATCGTCTGGCAGACCCTTGGTATCGGCGTAGCGGAGCGCCCGGTTGAGGTACTCAGATTGGATGTCGAATGCGGACGCTTCACGACCATTGGCCAGCCGGACCTTGCGTTGCATCCCCAGATCGTGGCTGATCTCTCGAATCGCCCGAATCGGGTTCTCGAGCGTCATGTCTCTCAAGACACATGACGGGTCTTCAACCATACGCAGCAACACCGCCATGGCCCCGACCTTGAGGTAGGTCGTGTACTCGCTCATGTTCGAATCGCCGACGATCACGTGGAGCCGGCGGAAATGCTCAGCATCGGCATGCGGCTCATCACGGGTATTGATGATCGGTCGGCTTCGAGTCGTCGCAGACGACACACCTTCCCAGATGTGCTCAGCCCGCTGACTCACCGCGAACATCGCCCCTCGCGCTGTTTGCAGCACCTTGCCCGCACCCGCATAGATCTGGCGGCTGACCAGAAACGGGATGAGGATCTCGGAATAGTGACTCAGGTCGTCGTTGCGGGTCGTGAGGTAGTTCTCGTGGCAGCCATAGCTGTTGCCAGCAGAATCGGTGTTGTTCTTGAACAGGTGGATCGTGCCACGAATGCCCTCGTCGCGAAGCCGCTCCTCGGCTGAATCGAGCAGTTGTTCCAGAATCCGCTCGCCAGCCTTGTCGTGAACCACGACCTCGCCGATCGAGTCGCATTCCGCAGTGGCGTACTCAGGGTGGCTGCCGACATCGAGATAGAGCCGAGCACCGTTCACCAAGAAGACATTCGAGGAACGACCCCATGACACCACGCGGCGGAACAAGTACCGAGCCACCTCGTCGGGGCTCAACCGTCGTTGGCCACGCAGCGTGCAGGTCACGCCGTACTCGGTTTCGATGCCGTAGATCCGCCGTTGGTGCACGAGCGTCACGCTAGCTCCTCCGTGTCTGTGAACTTGCTTCGGGCCTCGCGTCGGGCCCTTAGGACAAAAGCGCGGTGATCTCGTCGTTCTCCAATCGCCGGAACCGGCGACCCGAACCTGGCCGATCAAGCGCCGCCACCTCAAGCTCTTCTGCGGTGAAGGTTCGCTCCGGACCTGAAAGAGCTGTGGCTGCTGCCTTGAGCGCCCCAGAGATATCGAGCCCCTCAAGATTTGCCTCTGCCAGCCGCTCACGAATCGCTTCTGCGTCGCCACCAACAGCAGCGAATCGATCCTCGTCGGTGACCGAGCCGTCGTAGCGGATGTGGAACAGCCGATCACCTTCGTGATCAACGCCAACCGAAGCGACAAGAATCTCGACCTCGAGCGGCTTCATCTCGTTGGTGAAGATCTGTCCGAGCATCTGGGCGTACTGATTCGCGAGTGCTTGGGAATCAACGTCGTCGCGACTGTAGGTGTATCCCTTGGTGTCCGCATGGCGAATTCCAGCAATGCGGAGCTGGTCGTATTCGTTGTACCGGCCCACGCCGGCGAAGGCGATTCGGTCATAGATCTCCGAAATCTTGCGCAAGTTTCGGGACGGATTCTCCGCGACGAGCAGAATCCCTTCCTCGAATTCGATCGCAGCAAGACTCCGGCCGCGGGCAATGCCCTTTTGGGCGTAGTCCGCGCGGTCTTTCATCATCTGCTCGGGAGCGACGTAGTACGGCATGCTCATACTGAGCCTCCACCGGTCGTGATGTTGGGGTTCGTTCCGTCGTTGTCGACATATTCGTTGACGATCGAGGCGAAGCGGCCTGCGATCTCTTCTTCTTCGAGTGGCTGGTAGCCCTCAGCGTCAATCGTGGCGATGATCGGGTAGATCCCTCGCATCGAGTCGGGCCCTCCGGTGGCAGAGTCATCATCAGCCGCTACGAACAGCGAACGGATCAACAGATCTACGGTCGTGTCTCGGTCCAAGTCGCCCGCCTTGCCAAGCTTGATCACGGTTCGAGCGTGCAAGCTGCCAGAACCTGAGGCCACGTAGTCCTCTTCTTCGTACCGGCCGCCAGTGACGTCGTAGGCGAACAGTCGCCCACGGTCGCGGCGGCGATCAAAGCCTGCGAACAGCGGAACCACGGCCATGCCCTGCATCGCTGCAGGCAGATGGTTTCGCACCATCATGCTGAGCTGATTGGCCTTGCCCTCGAGCGACAGCGTGTGCCCCTCGACCTTCTCGTAGTGTTCGAGCTGAAGCTGGAACAACTTGACCATTTCGATCGCAGGTCCCGCCGCTCCGGCAATGGCGACGCCTGACCATCGATCGGCGGGGAATACCTTCTGCATTGTTCGGTGGCTGATGAGGTTCCCCGCGGTGGCTCGGCGATCGCCTGCAATGATCACGCCTCCGTCGTAGCGGGAGGCCACCACGGTGGTTCCATGGGTGATGTCGAGACCATGGCCGGCACCGGCCCTTGACGCTTCACCAAGTGCTCGTTCGACCTGATAGCTGGGGTCGAGTTCAAGCTTGTTGAGAAGGCCAGTAAAGGAGGGACCAGGATCGTCCGACGTACTGAACAGCGGTAATGTCACCTGCCCAACTTAGCGGGCCTCCCCCGGTACTTGTGACCACCGCGTTCTCCAATGTCAGACACTGTTCACACCACCACCTCTCCCCCGGTCGGGCGCTTTACGCCTTCATCTGGCGGCGCAGTCCATCAATCCGGTGGATCTTTGGCCGATGATGAAGCAATGGGGCGGCACATCCTCGTGAAAATTATCGTGGCCTCGGTCGCCCTGGTGCTCGGCACAATCGGCCTTGGGTTCTTCAGCCTGCTCGATTCTGTCAAGGAGATCGATGCAGCTGCTTACCGCGGTTCCTTGAGCGTTTTGCAAGCCATTCCGGGAATGGTCTGGATTTCAGAGCGCGTCACGAGCCTGGGATCGATCCCTGCCAACTACGGCATGGCGATCGGGGGCGGGTTCATTGTTTGGCTGCAGCGACGCAACGCCGTCGTCGCCCTGCTCATCGTCGCGACGCTGATCGCGACCCACGCGCTGCAGAAAGTCACGGGAATGATTGTCGACGGAGTCATTCCCGTTGATGATCGGATCATCGGTGCCGCAGGTCCGTACTTCTCAGGCGGAGTTGCCCGAGTCGTCGTCCTCGCCGGAATTTTGGCCACTGCTGCGTTGCCGCCAAGTCGTGAGGCCGACCGTCTGGTGTGGCGCCTCGTCATGGTGCTGGGGTTCGTTGAAGCACTGACCCGACTCGTCTTGGGCCGTCATTGGCCGATCGATCTCATTGCGTCCTTTCCCATTGGGATCACGATTGTCTGGATCTTCCGGCGCATCGTCGAGTGGCTCCCCGACCCGTCCAAAACGATGACTGAAAACCGGACCGGGTGATGTTCCAGCGGCGGTAACGTCGCCTCATGGCGACCAATGCAGCACCATCTGGCCAGTCCTACGCATCGATCGAAGAGATCTCCGATGCCTGCGCGGCACTCGAAGGAGCCATACCCGGCTACGCGAGTCCGGCTGCGTATGCCGTTGGCATCGCAACGATCGGCGCATCGGGTGACGTACTCGATGTTGCCTACCCCGTAGTCAACTCAGGTGAGCACCGCTTCCCCGCTGTTGTGCTCTCAACAGTCCTCGGACACGCCAGTGGCACTGCCTCGTATCGCATGTCGGGCGACCAACTCCGAGACGCGATTGCCATGGCGGTTCCGGCTGAAGCCGTCGATGAGCCGCATCCGAACCTTCACGCCTGGCGAGACCTCCTGGAGGTCCTTGAGGCTCCGGCTCTCGGCGGAGAGCGCCAACTCGTTGCTGCATTTCTTGGCGACTACGACGATGCGCCGATCGATGCCATTGACGCGTATCTGAGGCTTCACCTCTTGTCGCATCGAGCAGTCCAACCCGGCCACATCATGATGGACGGTGTCTTCGGCGTTCTCACGAACGTCGTGTGGACCAACCACGGCCCGTTCGAGGTAGCGAACTTCGAGTCGGCGAGAATGAAACTGAAGGCGCAGGGCCTCCACGTCGAGGTTCGCCTGATCGACAAGTTCCCCGCGATGCTCGACTACGTCATACCCCCCGGCGTACGTATTGCCGACGGCAATCGCGTTCGTCTCGGGGCTCACCTGTCCGAGGGGACAACCGTGATGCACGAGGGCTTCTGCAACTTCAACGCGGGAACGCTCGGATCCTCAATGGTCGAGGGCCGAATCTCCGCCGGTGTCGTTGTCGGAGCCGGCAGTGACATTGGTGGTGGCGCATCGATCCAGGGCACGCTCTCTGGCGGTGGAACCGAACAGATCAGCATTGGCAAGGACTGCTTGCTCGGCGCCAACGCGGGAATCGGCATCTCGCTTGGCGACAACTGCATCGTTGAGGCTGGCCTCTACGTCACCGCTGGGACACTGGTCTCGATGCCGGACCAATCGATCCGCAAAGCCAGGGAACTCTCCGGTGCCAGCGGCCTGCTGTACCGTCGCAACTCGCTCACCGGTGAGGTTGAGGCGATTGCCCGCGATGGCGCGAGCTGGAAGGGCCTCAACGAGGCCCTCCACGACAACTAGCCCCGTACGAGTGGCTACTCGCCACCCTTTTGGATGTAGCTCTTCACGAAGTCTTCGGCGTTCGTTTCCAGAACGTCGTCGATCTCGTCCAAGAGATCATCGAGCTCGGCCTTCAGCTTCTCGCCAGATTCGCTTTTGGCCGCTACTTCTTCGACATCTTCATTGTCCCGCCGGGACGGTGTCTTTTTGATCTGCTCACGTTCAGCCATCAGAGCACTCTCGCCTTCGAGTTGAATTCGACAGTCGGTCTCAAGCGCCGAGCTTGTCGAGAAGTTCTACGATCGTGTCGCTCTCATCGATGAGCGAACCGACATGTTCCATCGTACCCCGGGCCGGCTCCAGCATGGGAACGCGGCGGAGTGGGTCATCCCCTACATCGAACACGATCGAATCCCAGTTCGCAGCAACGACGCTCGATGCAAACTTCTGCAGACAACGACCCCGGAAGTAGGCCCGTGTGTCTGTCGGCGGATCGTGGCGAGCCGCCTTGGCATCGACCTCGTCGACCAGCGTCTCGAGGCCAGCCTTGGCCGCCAGGGACTTCGTGGGGCGCAAGTCGTGATATTGCAGATCAAGGGCGCGGAGCCGGGAGTCGTCCCATGCGCAGTCATGGCGTGCCTGAAAACCGTCCAGGATGCGCTTTTTCGCCACCCAGTCGACCTGACCGGCAACCGACTCCGGATCAGACTCCAGACCAGTCAAGACCTGCTCCCAACGGGACAGGATCATCTCGCCGACGGCATCTCCTCCGACGGACTCAAAGCCGTGGCGCTCGGCCCACACTCTCGCCTGAGCCAACAAATCGAACTGCAGCTCCAAGGCCGTCATTGTCGAGCCATCTTCGAGGGCGAGGCCCTTTCGCAGCGTCAGGTCGTGACTGACCTGCTGCATAGCACTAACCGGCTCGTCGAGAAGATAGAACCGTTCGAGCGCGTGATCCTCGAGCATTGCAAACAACACCGAGGATGTGCCGACCTTCAGGAAGGTTGCGACCTGAGCCATATTGGCATCGCCAACGATGACATGCAGTCGCCGATAACGCTGGCTATCGGCGTGCGGCTCGTCTCGGGTGTTGATGATCGGGCGCTTGAGCGTCGTCTCGAGCCCAACTTCTTCTTCGAAGTGATCGGCGCGTTGGGTCAATTGATAGGGGACCTTGCTCGATCCAACGCCAGGTAGCTCGCACCCGACCTTGCCCGACCCGGTGAAAATCTGGCGACTGACGAAGTGTGTCGTCGCGCCATTGATGATCTGACCGAACGGGAGGGAACGATCCAAGAGATAGTTCTCGTGGGTGCCGTACGAGTTGCCTTTGCGATCGCTGTTGTCCTTGTAGAGAATGACCTCTTGGCCCGGGGGCAGCGCCTTTCGGGCCTGCTCCATCGAATCGACCGCGATGAGTTCGGCTGCCCGGTCATACAGAACGACCGACAACGCATCACGACACTCGGGTGTACTGATCTCCGGATGCGCGTGATCGACGTAGTAGCGGGCACCGTTCGTGAGAACGGCGTTGACCAGGTGGGTTTCGATCTCGGGGGGAAGGGCGAACTCAGGTGGCAGAAAATCCCTAGCGTCAGCGCCCGGCGTCTCGTCAATGAAGTCCCAGGCGATCGGTGAAGTCCGATCGTCAAGGCTCCCGGGCTCAGAGCCCACATAGGCGTTGATGAGCAACGATGACGCTGACACCGGATTCCATTCCGAGGTGCCGCGAACCATGATGCCGAGTTCGGTTTCAATGCCGACGATTTTGGGTATAGCCATCGCTGCGCAGCCTAGGCCCAGCGAGAGATCAGCGCCCCGTCAGGGTGACCACGTATTCGAGTCATCGAGGTCGATCGGTGCGTTGGTCATCGATTCGCTGCCATCAAGGACTCGCATCGTCTTGGCAAGGCGTTCCCACACCGACTCCTGGATGTAGGGCATGTCGAACTCCTCGCAGAGCGCAACCAGTTTGGGTTGAACTTCGCGATACTGCAGCATCGTGAGGTCGGGCCACACGTGGTGTTCGATCTGGTAGTTGAGCCACATGTGGGCGAAATCAAACGGGTCGTTACCAACGTTGTAGTTGGCGCTGCCGACAATTTGGCGAACCAGAAACTCTCGTCGCCCTTTCGCCGGCTCATCGAACCGCCGCAGATCTGACGCCGTGTGACTCGGGGTGATCACCAAGAAGGTGTGGAGGTTGCGCATGACCTCAGCGACCAACAGATTCAGCAAGACGTTGCGGGCACGACGGCGCCCGAACGGCAAGGCCATCAACGGCAAGGCGGCAAAGCGTAAGATCCCGTTGGGCAACACAGAACGACGCCAGGTCTCACGGCCCTGCGCCGAACGCGGATCAAGCATCTCGACGCTCGTTGGAAGGCCTTCCACCGACGCTTTCTCCCGCTTGCGCTGCAGCACGGCGACGGTCCGGGGGCCGTAGTACACGAGCGTCCAGGCACATGCGAAGAGCGCGATGATCGCCTGGATGGTCCGAGGGCTGTGCCCGGCATCGCGAAGCGCCTCGGTATTGCGGTCAAGCACATCGGGGTCAGATTCTTCACCCAGGTGATAGTGGTGAGCATGATCGTGCTCGACATGCCAGGCATCCGGAGGAATCCAGTCGAGCCAGTCAACAGCTCGCCGTCCGCCTCGAGCGAAAAATTTGCTGGTCAATCGCTTTGGCACACCAGGAAGGTTGTCGTACGCCTTGTGGCTGATGTGATGCATCATCAAGAACCGGGCCGATTGGCCTTGGGCGATCAATGCTGCGGTGATCGGGTTCGGCGGCATCCATGAGGTCGCCATGCCCGCCGTCGCGCCAACAATTCCCCACCGTTCGATCTTCTTCAGATGGGCGAGATCCGCGTCACCTGCTGCCCGACGGTGCTCACGGCCAAGCCGCTCGAGTTCTTCGAAGAAGCGATCGAGTTCGTCGACAGGTTCGCCGACAGTGGGATCAGTCGATGGTCGGTTGGCAACATCAGTCATGGGCGGGTTCCGTCATAGGCAGGCCAGAGGGTAACGATCGACGCGAAGCTCACCGCGGATCTCCCCCTCGATTCACGGACGCGACATCCGGATGTCTGGGTGAGGGTGAGGACCCGCCGAATCGGGAATCGAGTTCTACAGGTACTGGCCGGTCTGTACCTGTTCGATGGTCCGACCACCGGTCTTGTCGCCATTTCCTCCGATGAGCGTGCGCACATACACGATGCGCTCGCCCTTCTTGCCGGAGATCTTGGCCCAATCATCGGGGTTGGTCGTGTTTGGCAGATCCTCGTGCTCTTTGTATTCCTGGGTCACCGAGGCGAGAAGGTCTTCGCCCTTGATCCCCTTCTCTCCTATCTCGAGGAAGCGCTTGATCGCCAGTTTCTTGGCTCGACGAACGACGTTTTCGATCATGGCGCCCGACGAGAAGTCCCGGAAGTACAGGATCTCTTTGTCGCCGTTCTGATAGGTCACTTCCAGAAAGCGAGTGTCGTCATCGGTGCGATACATGAAGTCGACAGATGCCGACACCATCGCGCTCAGCGCGGACTCCATGGAGCCCGCCTTTTCGATCTCGGTCGGATGGATCGGCAGATCACCGGTGAGGTAGGTCGCAAAGATCTTCTGCGCCGCCACCTCGTCGGGCCGTTCGATCTTGATCTTCACATCGAGTCGCCCGGGACGAAGAATTGCAGGATCGATGAGGTCTTCTCGGTTGGACGCACCAATCACAATGGTGTTTTTGAGCGTCTCGACTCCGTCGATCTCTGCCAACAACTGGGGCACGATCGTGGACTCTATGTCCGAGCTGATACCCGAACCACGGGTCCGGAAGAGGCTCTCCATCTCATCGAAGAAGATGATGACGGGCATGCCCTCTTCAGACTTTTCTCGAGCTCGCTGGAAGATCAGTCGGATCTGACGTTCGGTTTCACCGACGTACTTATTGAGCAGCTCGGGCCCCTTGATGTTCAAGAAGAAGCTGCGCGCCTCGGTGTCTCCGGAGACCTCGGCGACCTTTCGAGCCAGTGACGCGGCGACGGCTTTTGCGATCATGGTTTTGCCGCAACCGGGAGGGCCGTAGAGCAAGATGCCCTTGGGCGCCGGAAGGTCGTGCTCGGCAAAGAGATCGGAGTGCAGGAACGGTAGCTCGACTGCGTCCATGATCTCTTCGATCTGGTTCTCGAGACCGCCGATGTCTTCGTAACGAACGTCGGGAACTTCTTCGAGCACGAGATCTTCGACCTCGGCCTTTGGAAGCTTCTCGATCAGCAACGAGGAACGGACATCGAGCAACATCGAGTCGCCGGATCGAATCGGCTCACCGATCAGATGTTCCGCGAGCTCGACGACCTTTTCCTCATCGCCTCTTCCTACGACGATGGCACGGAGCGCGTCTGACATCATCTCCTTGATGGAGACAACCTCTCCGGCCCGCTCAGGTTCGCGAACCTTCACGACGTTGAGCGACTCGTTCAGGACAACCTCGGCGCCTCGTTCAAGCTCGGCATCTTCAATGCCGGGGTGAACTTGCACCCGCATCTTGCGACCAGAGGTGAAGACATCGACAGATTCATCTTCGTTCTGGCCGAGCAGCGTTCCATACGCGCTCGGTGGCTGGGTGAGCTTCTCGACCTCTTCGCGCAGGGCGGCGATGTGTTCGCGGGCCTCACGAAGCGTGTAGGTCAGCTTCTCGTTTTGGCTCACGGCCTGCGCCAACTGGCCCTTGGTATCGAGCAGTCGTTCCTCAAGAGTGCGCACTCGCTTGGGCGCGTCCTGAAGACGACGACGAAGCGTAATGACCTCTTCTTCCATCGACTTCAGCTGCTCTTGCAGCTCGGCCATGCCTGCTTCGTATGCAGTCAACCGACGTTCATACTCTGACTTGTTGACGGCCCGACCTCCTTGGGTGTGCCCCGCTCATTCGTAGGGCATTTCGAACCTTACACGTCCCATCGGCCAAACGGAGAACGGTTCAAGCCCCAGCGAAATCACCTACTCCTTCGCCAAGGTTTGAGATGATGAAGGCCAACACACGAGCTTCGTCGTGCCACGCCGCATACCGACCGCTCGGTCCTCCGTGGCCCGCCCCCATCTCGGTCCAAAGCAAGGCAGGCGAATCTGACGTCGAGTGTTCGCGAATCGCTGCGACCCACTTCGCGGGCTCCCACGCACCGACGCGTGGGTCGCTGATGCCAGCAGTTGCGAGCAGCGGAGGGTACGGGCGCGCACCCACGTTCTCCAGAGGTGCATACGTACGCATGGCGTCGTAGATCTCTTTGGACGCCGCGGGATTCCCCCACTCTTCCCATTCGGTGACGGTCAGCGGAAGCGATTCGTCGAGCATGGTGTTGATCACATCGACGAACGGCACCTCGGCGACCGCCGCACCGAACAGCTCCGGAGCCATGTTCAGGACCGCGCCGACCATCAAGCCGCCCGCAGAACCGCCACGAAGGCCAAGTCGGCCCGGAGCGGTCAGACCCAGGTCGATCAAGTGATGTGCGCACGACACCATGTCAATGAAGGTGTTCGCTTTGACCTCGAACTTGCCTCCCTCATACCAAGCTCGACCGAGGGCGCCACCGCCGCGCGGGTGGCCAAGAGCGAAGACGTAGCCCCGGTCCAGGAGCGAGAGCCGAGCCGACGAGAACGACGGGTCCATTGTGATTTCATAGGAGCCGTACCCGTAGAGCATGGCGGGTCCAGGCTCACCACCGAGGATCTCGTCTCGGTCACGCCTCGCCACCAGACTCATGGGGACCTTGGTGCCGTCCGGCGCGGTTGCCCACTCCCGCCATGTTTCGTACTTGTCTGCGTCGTACCCTCCGAGAACTTCCTGCTGTTTGAGTACCACTCGCTCATCGGTATGCAGGTCAACGGTGAACACCGACGCTGGCGTCACCATGGAGCCGTAGCCATAGCGATAGGTCGCCGCCGCCGGATCCGGATTGGCCCCGCCCCACGTTGTCGATACCTCTTCGGGCTGGGCGAGGACGGTCAGGGCTCCGAGCGACCCGTCTTCGTTCCACGGCGCCATGGACAGTCGTGTGATGCCACCGGCCCGCTCCACCAACACGAGGTGACTCTCGAATGCATCGAGACCACTGAGCATGACGTCATCACGATTTGGAACGAGCTCGGTCCAGTTCTCGCGCCCCGGAGCGGAGTCGGGAGCAGTCATGATTCTGAAGTTCTGTGCTCCATCGTTGGTGAGAATCAAGAATTCATCTCCCCGATGAGCGAGCCCGTACTCGATGCCCTGCCGTCGCGGCTCAACGAGCGCAGGCTCGGTTCCTGGATCGTCTGCCGGGATCAGCCACACCTCATCAGTGATGGCAGATGACACCGCGATGTGGATGTACTGCTCGTCTCGCTCAAGCCCGATGCCGAGGAAGAAGCGGTCATCGTCCTCGACAAAGACCCTGATGTCGTCGCCTACGGGCGTCCCGAGAACGTGACGCCACACCTCGTGTGGCCGGTTGGCCTCATCTGCCCGAACGTAGAAGCAGGTCGCGTTGTCGAGGGCCCACGCCGAGCCGTAGCTGCAATCCTCGATGACGTCATCGAGGTCGTGACCAGTTTCGAGATCGCGAAAGCGAACTTCGAATCGCTCATTGCCGGAACGATCCACGCCCCACGCCAGCATGTTGTGGTTGGGTGACACATCGAACACGCCCAGCGCGAAGTACTCGCTCTCCCCCGCCTCGGTGTTCTCGTTGAAGAAAACGTCTTCTGGTCCCTCCACGCCGGCTTCGTCAACCCGCCGACGGCAGTGGACCCCGTAGGACTCGCCCTCGATGGTTCGGCCGTAGTAGCTCCAACCGTCCTTGACCACGGGTACCGAGAGGTCTGTTTCTTTGATCCTGCTCTTGATTTCGAGGAAGAGTTCTTCCTGGAGCGGTTCGGTGGGCTCCAGCATCGCCTCGGCGTACTCATTCTCTGCCTCGAAGTGCGCTCGCACCTCGTCGCTTTCCAGATCCTGCAGCCAGCCATGTGGGTCGGTGACGACTTCTCCCCAGAGGTCCCGGTCGACCGGTCGAGATTCCGGGATGGGGGCGTGAATTGGGTTGGCCGGCGAGCTTTGAGAAACGGGATCGTTCGACATTGCGGCTCAGACTACGTTTGGACCTGATGTCTGCGACCGATCAACCAAAGTCCTACCCGCAGGGTTTCTTCGAACCCCCTCCCGGAGCATGCCAAATTCTTCTTGTCCGGCATGGCCAATCCGCCCCCTTCGTGGAAGGACGACCCTTCGACCTGGTCGATGGTCAGGGCGATCCGCCACTGTCACCAAAGGGCCAGTGGCAGGCGGAACGAGTGGGTGAACGACTCGTCGATGAGCCCATCTCGGCGATCTATGCAAGCACGTTGCAGCGCACCAGCCAGACCGCAACACCACTCGCGAACGCCCTGAGTCTCGACATTGCCATCGATGCGGACCTTCGGGAGGTGCACCTCGGCGACGGTGAGGGCGGAAGGTTCCGCCAGATGGCGGCGGAGGAACATCCTGCAGCGCTCGCAATGCGGCAAAATCAGCAGTGGGGCGAGATCCCCGGGGCGGAGACGAACCAACAACTTACGGACCGGACGGTTTCGGCGGTGCTCAGAATCGCCAAGAATCACCCCGACGAGGTCGTCGCAGTGTTTTGCCATGGTGGCGTCGTTGGATCGCTGCTCGGCCACGCGATTGGCCGTCAAGACTTCACCTTCAACGGGTGTCGGAATGGAGCGATCAGTCACCTTGTCGTGGCCGACACCGGCTGGATCATCCGAACCTTCAACGACGGCTCCCACGTCGGGCCCCTCACCGAAGACCCGGAACCGCCCACCTGAGGGCATTGGACGGGCGGTCAAAACCACCCGGATCGCCGCAAGAATCACCACTTTCCTGGCGTAATCACGTAGGGTACGGCTTTCCACACTGATCGTGGTCGGACGGGAATGGCGGATTTCTTCTGGCGAGTTAGATATCGGGCAGCGGCGGCTGCTCTTCTCGGGGGTTCAGCCATCTTGGCACTCCTCGACTTTGCGGCGCGCTCGACGTCAAATGACGTCGACCGGGTACTCACGGGGCTCGTACTCGTGCTGAGCTTTAGCGCAGTCGTCTCCTCTGCGATCCCTTGGGATCGGCTCCGAACCGAGATTCGACTCATTCCTGCGGTCATCGTTCTTGGCGCAACAGCGTTGGCGATCCTTGCCGCGGACAGCGACACGACGACCTATGCCCCGGTCGGACTCACGATCGTGGCCGTCCTGGTCATGACCTACGTCGGCTTCTCGACGTCCCCAGGATGGGCGTTGGGCGTGAGTCCGGTTGTCCTGGTGACGCTTTTGCTGGCCTATCAACGCAATCCAAGCCGCATCAGCCTGGCGTTACCCCTCGTCGCCGTCCCCATCGCCGCACTCGTCGCCGAACTCACCTCGGTGCTTCGCCATCGTGTCGATAGGGGTGACCGCGAAAGTAAACGCCGACTAGAACGTCTCGGCCGCCTCGAGGACGTTCTGCGTCGGTTCCGTCGCCCAAGCGACATCAATGAAGCTGCCCGTCAAGTCGCAGAGGCGGCGCTGGAAATATTCGAGGTCACGCGCTCCACGGTCGTGCTCCGAGATTCACGAGGCAATCTGATTCCGGTCAGCTCTGGCCCAACGGTCAACAGCGTTCCAGGAGTCCGCACCGCCGAGCTCATCGCAGACACGATCAACGGCGACGAACCAAGACTGGTTCCAACGGGGACCAACGGCACGATGTTGGTCCTGCCACTCCCCGCCCCTGAGGCCCCCGCCGGGGCAGTTCTCGTTTATCCCGTGTCGACCGAAGACGCCGCCTTCACGCTCGACCTCGCTCGACTCTTCGGTGTGCAGATCAGCATTGCGATCGACCACCTGTATGTCATCGACGAACTGGCCCGAGCCAGCACCCGCGACGCACTCACCGGTATCGGGAACCGACGCCACGCCGACGCGCTGCTCGCTTCGCTCAAGACCGGCGATGCCCTCGTGGTCTTGGATCTCGACTACCTCAAGACCGTGAACGACACGATGGGTCACGCCGCAGGCGATCAAGTGCTGCAGGAGCTGAGTGCGCACCTGCGGACCGTTCTCCGTGATTCAGACACCTCGGCCCGGCTCGGCGGCGACGAGTTTCTCGTCGTTGCCCGACGGGCACATGCCGATCCATTGGCGGTCGCCAGCCGTATTCTCGCAGGCTGGGATGGTAAGGGTGGCCTCACGACCTTGTCTGCTGGAGTGGCGCTCCATGACCCCGAGGTCACGAGTGCCGAGACCTTCGATCGGGCCGATCGGGCGCTCTACCAAGCCAAAAGAGCCGGACGAGATCAGGCTCGTTTGTGGACAGAAGACGACGATCCGAAAGAGATCGCCGGGCCAGAAACACCAACTCCTCAACCCTGACATTTCCAGTCTGGCTGCGATCCGACGTATTCTGTTCATGACCGATGTTGGCGGGGCCCCGCCATCAGCAAGGGGACCAGACATGACCGATGTTGCAAACCGTCCAGAAACCGAAGTCGATCCGACGACCGTGATGCCAACGCCTCCGGTGTTCGACACGTTCGAAGAAGAACGCCAGCACCGCAAACAGCGACTGGCCGCCGCCTTCCGACTCTTCGGCCGATTCGGCTTCGACGAAGGCGTCGCTGGCCACATCACAGCCCGCGACCCTGAGTTTCCCGATCGCTTCTGGGTCAATCCGTTCTGCATGAACTTCAAGCAGATCAAGGCAAGCGATCTACTTTGCGTCGACCACGACGGCAAGGTCGTCATCGGCGACCGACCAGTCAACGCCGCAGCATTCGCCATCCACAGCCGCGTGCACCTCGCCCGTCCGGACGTGATTGCAGCCGCCCACTCACACTCGGTGTACGGCAAGGCTTGGTCGGCGTTCCGCCGCGAGTTGCAGCCCCTCACCCAGGACTCGTGCGCCTTCTACAACGATCACGCCGTCTTCGATGACTACACCGGAGTCGTCCTGGATCTTGATGAGGGAGACCGAATCGGCACCGCTCTCGGCGATCGCAAGGCCGTGATCTTGTCAAACCACGGCAACCTCACCGTCGGACACACGGTCGACGAAGCGGCGTATTGGTTCATCACCATGGAGCGCAGCTGTCAGGCCCAGCTCCAGGTCGCCGCTGCGAGCGGTATCGATCCGGTCCTGATCGATCCTGACATGGCAGCCAAGACCGGCAAGCAGGTCGGATCCAACTACGGCGGCTGGCTCAACTTCCAGCCACTCTGGGACTGGATCGTTGCTGAGGAACCAGATTTGCTCGACTGAGGTGTTGCATCGAGCCCGGTTCAGCATCCGCTGTTCCGGGCTCTCACACTCAGCCTTCGGCTCTCACACTCAGCCTTCGGCTGCGGCCGGCGGGATTTTGGTCTCGGGGCGAAGATCAACGATGGCGGCATCAACTTGCTCTTTGACACCAGCCAGCGGAAGCACGTTCAAGACGCCCTGACCGTTTTGCAACAGATCAATGAGTTCTTCGCCCGAGTTGGTCACGACGCTCTTGGAGCCGTTGATCACCAGATTGGCCGAGGCAATGTCCTCACCGAGCTGATCACGCAGGTAGTCGAACACATCGCGCACCGACTCGAGCCGAAGCCCTGCGTCGAGCAGCGACTTGATGACCTTCAGCTCCAGCAGATCCTGATAGGAATAGCGCCGACGAGATCCAGAACCTGCGGCATCGACCACACTGGGTCGAATCAAGTCGGTTCGGGCCCAGTAGTCGAGCTGCCGATACGTGATTCCCACGATCTCCGCAGTTCGCTTTCCAGTAAAACTTTCGGTAATCGACATTGCCGGGCTCACCCTCGACCTTGTTGCACAGATGGAATTACAGAGTTGTGATGCTAGAGAACCTCGCGCGAAGAGTCAACGGTTTCGCGCAATGAGCGCGATTCAACCCACAAATAGTGACCTTCGCACACTCAGAATGCTCATTGATGACGCCTTTAGCGCGTCGACCACCATGGTGAACGTCACCGATGCCGGCCAGGGGCGAGGCATCTTTTCACGTGTCTTTCGCGTTGCCCTTCGCGAAGGATCTGCTGCGATGTCAGTCATCGCAAAGTTGGAGGCCGATGGCCCAAACGGTGCCGCCGCCATCAGTTCTGGTGCGGTTGCCCGAGAAGCCCTGGCGTACACCACGCTGCTGGAGGGCTGTGCGGTGCGACGACCCGACCTCCTCGCTCTCCAGCATGGTGACGGCGGCTCGGTGGCCTTCCTTCTGGAGGATCTCGGTGCCCTGCGGGCTGCTGATCAACTCGTTGGTCTTGACGCCGCCGACACCCTGGCCGTTGTTGACGCGTTGAGCGGGCTCCATCGCCACTTCGCGTCCAATCCCCCGCAGAACGTTCGCACGTTCACTCCTGCGGTGTTCTCCGTCGGGGCGCTACGCGCCGGTATCGAGGTCCTTGGACCTCGTTGGAACCTCAGCGCCGACCTCGTGCACGTCTTTCGATCGCTCGTGGATCACCGAGACGAGCTTCTCGATCGCTTCCGGTCCATCCCGGTCACGCTCTGCCATGGCGACGCCCGAGCCGACAACCTGGTCTTCGACAGCAATCGCGAGGCAATCCTGTTCGATTGGCAACAAGTCGCGGTGCAATGCGGAGAAGCAGATCTGGCGTGGCTACTGGCTACCAGCCTCGCCGCGGCGACTCGACAATCCGTCAGCGTCCAACTGGTTGAGCGATACGCCGACCAGATGGACAAGGTCCCAGATGCTGTTGCCCACAATTTGAGGGAGGCGTTCGTGCTCCCTGGATTTGCCGTCCTCATGTTGGCGCAGCGCATCCCGGATTCGGAACGAACAGCACAATTCATTCAAACCAGCGTGGAGCGGATCGCCCTCGCCGTGGCTGAAGATGGGCCTCAGCTTCCCTGAGGTCCGCCGGGATCAGGACGCGAAATCGTCCGGATTCACGCCGTCGAGGAATTTGCGGAGCTGCTCCACCATTTCCTCTTCGTCATCATCATCGTCGTCCTCGTCTTCGACGAGACCCGCTTCGTCGACCAATGCCTCTTCGGCGAAGATCGGGGCCTCAGTTCTCACGGCGAGGGCGACTGCGTCGGACGGACGAGCTGAAAACGTCATGACTTCGCCTGATGCGTCCCGGAGGAAAAGGTCGGCATAGAACGTTCCCTGCCGGAGCTCGGTAATGACGATTCGTTCGAGCTTGGCGCCGAGCCCCTCAACAAGGATCACGAGCAGATCGTGTGTCATCGGCCGGGCCATTGGGGTCTCTGAGAGTGCAAGGTCAATCGCATGCGCTTCTGGACCACCGATGTAGATCGGGACAGTCCTTCGATCGCCTTCGGTCTCCCGCAGCAAAAGAATCGGAGCGCTTGTCGGCATCTGGACCCGCACGCCGACCAGCTCCATTTCGATCGTCATGTTCTGAGGTTAGCCCCGCTGACTCGGGAGCTGCGCTCGTACGCGCTGTCTCATCAAAATGGCACGAAGATTGGCACTCAGCTCAACAAGATCATCGAGGGTGTCGAGCGAGCGTTTCCGCTGCTCGGGATCTCGGCGGTAGAGCAAGGGTTCGACCACTTGAAACAGCAACTCGACCTCTCGAGACGCGCCAACAAGGAACGTACGAAGGTGTCGAGGATCGAGCCCGTAGCTGCCGAATTGTCCGGCGAGCCGGGCGATCATCAGGGCCTCTCCGTCATACAGAATGGCTGGTCCGGTTTCTCGACCCGCGATCAGGCCGAATCGTTCCAGGTCATGAATCATCGGCATGCCACAACCAGAAGCATCTGCCAATTCTTCCTTGGTGAGCGCGATGTCGTGGTCGATGTCGTCTGGGCCGCCATCAGTACTCTCACGACGCTCGGTGACCGGCGCCGACGCTGCGACTGCCGCATCGACCTTGGCCGCAAGGGCAGGATCAGTGCCAGGCGCAGCGCTCTGCATGATCTCATCCACGGTTGGCGAGGGTTCCGCGTCCTCGGCAGGCTCCGCGGCCGTTTCGGCTTGCGCTTCTGCTGGCGGGGCTTGGGCAAGGGCCTCGTCGCTCTGACCAGCAGGCGAGCCAGAGTCTGCGATTGGGTGTTCGCTGGTTGCATCGCCGTCGGCGCCCTCGGCAATGGTGCCGTCGTGCAAGGAATCAGCGTCTTCGGACCCTGATGCCGCGTCGAACAAGGTGTCACTGCCCCTCAGCAGAGTGCCTGCGGACTCCGTGGATTCTGTTAGCCCAGATTCTCCCGAATCAAGACGATCACGAATCACCTTCAACGGCAGGTAGTGATCCCGCTGCTGCACAAGGATCCAGTGCAACCGATCGAAGTCGACTTGATAAAAGCGTCGATAGCCCGAAGGCGTCCGCTCAGGACTGATCAGTCCTTGGCTCTCCAGAAAGCGAATCTTCGAGATGGTGATCTCGGGAAATTCGTCTTGGAGAAGCGACAAGACTTCACCAATTGACCAGTGGTCGTTGTCTGTTACCACAGCCATCAACCTCCCTCTCCCTCGATCGCAACGTAGACGAGCTTGAATTTTCCGATCTGCAGCTCGTCCCCGTCGCTCAATGGCGCCCGATCGACTCGTTTGCGGTTCACGTACGTGCCGTTCAAGCTGCCGACATCGACCACGTCATATCCGTGGGGTTCGCGAAGCACCTCAGCATGGCGACGTGAGACGGTGATGTCATCCAGGAAGATGTCACTTTCTGGATGACGACCGATCTGAATCTGGGGCGAATCAAGCGCGATTTTGCTGCCCGCTTTTGGGCCCTGGCGAACCACGAGCATGCCAGCGGTTGGCGGACCGTCAACCAGGACGATGGGCGCATCGATCGTCGGATCGAGCGCCTGAGTGTCGTCGCCTCGGGGTGGTCGGGTCGGATCGCCACATGACGAACAGAAGTTCGCGCCGAGGGGATTGTCGTAACCGCAAGAGGAACAGAGGGATGCCACGAACTCAGCTCTCCGTCAGGACTCGATACGCCGCCGCATCCATCAGTTCTGCGAGCGCCGCAGGGTCGGCGAGTTCGACGATGCAGATCCATCCGTCGCCGTACGGATCTTCGTTGAGCTTCTCGGGGGCATCGTCGAGATCGTTGTTGACCTCGACAACCGTGCCGTTCACCGGGGCGTACACGTCGGAGACTGACTTGGTCGACTCGACCTCGCCCATGGCACCACCAGTCTCGACTGTGGCACCAACCTCAGGGAGTTCGACGAAGACCACGTCGCCCAATGCGTCCTGGGCGTAGTCGGTGATCCCGATCCTGACGCGGCCATCTGCCTCGGCCCGGATCCACTCGTGATCTGATGAATATCGGAGGTCATCGGGAGTGTTCATTGTTCAGAACCTACATGAAGCGACTGACGTTGACGGACACGAGCCTCGGGGACGTACTGAAAAATCAGCGAGTACCAGCTGTATGCGATGCCGGGGACCGCGAAAACCCAGGCCAACCAGCCAAGAATGTCGGCGTAGGACAGGGTTGATGCCGCTCCCAAGAACATGGGGATCGCGAACATGAGCAAGAACGCTCCGGTCTTGCCTTCCCACGTGACGGTCATCGCCTCGATGCCTTTGGCTTGCAGGCCGATGGCGATGATCGCCAGAGCAACCTCACGGGCCAAAATGAGTACCGCCAGCCACAGCTCCATCGAGCCATCGATGACGATTGCCGGTATCGCGACCACAAACATCAGCCGGTCAACTGCCGGGTCGAAGAGCCGACCGAACTCACTCGTTTGATCGAATCGGCGAGCGACCCATCCGTCAACCCAATCGGTCGAACCGAGTGCGGCGAGAAGCCAAGCAGCTGAGGCTCGCCGCTCGGGCCCGAACAACAGCCATACGAAGACCGGGATGCAGAGCAAGCGAACCAGCGTGATCAGGTTCGGCCAGGTCATGAGGTTGGCGCGGCTGAACAACGGCTCAGTTGTTGTGGCGGCTGGATCGGTCATGGTCGGAAGTAGAGCGTCACGCCGTTCTCGCGGTCATCAATCCGCACCTCGAATCCTGCGTTGGTCGCCACATCGATGAAGGCCTGTCGCTCTTCAGCCGTCACGGCTGGCAAATCGCGGTCGACGACGAGAAGCGCTCTGGTATTGGCCAGATCAAAGGCCGCGTCTGGTCGGCGCGAATCATCGAGGGCATACAGCCAGAATCGTCCAGACAACGGCGTCAAGGCCGAGGAGGAGGCCCGAATCGCAATATCAGGCGGCAGCTGCTCGGTCGCGGCCAGTACAGCGAGGTCGGTTGGGTCCTGATCCCCCCAGGTCCAGGGACGCTCATACGGCGAGATCGGCGACGCACTGATGAACACAAGTCCCGCAGCCGCCACGATCGTTGTGAGCAACCGAACATCAACGAACACACGATCCACGCCCATGTCACCCAACCGGCTCACTGCGAAGACTGCGGCGATCAAGACAAAGGCGAGCAACAATGCGCTGCGCTCCGCGAACGCCCCAGAATCGTCGACGTCGGTGATCAAGTAGATGGCTCCCAACGGAACCGCCGGCAGAAGGTGACGCAACGAGAGCAACGGCAAGAAGATCACGGGCGCTAAGAGCCCAACAAGGAGCGCGACGTTCTCCGCTGAGGTGAGATCGCGCAACAACGTGAGCGGATCGGTCACCGCATTCACGAGCACCTCACCCAAGGAGTCGCCGTAGGCGCCGTACTGCCCGCCGAAGACCGAGGCTTCTCCAAAGAGAGGCTGCACGACCAGGAGAAGACCGAGCGCCCACACAGAGCCAACACCGAGCGTCCAGAGGCCGCCACGCCGCTCGCCATCGCCGAGCAACACGAATCCCCACAGAGCGACCGCGAGCCCAAGATCAGCTCGGCAGGCGAGAATCAGCACCACACAGATCCAGTAAGGAACCCACCGCTTGGCTGCTCCGAAGTAGGCGAGACCGACCAGACAGGGCACCGCCATGGTCTCGGGGTGGAAGTCGTTCACCGCAAGTCGATGGGTGGCAGGGTGCAGGGCAAAAGCCATCACCAACGCGGTGGCGGCGCCGACGCGAAGGTTTGCGATTCGACGAGCAAGCCGCCAAAGCGTAAAGACCGTCATCCCCAGTGCGACCGCCTGGGTCACGATCAGCATCTCTGCCGTTGGAAAGATCGTGGCCAGACCAGCAAGTGGGTAGAGGATGAACGACCAATGCAGCTCGAGCACGTGGACACCGTCGCCGAACAACGATGCTTCGGGGATCTTTCCTTCGGCGAGCAGCCAGACAGCTTGGCTGTACCCACCAAGATCCCGCCCGCTCTCGAGACTGTTCACCCGAGCCAGACCGGTGAACACCAGTACTCCAATGAGACTTACCGACACGATCAGCGGAATCCAGCGGTCTCCAAGGCTTGCTTCGAGGCGAGCTTGGAATCGAACGAGCCGCCGGCTCATTCGACGCTGAATGGGGAGCTCACTCACGGAGTGACCTGCTCGACCACGCCTGGCGCAACTAGTTCAGATCCCTTGTTGCGAACGCTGTTCACCATTGTGGTGATTGCATGCATGGTCAGTAGCGAATCTGGAGCCGGAACCAGCAACGACTTCATGTGCTCGGTATCCGCATCAGGATCCAGCCAATTGTCCCAGGCCGAAGGCGGAACCATCACCGGCATCCGATCGTGCACGGGCGCCATCGTGTCGTTGGCTGCACACGTCAGGATCGTGCAGGACTCAAGCGGTTCGGCATCGGGAATGTCGTTGCCATCGGCATCTTTTTGATACCAACGCTCCCAGAGTCCGGCAAACACAAGCGGCTCACCATCAGTCCGGTAAATGTAGAACGGCTGCTTCTTGGGTTTGACGTACTTGGTGCCCGCGGCCTTGAACGCGGCCTTGGTCTGTTCCACCACATCGTCAGTCGGGGCTGCCCATTCGTAGAACCCGTCTGCGGGGATCAAGCAGCGGCGCTTGGAGAAGGCTCGGCGAAAGGCTGGTTTGGACGGCGCGGTTTCAGATCGAGCGTTGATCATCCTCGACCCGATCTTCGCGTCCTTGGCCCAGAACGGGACAAGACCCCACGTTGCCGCCGTCAGGTGGCGGTGTTGTTCGTGTGCTCGAACGATGTAGACCTCGTTCGTCGGCGCCACGTTGTAACTCTCTTCGAGTTGTTGTTCAGCCGATTCGGTCCCGAAGTAATTGGCAATCTCATCGGGCGGCGAAGCGGAGACGAAACGTCCACACATATTTCGCGACGCTACCGCGCCTTCGCGGCGCTACGATGCAGCGGTCGCAAGACAGGGCTTCGGTCCTGTTGCGGGACGGGCTGTGGCGCAGCCTGGTAGCGCACCTGACTGGGGGTCAGGGGGTCGTGAGTTCAAATCTCGCCAGCCCGACAGTAAACACCAGGACAAGCAATCAAACAGAGGCCTTCGACATCATGTCGGAGGCCTTTGTCGTTTGCGGGTCGTGCCCGCAGATTCGCTCGCAAACAGAAGCAGTGGCGGCGAGCTAGCGGTTGAAGTAGGCGGAGATGTCGACCTGGGAGCCCACTGCCGAGATCTCGAGATGGTCCGACATTTCTTGTGCCAAGGCAAGACCGCGGCCTCGCAGCGCATACGGCTCTGGCATCTTTCGGATCTCCACGGGATTGCCCGAGGGATTCGCATTCATGACACGGAGCCCGAGATTCTTGTCATCAGACATGAGCTCGCAGACCACCGGAGCGCTCGATGCGGATGCTTCGATCGCGTTGGTCAACAACTCCATGAGCACCATTTGCATTTCGTCACGCCGCTGCCCGAATCCAATCCCAACATCATCGGCCCATCCCTGGAGCCATGATCGACCAACTGACAGCGAAGCAAAAGATGCCTCGAGAGACACGCTCGTGTCAGCGTCTGTCTCCGTTGATTCGGGTTGAGAATGCTCGGGGTTCATTTCTGGAGCTGCCTGTCTTGGACTCTCGTCCGCCGTTCGTTCGCTGTAGTGACGTTCTGCGAACGCGATTCGTCGCGAATCGATGATGAGGAGTTGCACTCATTCGTCGATCAGGACTGATGTTTAGTTCATCGGCAACAGGAAGAAAAAAGAAGTCCCTAATCCAGGGGAACTCTCGGCCCAGATTCGACCACCGTGATACTCGACGATCTCTCGACAGATCGGGAGACCGAGACCGGTACCGCTCGGCTTCTCGGTGAGCATGTCTCCGGCCTGTCGAAACTTGTCGAACACCGCCTCGAGTTCGTCTGGGGCAATGCCAGGGCCGTTGTCGCTCACACAGGTCTCGATCGTTGACCCAAGCGCTCCGTCGTGATGCTGGCGCACCGTGATCGTCACCTCACCACCAGCAGCAAACTTGAGCGCATTTGAGACCAAGTTGATCATCACCTGAACGAGCCGGTCATGGTCACCCGTGATTTGGGGCAGATCGGCTTGGACCTCCGAGGTGACGAGCGCATCCGTCTCCATTGCGAGCGACTCAACAGATGCAAGGGCTTGCTCGACCACTGAAGTGAGTCGGATCGGATCCAGATTCCAGGTCATCTCGCCGGACTCGATCTTTTCCAGGTCGAGAACATCGTTGATCATCATGGTGAGGCGACGGCCTTCGAGATCCACGATTTGGAGGTTGGAACGGATGGTGTCAATCGCTTTCACGGCGCGTGCGTCGTTGGGATCGACGGCCGGGGCTACTCGATCATCGACTCGCTTGGCCACGAGCTGAGCGAACCCAAGAATCGAGGTCAGTGGTGTTCGCAATTCGTGGGAGACGTTCGCCAGGAAGGACGACTTCGCGATCGATACTTCCTCGGCTACTTGGCGTGCCTCTTCGAGCTGCACCGTGCGTTGACGAACACGGTCTTCGAGCGTTTCATAGAGCTGCGTTCGGGCGAAGGCCGTTGCCAGTTGGGTCGAGAACGTTGTCAAAAGGCTGACATCTTCTGGACCAAGGACGCGCCCCGACGTCGCATTGTCTACGACGAGAATCCCCAGCGTCTGGTCATCGGAGACCAAAGGAGCACCGAGCCACTCGCCTTCCTCGGAGCGAACGACCGCGGTCTCGGCACCTGCCATCAACTTCAGCAGCTCATCGCGTTTCTCAGGCTCGATTGGATCTGTGCCCACCGGCGGACTCGCCTGGGAAAGCAGCTCGAGTTCTCCCACATCGGACAAGACGTACAGGGAAGCGTGGTCGAATCCGAGGCGCACGGTCGGTGCGTCGACGGCGATCTGGGAGATCACGTCGGCACTCTGGACTTGGCTGAGCTCTGTGCCGACTCGATTGAGGTGTTCGATTTGGCGGACCTGGTGTTGTAGATCGCTCGCCGCGGTTTGGAGACTGCGATTTGTTGCCACACTTCGATCCAGGGCTGAGTCAGCGAGCTCTCGCTGCTCGCTCAATGTGGCGTCGCGTTCCTTGCGCTCACGCCCGAACACTGTTCGCTGCTCAAGAATGAGACCGACCAGTGCTGGTACGAGTACCAGCCAACGGAGAACGCTTGTCCCCGCGAGACCGCTGAGGACCCAGGCTGACAGCAGGAGTGACATGACGATCCCCGCCCACAACGCAGGCGTGCCCCGCCAACGAGTCTGGTCCCACTCGTAGTGCCAGACGCAGTACTCCGCGCCGTCGAGCTGACACTCCAGTTCGGTGAAACGAGCACGTTCGAGACCCGAATGTTCCCGGGGAAGAGAGGCCAACGACGAAGAGAGAAAGAAGCAGGTGCTCCGCGTATAGGCCCGCCACAGAGGTTCGTCGAACCGGTCTGCCACGTTGCGAGCCGACCAGCGGACAAGCGCACTCGTCGGTCCGTCGAGCTCGGCGTACATCTCCTCGGTATGGGTGAACCGAGACGTGCGGCACAGCAACGGGTAGGCCTCGCGCAGGCTCACCGATCGGGCCAGACCAGCGACCGTTGGGGAGAACGTTGCATCAGCCACCAACACATGAAGCTCGGGGTTTCGGTCAGCGAGCTCGAAACAGCACTTGGACAGATACTCATCAAACTCGAGTGAGTACGTGCTGCGGCGACTCATGAGCCGCTGGGCGTCGATGTGGTAATCCGGTTCGGAGATGCAGGCGTTGAGCAGTTCAATCAAATCGTCGAGCGCCGCCGCTCGGTGCTCCTCGAACCGTTCGCCGTCGAGTGGTGAACCCTCGGCCTCCGCTCGCTGGGTTGCGACGAGCTTCAGCGTCTGTTTGATGAACGGGACCATGGCGACACCCACGGCCTCATCCAACGGTTCGCCCGAACGACTACGCCCGAAGGGGCGCTCGACCATCTTCGACGGCATGTCGTCGTACAGCTCGGCGAGCGTGGGTGACTGTTGTGTGTCCCAGTCGGGGAAGAGCCGTTCTGTCACAACTGATCAACCAGCCACAGAGCTGCTTCGATGAGACGCCAGCCCAAATAGGCGACAAGTGCGATAACCATAAGCCAGAAGTGCCACGGCGCTTTTGTCGGCGTTGTTGCTGCCGCCTTCATGTCGGCGACGTCTGCCTTCGTCTCGCACGTGGGGCACGAACCATCCTCGGTGAGCCCGTTTGGGGTCAGATACTTGTCGCACGGATCGCACCAAGGCACCGGGTCAGGTTAGGGAATCGCGTCGCAAATGTTCTCAACAGCCAGAATCCGTCTCATCCCAAGCCAACCACGTCTCGGTCAGGTTCAAACCCGTCGGAGGACGAGCACCGCCACGTCGTCATCGATCGGCCCACCCGCAAAGTCTCGAGCTGCCTCGACGAGCACCTTGGTCAGCACGTCTGGGGAGGCCGTTGGGTCACGTCGAATCATGCTGGCCACACCGTCTTCACCGAAAAGCGCATCACCGTTGCGGGCCTCAGCCAGACCATCGGTGTAGAGAACTGCCACGTCGTCCGGGTCCCATGCCAGCTCACGTGAGTGGTAGGACCCTCGAGGATCCAGCATCAACAGGGGGCCGGTTGCTCCGAGCGGCCGGACTTCACGACCATGCCAAACAAAGGCAGCCGGGTGTCCAGCGGAGGCGTAGCGCAACGTTTCGGCATCGGTGTCGAAGACCAAGACACAAAGGGAGATGAACTCGTCGCCCCGCTCAATCTCTGACATCTGCATGTTGAGCTGCTCGAGCGCCTGGCCGGGATCTCGAAACTGAAGAAGAAAGGCTCGGAGAAGATATTTCGCTTGGAGCGCAGTGATCGAGGGTTCGATGCCGTGCCCAGTGACGTCGCCAATCACCGCAGCGACTCGATCACCATCGACCTGGAACACGTCGTAAAAGTCGCCAGCCATGGCGCCACTACCTGCTTGATAGGCCTGACCGATTTCGAATCCCGGCAGATCGGGCAACGTCGACGGGGCAAGCCGGTTGGCCCACTGGAGTGGTGCCAACTCTTCCTGGCTCAATACCTCTCGGGCTCGCTTCTCGATCTCGGATCGGCTGGCCGCAATCCGTTCGACCTCGGCCAGCTCGCGGCGACGGAGCAGCGTGACCAGGCTCGGAACAGCAAGAAGGCCCGATGCGAGCGCAACCGAGTTCGGAACATCTGCAAGAAAAACGATGGTCAGCACGGCGACCGAAACGATGGCCGTGATGCTGGCCTGGAGGTCGCGACGAGCTTCGGCGTCCGCCAGTCGCCACAAATCGGGATCAATTTGTTCGGCTGACAGCCGTGTTGCCACCTTGCGACGGGCAACGGTGGACTGAATCCACACAACAGCTGCGCCGACGCAGATGACGGCCGCTAGCGCGGGCACGAGCCGTTCCATGAAGGAGATAGTACCCCGATACCGGTCATCGAGCCGGAGAAGTTCACTGAGCCGACACTCAGCGACGAGCATGTGACAACTCGCCCAACCCGCTCAATCAGCGGAGACAGAGACCGATCTACTGCGCCAGGAAGCTGCTTTCGGGTCGCCAAATTGCCCGATTCTGTCGTCCCGTTTTGGGCAGCATGTCCCCAAAAACGACGACGTGTCTCGGTCTGGGGCCTGGTCGTGCTACTCCGAACGGCGACGAACTCGCAACTTGACTGCGGTGGGGCCCAGGTCCAGGTTGTCGCGGAGCTGACGTTCCAGATAGCGCAGATAGTGATCAGGAAGATCACGGTTCGTGAACAGCGTGAACGTCGGTGGCTGAGCTGCTCCCTGAGTGGCGTAGAGCACACGAGCGCCACCGGGAGCAGGTGTTGCCTGTTGCGCTCGGCGAATGACGTCGTTGACTTTTCTCGTCGGCACTCGCTGCTGATAGGCCTCGATGGCGAGCCCCATGGAGGGCAGCAGCCGGTCCACTCGCTGGCCAGTCAGTGCTGATACTCGATGAACGGGAATGTCCGGCAGGAAGCCGAGTCGCCGCTCGACCTGAAAATCAAAGTCGGACTTCTGATCGGTGGTGAGCAAGTCCCATTTGTTCAGGCACAGCAGGATCGGACAGCCTGCGGCATCCACTCGTTCTGCAAGGCGTTGGTCTTGCTGGGTAATTCCCTCGGTTCCATCGATGACGAGCAAGGCAACGTCTGCCTTGTCGACCGCCTTGAGCGCTCGCACGACCGAGTAGTACTCGGTGTCTTCGTCGATCCTGCTGCGGCGGCGCATCCCCGCAGTGTCGAGGAAGCGAATCGGACCGCTGATCGTGTCTACAACGGTGTCGATGGTGTCACGAGTGGTCCCGGGCATGTCGTGGGTAATCGATCGGTCTTGTCCAATGAGGCGGTTGAACAACGTCGACTTTCCCACGTTCGGTCGACCCACCAGCGCGACGCTGAAGATCTTTTCT